>JAJZZA010000049.1 GCA_021797825.1 Bacillota bacterium | reverse complement strand
ACCGGCCTAAGTTCCATAGGGCGACGCCGATGTTATATGCCGAGCGTTCCCAGGAGGGCCCCACGGGGGGTAGGTCGTCTGGCCTGCCGCGGCAGACACCCGCCCGCCGTTTTTTTCTGGTTGCATGGGGGTGTGGTTATCCATGCCGCGTTCACGGGCCGGTAGTTTTGGGGCCGGACAGGCCTGGCCGGGGAGGCCATTTTCACGCCTCCAGGTATGTTTTGGCGCGTTGCGTCAGCAACCGTTGGCGACGATCCGGCTGGATTCCCGGCTTCGTCTGGGGCGCACGGCGATTGTGCCCCTTTTTGGCGAAGGGTACGTTACACAAAATCGGGGGTCCACCACTGCCATTGGCAAAGACAGTCATTTTCGCATCGTTGGCAGCTCCGGCAATGATGGTCGTCACAGAGCGAGGCCTGACAATCGAGACAGACGGTCAGGGCCGGTTCGCCGCACGAGCAAGTGGGTTTTGCAATGTCCACGCCGTTCACCTCCGCGATTAGCATCGGCGGCGGGCAACAAATTATGCGTTAGGAACGGTTAATGTGTGGGCGACGGCGGCATCAAGGTTGCCTCCGCTGAGAACGATGGCGACGCGGCGGCCAGCCAGCGGAAAGGGCGCGGTCAGGGCATAGGCCGCCGCGCAGGCGCCCGACGGTTCGGTGATCAATTTTAGGCGGCTGGCCAGCAGCCACCAGGCCTCGGCGATCTGGTGGTCGTCAACCGTGACAATCTCGTCGACGTGCTCTTCGATGACGGGGAAGGTGAGGGCTCCCAGGCTTAAAGCCAAGAGCCCGTCCGCAATACTGGTGGCTGCGGGCAGCTCCTGCAGATGGCCGCTTTGCCGGGCGGCGGTGGCTTTGGCCGCACCCGCCGGCTCCACGCCGATGACGCGCGTCGCTGGCGACTGGAGTTTAATGGCGCTGGCCACGCCAGCGATAAGGCCGCCACCGCCGATGGGAACCAGTACGCTATCACACTCCGGCCAATCCGCCAGCAATTCGCGCCCGATGGTGCCCTGCCCGGACATCACCAGGACGTCGTCGTAAGGGGGGACAAACCCATATCCCGACTCGGCGGCGATGGTTTGGGCGCGGGCCAGGCGCTCCCGGCTGACGGTCCCGCAGAATTCGATGGCCGCGCCATATGACCTAGCGGCGTCCGATTTGGCTCGCGGGGTCGTGGTGGGCACCACCACCCGGCAAGGAATGCCAAAGTGGCGCGCCGCCCAGGCGACCGCTTGCGCGTGATTGCCCGAGGAGGCGGTGACGACTCCCGGTACGCCTTCGGCTGCCAGGGCGGACACCTTGTTGAGAGCGCCCCGAATTTTAAAGGAGCCGGTACGCTGCAAATTTTCCGCTTTGAACCGGAGTTCGGCCCCGGCCATCTGCGAAAGCCCTTGACTGGTGAGAAGCGGCGTATGGTGCACTAACCCCGCCAAACGCTGTTGGGCCTGATTAAGAGATTGAGCGGTGGGTTTCATGGGTGCAGAATCCACCAGGCCACCTGATTGTGGACGGGATGGGCATTGGCCACGTCCTCGATCTGGTGCGTTTCCCGGCGCACTTTTTTGGCGAGGCCGACCGAAAATGCGCGGGTGTCAAATTCGATTTTGGTGACGTGGTAGTGGGCCGCCGTTTCTCGGATGAAGGCGGCTAGCTCCTGGCTGGCCTGATTCCACTCTTCAGGGTTCAGGGCAGGCAGGTAGTGCCGTTTCCACATCGCCACCCGCACGGTAATTTTATCAAGCCATTCCACCGTCTGGGATCGTTCGCCCAATCCGTGGCTTTCGAGGATGCGGGTGAGGGCGAGGGCATTCTTGTCGTTGGGGTGCCAAAAAATGAGATCAATGTACAGGCTGTCTTGGCCTCCGAAAACGGCCGGTTTGTTGTCATGGATATGTTGCATCAGGTATTCCCCTCGTCTCGGATGGGGGCAGTCGCCCACGCATCAACTGGTAATGGATTCAATCAGGATCGGATGCGCGCCCGCATCTCGATGGTTGGCTGGTTGGTCACCTTGGAGTAGGCGGGTATGCTTTGCGTGAGCCACACATTGCCTCCAACCACACTCCCTTGGCCGATGACGGTGTCTCCGCCCAGAATCGTGGCGCCGGAATAGATGACCACATCGTCCCCGATGGTCGGATGGCGTTTTTGTCCGCGAATAATCTGGCCATCCTGGTCATGGGGAAAATTGAGTGCGCCTAAGGTTACCCCCTGATAGAGGGTGACGCGGTCGCCAATCAGACAGGTTTCTCCAATCACCACCCCGGTGCCGTGATCGATAAAGAAACTTGAGCCGATGGTGGCGCCCGGGTGGATGTCGATGCCGGTTTGGCTGTGGGCCAATTCGGTCATAATGCGGGGCAAGAGCGGCACGCCGGCTTGAAATAACGTGTGGGCCAAACGGTAGACCATGGTGGCGTAAAACCCCGGGTAGGTCGCAATAATCTCGGAGACGTCGCGGGCCGCCGGGTCGCCGTCAAACGTCGCCTGGGCGTCGCTCCACAGGGTGGTCTGAATCGCTGGCAACTGCTGGCTGAGGCGGGTGGCCGAATCTAAAGCCCGGGTCAACTCTTGACAGGCGGTGGCCGCGTTCGCACAGTCGTGGGCGGTTACGTGGTGGATCTGATGGGCTAAGTCCCAAATGACCACCCCGAGCAATTCGAGACGCGCTACCCGCGAGGGCGAGCCCGCGCATTCGCTATACGGATGTTCACGAGGGAACAGGAGGCACTGCAACCGTTGCAGCAGACGAGAGGTTTCGTGCCGTGCCACGGCCCCTCCCGCAGAGTTGGCGGGTCCAACCGTCTGGTCGCTTGCTTCCAGTTGCTCCACGGTCTCGGCCAACTGTTCCAGGTGCTGGACGGAAATCACTGGGATCCCTCCTCCCGCTTCCATCCCGCGAGCAGACTCCAAAGGCGGACCACGGTCTCTGCTCCGCGATGGAAATTATCCAAATGGAAATGTTCGTTGGGTGCGTGGAAATTTTCGTTCGGCAGCGCGAATCCCAATAGCAGAGTCGGCATGGCCAATACGTCGTGCAAGGTGACCACCACCGGAATCGAACCCCCCATGCGAATGAATGCCGCCGGACGCCCATAGACGGCTCGAATGGCTTGTTCCGCCGATCGCACCGCGGGGTGATCAATCGGCGTGACGGTGCCGGGAGCCCCCTCTCCCCGGGCGATGGTCAGGGCGACGCCTTTGGGGCAATGGGCGCGGAGATGCGCTTCCAGCAGGTCCAGCACGCGAACGGGGTCTTGATGGGGGACCAACCGGCAGGTGAGCTTGGCGTGGGCGCTGGCCGGGATAATGGTCTTTTGGCCTTCGCCGCTAAACCCCGACCACAGGCCGTTCACTTCGACGGTCGGGCGGATCCAGGTCCGCTCCAGGGGACTAAACCCCGGCTCGCCAGCCAGTTCGGGCACGCCCACCTCGTCTTGATAGGCTGTGTCGTCAAACGGGAGCTGGGCAAACGCGTGGCGTTCGGCCGGGGTGGGCAGGTCTACGTCATCGTAGAATCCCGCCACCGCCACCCTCTGATCGGCATCGTGGAGCGACGCGATCAATGTCGCCAGCGCGTGCGCCGGGTTGGCCACCGTGCCCCCGAAGATTCCGGAGTGCAAGTCTTGCTTGGGGCCGGCCACCGTGAGCTCTAGAGCGGCCAGGCCCCGCAGGCCGTAGCAGATGGCCGGGACGCCTTCGGCATACATGGGGGTGTCGGAGATGACGGCCAAGTCAGCCCGCAGCAGATCCTGCCGGGACGCGATGTAGTTGCCCAAATGCGGGCTCCCGATCTCCTCTTCCCCTTCCAGCAGAAAGATGAGATTGACCGGCAGCTCGTTTCCCGTGCGCAGCCAAGCTTCGGCTGCGATGACATGCATGAAGACCTGTCCCTTGTCGTCGCTGGCGCCCCGGGCGTAGAGGGCGCCGTCAACGATGGCGGGCTCAAATGGCGGGTGGCGCCAAGCGGGCAGGGGGTCAACCGGCTGCACATCGTAGTGTCCGTAGACGAGGACGGTGGGACGGTCGGGATGGCCCGGGTTGGTTGCCACCACCACCGGATGTCCCCCGGTTTCCTCCACCCGAACGGTGCTAAAGCCAGCGGACAACAGCCGGTGCTTGAGCCATTGGGCGGCTTGGCGCACATCGCCGGCATGCGAAGATATGGCTGAGACGGAGGCAATGCCAAGAAATTCGCGCAGTTCCTGGAGGTGACGGTCCCGGTGGGCGCGCACGTATTGCAGTGCCGCGTCCAGATCGAGCGTGCCGGGCATGGGATTCCCTCCCTCCGCTTAGCAGATTTCTCTCCTATCATAGCGGAATTCGCGTGTCACCGCGACCGTACCCGGTTGTCTCGCCTAAAGCGCGGAGCTTGTGGTAAGGTATGGGCGCCGATATCGGCGATTTTGGGTCGGGAGGATCAGAATATGGCGCTGGACGAAACCGCGGTATCGACTTTAATGGAGGCTCTGGGTATCGAAATTACGGCGATTACCCCGGATGAAGTGGTTGCCACCATGCCCGTGCACGGCCCCACGCACCAGCCCTTCAGCATATTGCACGGTGGCGCCTCCGTCGCCCTGGCGGAGACCGTGGCCAGCGCGGGGACAGCGCATCTGCTTGACTTGAGCCGCCAGATCCCGGTGGGACTCGAGATCAACGCCAATCATGTACGCAGCAAACGGGACGGTGTGGTGACCGCGCGGGCGGTTCCGCTTCATAAGGGCCGCTCGACGATGGTGTGGGACATCCGGATTACCGACGAGGAGGGGCGGCTGATTTCGGTGTCGCGCTGCACGGTGGCGATAATCGACCGCCAACCTGGCTCTCGCAACCTGTCATAAGGTGAAGACGGCCAAGGCGACAAATGACAGAATCAAGCCCACGACTAGAACGCGCCGACGGGACCGTATCGCCATTGGCCCCATGATACGCCGATCGGCGGCAATGCAGGCAAGCAAGGCTAGGCTCACCGGCATCCAAAGCGCACCCAGGGCTTGGGCCCACAACGCGACCGAGCCCACCGCAAGGCGGGGCCAGGCGGCGACCGCCGCCGCTAGGGTCACGCTTGCCAGATGAATCTTACCGAGGGCCCCGCGTGCCGGGTTGTCGTCGTGTCCGCGTACGGCCTCCGCGTACCAGACTTCCTGAACCATCCAGGCCGACGACAGCGAGATGGTGCAGGCGGCGAGAAAGCCGGCATTATATATTCCCAGCGCGAACAAGTCACCCACCCAGCGGCCGTCACGCGTGGCAAGCCAGGCCAAAGGATTTTGCCAGGAGGCGTTTTTGCCGGAAAGCGCCCCAATCATCAGCACCACCGACGCCATGCCGACTTGAGCGATGACGCCCATCCGGATATCCTTGCGGCCATCTGCCAAGGAGCCAACGTTGCCTGCCCACACCGCATTTTGCTGCCAGTAGATCATCCACGGCGCTATCGCATTGCCGGCCAGAGCGAGCAACAAGAACCCCGTCCGGCCGGAAAATCCCCCGTTGAAGGCAAGCCGCCAGGCGGCCGCGGAGGGATGAAGCAGGAACAGGATGGGAACGAACACCAGGTTGATGCCGGCAATCCACAGCAACAGCCGCTCGACGCGGGCGTAGCGTTGAAATGAGGTGACGGTCAGCACCAAAATCCAGGACAGCAGTGCGGACCCAGTCCAGGGGACGCCAAACAGATTCAGGGCGCTGGCCATTCCCAAGAATTCGGTCACGAGGATCACGGTATTGAGGCCATGCAGGATAATGCCATTCGCACGCGCCGCAGCTTTGCCGTATTTTAAGGATAGGAGCTTGCCGTAGGGGTGGCGGGTGGCGATGGCCACGCGGAGCGCCAATTCCTGGATGGTATAGGTGGCGGGAGCCATGGCGATCAGACCGCCTACAAACCACCAGAGGTGTTGGAAAGCTCCGGTCAACAGATAAGACAGCACCCCGCCGGCGTCATTGTCGGCGGTGAGACCGAGCACTCCCGGACCGATGGCCAACAGCCAGACGGCCATCGACCGGCGAAAGCCGGAACCGGGGGGAGGGGTGTCGGTGGCCAGGTTGGGATGTTGCACGGCGTTCACTCCTTGCAGCAAGTCAACGACATGATATGTGGCGGCGGCGGGGCTGGTGCGGCCGGGGCCGAAGTCGGGAAGCGGGTCAACAATGGCGAGGAGTGGCTTTTGCCTCCACGGAGGCCACTCGGAAAGGAACGCATATGGTCTTCGCAGTCGGGGAGTTGATCCTGGGTCTGGTTGGACTCGGGATGGGTATGGCCAAGAAAGCAAATCGCGCATCGACCCTTATTGCCTTGGGACTGACTTTGCAAGGGGGGAGCCACTTCTTCCTTCCGGTTGCCGGCTCGATCGGGACGGCTGGCGAAGTGCTTATGTTATTCGGGGTGGGGATGATGCTGGCTCCGCTGCTCCGGCGCAAGCGTTAGCCAAAGACTCATCGACAACAGCAGGAATCGAGATCTCGATCCGCGAATGGGGCGATAGCGCCATCTGCTCGGGACGGGTCGGCGGGCACGGGGGGGGAGGAGGACATGCCGGTGCCAATGTCGGAAGAGGAAAAGGTGTTTAAGGATCCGGTGCATGGCTATATTTATGTTCATCAACCCTTGATTTGGGATCTCATCAACACCCGGGAAATGCAGCGTCTCCGGCGCATCCGGCAGTTGGGAACCACCTACGTAGCCTATCCTGGCGGGGACCACAGCCGGTTCTCGCATTCGCTGGGGGTGTATGAGGTGATACGCCAAATCCTGGCCGCATTTGACCGCAACGCCTATCCCTGGGACGAGGATGACAACCTCCTCGCTATGGCCGCCGGCCTCTTGCACGATGTGGGCCACGGGCCCTTTTCGCATGCGGTCGAAAAAGTGGTGGGGCTGCGCCATGAACGATGGAGCGAGGCGATTATCCTCGATGCCGCAACCGAAGTGCATCAGGTACTGGAACACCACCGCCCGGGATTCGCCCAGGCGGTTGCCGACGTGATTGCCAAACGCCATCCGCATCGGCTGGTGGTTTCGCTGGTGAGCGGCCAGTTGGATGCCGACCGGCTGGATTATCTGATGCGGGATTCAGTAGCAACCGGGGTAGACTACGGAAAGTTCGACTTAGCGCGGATTATCCGGATTATGGAGCCGGTGGATGACCGTATAGTGGTGCGGCAGTCCGGTCTTCGCACCTTGGAAGCCTATCTGCTGGCGCGTTATTTCATGTATTGGCAGGTCTATTTTCACCCCGTCAGCCGTTCGGCGGAAGTGGTGCTGCGCTCTATTTTGCAGCGGGCCCGGGATTTGGCGGGGTTGGGCGAAGAACCTCCGTTTCCGCACCCGGCGCTGGCGTCCTTGTTGCGCGAAACGGTTGGCTTGGCAGATTACCTGCGGCTGGATGACGCCGTTTTCCTCAACGCGTTCAACGTCTGGCAAGACGCCGCCGACCCCGTGCTGCGTGATCTTTGCCGACGGTTTCTCGATCGGCGGCTGTTGGATTATCGTGAATACCCCGAGTTTCGGCCGATGTGGTGGCAGCGGGTCTTAAGGGCGGCGGACGCCAGCGGATTCGATTCGCGGTATTATTGCGCCATCGACGAAACGGGGACAGTTTACTATGATTATTATTTAGGAGGCGGAAACCGTCAAGGCGAGGCGATTTGGCTGTGGGACCGGAACACCCGAAGTTTGGTCGAGACCTCTGAAGTGTCTTCGCCCGTCCGAACCATTGCTGCGGAGACGCGGGTTGCGCGCCGCGTCTACTTTCCTCGGGAGATAGGGGAGCAGGTGGACTGATCCGAAACGGTGCGCATGCCCAGGGAAGGAGCCAAGCTGATGAGTGAGCCACCCGCACGGGTGACGCCAGACACAATGGCCGACACGGCTCCGATTGAGGGGTTTCTGTGCTATCGTCTCGGAGTGGGCACGGTGCGCGCCGCGCGAATGAATCCCAAAGCCCGAAATCCTGCATATCATTTGATTATCGACTTCGGTCCCTTTGGGGTGCGCGAATCCTCCGCCCAGATCACCGAGCGCTATGACCCGGAAGATCTGATCGGTCGGCAAGTGGTCGCGGTGCTGAATCTGCCACCTCGCTGGGTGGCCGGAGTGCGCTCCGAAGTGCTGGTGCTCGGAGCCATGTTAAGTGCGTCCGAGGTTGTGTTATTATCACTGGATACGGCCGTGCCGGACGGCACCGTGATTGGTTAAACGGCCAGAGGAAAGGACGACAGGAACGTTGGAGATAGGCCTCATAGTTCCCGCAGGAACTCCGCCTACCGGCGGAAACCGGATTACAGCCTTTCGGCTGGAAGGCACGCTTAAGGCCAACGGGGTGCACGCGGAGGTTTATGAGTACGGGGATCCTTTACCCAGGCTGGACGTCTACCATGCGTTTAATGCGGTCCAAGTGGGGATGAGACTGATCCAGGACGGGATCTCGGCAGCACGCATTGTGAGTACGTGGACCGGGACCGATTTGTGGCAGGATTGGGCGGCGGATGCGCGGGTGATTCGGCGTGAATTGGCGGCCGTTTCCAATCATGTGGTGTTTACCGCAGATGCACGCGGACGCTTGCTGCAAGAGGCGCCGGATTGGGAATCGCGGGTCGTGGTGGTGCCTCCCGCCGTGGACACCGCCGTGTTTCACCCGGGAGTTGACAGCATTCGCACCCCGTACCCCTTTGTCTTGCTGGCGGGAGGGGTGCGGCCGGTCAAGCGGTCGGCCTGGGCGGTCGAACTGGTGGAGAATCTGCGAACAACCCAACCGGACATTCATTTGGTCATTGCGGGCCCGGTGCGCGATGTTGAGGAGGCTGAGCGTGTGCGAGCTGCAGCCGATGGGCGCCCCTGGGTGCATCTGGTCGGGGAGATCGATAAGAACGAGATGCCCCGATGGTATCGGTCGGCGGCTTTGGTTATCAATACGTCGCGCATCGAAGGATTGTCCAATGCCTTGATGGAGGCCCTAGCCTCCGGGGCGCTGGTGTTGGCTTCGGATATCGCGGGCAATCGGGCGATTGTGACCGATGGCGAAAACGGAGCCTTATTTGCGGGGGAGGACGAATTTTGCTTAAAGGCCGAGACCTTGCTGAAGGGAGGACCCAAGGTTGAAGCCATGCGCAGAGCCGCCCGCGACCACATGGTGCGAAGTCACTCGATGGGGGTGGAATGCCAGCAGTACATGCGGCTTTATCAGGAGATCCTGGCCCTCGGGGGGTGCCGGCGGTGACCATCGGACTGATCCGGTTCGATGTGGAGGACTATCTCACGCCCGAGTCTGACGCGGCGTTGATAGAAATGATGGATGCCATGCAGGAAGCGGGACTTCCCGCCAGTTATGGCCTGGTCGGCAAGAAAGCGCTGGCTCTGCGGGCGCGCGGCGCCAATCAAGCGCTCTCGCGTTTGGGACGGGAATCCGCGCTGGGATTTCACTCTCATTCGCACAGTGAACATCCCACCCTGGCCGAGGAATTGGCGGGTTTGCCCTATCCACAAGCGGTGCGAGCCTTTATCGCCCGCGAAGCACCCGGAGTGCAGGCCATTAGGGAAATGACAGGAGGCGCCCCGCGGTATTTTACCCAGCCTGGGGGGAACTGGGTGCCGGAGGCGGTGGACGCGCTGCCGGCTTTGGGGATGGAAATTTTTTTCAGCGACGCTTGGAACAGCTACCTGATAGAATGGCCCGAGCCGTTGTGGTATGGATCCCTGCTGCATCTGGCCCCCCCGGTGGCTACCCCCCGTCCCTTCCTGCTGGGGATGCCCGGCAACTTGCCGGAAGCGCTGGCCATTGCCGAGCAGCTGCCGGTCTCGCAACCCGACAAACAACTGGCTATGGTTATGCTGCATCCTACGGAATTGGTCACCACCCGCTTTTGGGACGCGGTAAATTTTTCGGCGGGGAGCACGGCCCCGGTGCTGTCGCCCGCCCCCTTGCGCTCAACCGGTGATCATCAAGCCGCGCTGGGCGCTTTGCGCCGCTACTTGGCCGCGTTGTCCCGGGTGCCCGGGGTCGAATGGCTTGACGTGATGGGGCTGACGGCGCGCATTTTGCCGCGTGCTCCGGTGGCCGTGACCCGCGAAGAGGTCATCCGCCTGGTCACAGCTAACGGTCTGGGACCGGCCCGGGCCGCCCGCGGCGTATTGTCGGCGGCGGATTTGGTGTGGAGTTTAGCGTATTTTGCCTGGCGTCCCGGGACGTCGCGGGTTCAGGCGCCGGTGTTGGCGGCACCCGCCAAATGGTCTGAAACCGCCCCTATTTCCGACCCGGCGAGCGTTGCCAGCGTGGACCAGGCGCTGCGGGAGGTGGTGGAATCGGGACGGCGGACGGGACGGCTGCCGGGTGAGGTGGTGGTGGGGGGGATCCGTCTGCCGATAGACATGGTGGGCCGCTACGCCATGTCGCGCATGGGAAGCCGGGATGGGCGCCCGGTGGTTCCGGCCGCCCTTTCCCTAAAGTTTTTGCAATTTGTCAAACAGCCTGACAGCCTACATTGGTCTTGGCCGGTGTTCCCGCCGGGATTTCAACCGTTTCGGCTGTGGTTAGACGCCAAACGGCTGGCTTGGAGCATCGCCCCCGTAAAATGGCGCGGGCACGAGGAGGGATAGACTGTGGACATGCATGCTGTCGTAATTCATGAGCCCGGAGGGCCGGAGGTGTTGCACTACGAGTCGATGCCGGTGCCTGAGCCGGGAATCGGGGAAGTGCGAGTGCGTATGCGGGCGGCGGGGCTCAATCATCGGGACATCTGGGTGCGCACCGGGACCTCGGGGCCCTTCACCGGACCGGTTATTCCCGGGAGTGACGGAGCGGGAGAAATTGACGCAGCGGGACCGGGAGTATTTGGCATTGAGACCGGAAAAAAAGTGGTTATCCTTCCGGGGATGAGTTGCGGGCGTTGCGAAGCCTGCCTTTCGGGACAGCAACCGGCATGCTTGCAATACCGGATTTTTGACGGAACTTATGCGGAGTACGTAGTGGTTCCCCAGCAAAATGTGGCGCCCATGCCCAGCGGGTTGACATTTACCGAAGCGGCCTCGATCGGCATTCCCTTTTTGACCGCGGAGGAATGCCTAAAACGTGCGCAGGCATTACCCGGGCAGACGCTGTTCTTGTGGGGCGCAACCGGCGGGCTCGGGGTGGCTATTTTGCAACTGGCCAAACTTCGCGGGGTGCGGGTGATTGCGGCCACCCGCAGTGCGGCGCGCGCAGACAAATTGAAACAGCTCCATGCGGACGATGTGCTGGTCTGGGATGGAACCCGGGATGTGACCGGGGAGGTGTTGAATCTCACTGGGCAACGCGGTGTGGACGTGGTGGTGGATTCGCTGGGACAATTGACCTTTGCCCAGTCGCTGGCCATGGCGCGGCGGGGTGGGGTGGTGGTGACGGTGGGCGGAACCACCGGGACCACTATGCAATGCGATTTGGCCCAAATCTTTCGCAGACGGCTCACCATTCTCGGGGCCTTCATGGGACAAAGCGGCATCCTGCCGAGACTGCTGCCATTGTTTGCGCGCGGCGTGCTGCTCCCGGTGATTGACCACACCTATCCGCTGGAGCAGGCCGATCAGGCGCATGAACAGTTGCAACGCGGGGTTTTCGGCAAAATTGTCCTGGAACTCTAGCGCGAGATTTCCCCGGCGGGGCCGACGTGCCGCCGGGTCTGGCACCCCATGCGGTCAGGTTAAGCTTGCTCGTGGGCCACGGCGGCGAGGTTGTGCGTGTTGCCATCTTCGCCGCCTTTTTCCGCAGAGCGTAACGGCGCCAGCCCGCGTTTCTCCCCAGGCCTGAAGGCCGGGGCTTCTCGCGGGCATTCGGTGACTGAAATGAGGTGGCGTGCGATGTGCCGGGTCTTCGTTGAAACGCCCGGCTCCCGTTTCTCGGGATCGCCTGCGAGCATCGCTTGCATCAACCGGGGTTGGAGTTCGCCCGCCAAGATATTCCGGGTCGTGCGATCCGCGTCAGTCCGTTGCGGCCGGTCTGCCAGGCGCGGGCTTCTTCCTCCGCCACCACACGCCCATTGGCAGCCAAGCGCATCGTGGCATAAAACTCTGGGGCAATGACTAACGGCGTCTTTCGCGAAACATGCGCCCTGTCCAATTGGTGTTACCAAGCCGACTAATCCCTGGCTCCCGCTGCGCTTGAGCCCGAGACCGTTAAAACGACGAAAGCGTCTCTGAGAGGCTCGCAACGGCCGTGCCACCAGCCGTCTGGTCAGCGCCTGGTCCAAAAACCATGACGGGCATTCCTTTCCTTTCCCCGGCCACCGCATTCCCGCGCCAACGGGTGCTTTGGTACCGATTGGGCTCGCGCGGCTGACCCGCCGCCGAGCCTAGCAACGCTTCCTCGAGGGGTGCCAGCTTGTTCGCGCCTCGCGAAATCTGCGGAACGGGCATGCCATTCCCGCGAAGCATTAAGGCCCCTCGGGGCACCAGACGGGGCGGCTTGCGATGAGAGGAGGTTGGCAGCCGGAGGATTTGAGAATTTGCAGCGGAACCCGTTGCATCTCCGGAGCCGGTTTCGTATAATAACAAGCGACTTACAAATCACGAATTCGATGTCGTAAGTGGATCGGATCAGGGCAGGTCGTGGTGCGCCCGCCGGGTTGGCAGTGTGCTGCTGGGTCGGTCCCATTTTAACAATGAGGGAAGGTGGTTGCCGTTCTTCCGAGTATAACAACATCGGCACTTATGCTGATTTCGCCTGGGCCCTTGTTCGTCGTAGGTCTGGCCGGGACCAACCGTCGCCCGCGACTGACGCGGGTCATGACGATTGCGGCCGCGTGGTTTGCCTTGGGGTGCGCGGTGGTGGCGGTTGGAACCTATTCATTGGGCATGATCGATTCCCCCAGCTATCTGTCCGTGGTCCTGCCGATGCAACTCGGTGTGCTTGCGGTCAGCGTCGACGTCAACGCCCTGACCGTGTTGATGCTATTGCTGGTGGCTCTGGTCGGCTTGGTCGTCGCCCGTTATTCGTATACGTATCTCGATGGGGATGCCCACGAAGGCCGCTTCCACCGATGGTTAAGCCTCACCTTAGGCTCATTCCTGATGCTGATCGTGTCGGGGAACCTGTGGGGATTCCTGATTTTTTGGGTGGCCACCAGCCTCTGCCTGCACCAACTGCTGGCATTCTACCGGGAACGCCCCCTGGCCGTGCTGGCTGCCCGCAAGAAATATCTGCTGCACCGAATTGCCGATGCCAGCCTGTTGGGGGCTTTTGTGCTCATCGTGCGCACACTCCATACGGCGCAGTTTGCTGGCATCGGAGTCGCGCTCGCCACCCTCCACACCCCCCTGCCGGCCAGCCTGCAGGTGGCGAGCGGGTTGCTGGTCCTGAGCGCGATTCTGAAAAGCGCGCAATTCCCCTTCCATGGCTGGCTGATTCAAGTGATGGAAGCGCCGACCCCGGTGTCCGCGCTGCTGCATGCGGGTATCATTTACACCGGCGCATTTTTGCTGCTGCGCATGGTGCCCATCATGTCCCGGGTGGTGTGGAGCGGGGATGCGTTGATTGTGGCGGGACTGGTGTCGATTGCCACCGCTTCCCTGATGATGATGACTGCGACCAATATCAAGGGATCGCTGGCCTATTCCACCTGTGGCCAAATGGGGTTCATGCTGATGGAGTGCGGCCTGGGGCTCTATAGTCTGGCGTTGTTGCACATTGTTTCGCATGCCGTCTACAAAGCCCATGCCTTCTTGTCATCAGGCAGCGTGGTCGACCATTTCCGGGTGCCGGAATTACCGGCGGTGTCTCGGGCGGCGACCTTGTGGAAGGCGATTGGGAGTCTAGTCATTGTAACGCCGGTGGTTATCGGGATGGGGGTAATTTTCGGCGTGCCGCTCTTCCGTCAAACCCCGCTTATCGTCATGGGGATCATTCTGACGGTGGCCATCTCTCACTTGCTGCTGCAAGGCTTGAATACCGGCAGGATTGGCGTGAGCCGATCACTGTCGACAATGATCCTCCTCAGCGCGTTAGTGTCCACGGCCTATTTTGGCCTCGACGCCCTGTTTACCGCCCTCTTTGGCACGGTGTTGCCAGCCGCCCAGGTATCCGGGGGAATGGTTCAGGATGGCCTGCTGGGGCTTATCATTGCCGTGTTCGTCGGTCTGCTGCTGGTGCAGCAGATGCTGCCGCGTCTCGCCCAACACCCATTTTGGCAGGCAGTCTACGTGCATCTTTACAACGATCTCTACATTGATATGGTGTTCAGCCGGTTGATCCGGCGGGCTGGACCAGGTAATACCGCTGAACCCATATCGGCATCACGCGAAGATCAACTGCGGGAGGCGACATCATGACGGCCATCGAGGCGTACGAAGCGAATCTCACGGAACAGGTGGAGACGGCCTGCCAACGCATTGCGCCTTTGTGGCCGGTCAAGAATTTTGTGGCGGTTAACCCATATTTTGGTCTGAGTGATCAGCCGTTTTGGCAGGCACATCAGACCCTGCAGCGAATTGCCGGCACGGGTTTAAGCATGCCGCGCGCCTACTACCGGGAGCAAATGGAGCACGGCCGCATCACCCGGACTGACTTGGCGGCAGCGCTAAACGAGTTGGGCAGTGCCGAGGACGTGGCTGCCTTGGAGATGGCCATGGCCCGTGATATCCCGGCAGGGACGACACCGTTCGCTCTGGTTTCGGATGTGCTGGGGGGACTCGATGGCCAGGACTGGTCAAATTTCGTGGTTGAGCGTATCAGCCGGTACTGCGCGGCATATTTTGACGAAGGGCAAGCGCTCTGGTCGATCCCCTGGAGCGAGGTGTCGCTTTACAGCGGATGGCTGCGATTTGCACGTTTGGACAAGAGCCCGCGCATGATGGGCGTGCGGGGCATGGGTACCGCGATAGCTGCCTGGCCGGATACCGCACAAGCTGCCATTGTTCAGGCGTTGCGCGAGTTAGCGGTGCCGCCCGGCGCGGTCGACGATTATCTGTACGCCGCATTATTGAGCATAGGAGGCTGGGCGGGGTGGACGCGATACCTGCGTTGGCAGGCAGAACTCAAAGGGGGCCACGACGATTCCATCCGGGATCTGCTCGCCGTGCGCTTGTCCTGGGACGCGTTGCTCTATAAGCTGCGCGGTGGGGAGGCGCTAGAGAGAGGGTGGCGCCAATCGCTGGCGTCGCTCAGCAAACCGGTGGGCCAACGTGCGCTCGGACTTGAGGTTGATGCGGTGTTGCAAACGGCCTTTGAGATCGGTTATCAAAGACACCTGGCGACATCTCTCAACCGTACCCTGAGTGTGGCCCGCGGCGATGACCGCGCCGACGTGCAGGCGGTGTTCTGCATCGACGTGCGTTCGGAGGTGTACCGCCGCGCGCTGGAAACCGTACTGCCCAAGGTGCAGACAGTGGGGTTTGCGGGCTTTTTCGGTATTCTGATGGAATATGTGCCTTTTGGCGCGGCTGAAGCCAAGGGCCACCTGCCCATATTGTTCAAGCCTGCCTATCGCATTGGGGAATGTCTGGACAGTGAGGATGCGCAGGAGGCCGACAAATTGGTCGTTCAACGCCACACCCGGATGCATGTGGCTAAAGCCTGGAAAACCTTCAAAACCTCGGCGTCGTCCTATTTAGCGTTTGTTGAGGCAGTTGGCTTACTGTCGGCCCCTAAGCTGATTAGCGACAGCATGGGATGGACGCGTCCCGAACCGCATCCCGCACGCAAGGGGTTGCCGGTAGGGGCACACGGACGGTTGGGCCCCGTGCTGGGTTCCGGCGAGAATGGCGCGGGGGCGTGCGGGAATGGCGGGTTGACCGGTATTCCCGAGGCGGAGCGTCCTGCGGCGGCGGAGTTTGCGTTGCGCAATATGGGAATGACCCGGGATTTCGCACGGATCGTGTTGTTTGTGGGGCATGGCAGTACCACGGTCAACAACCCGCAGGCCACCGGCCTTGATTGCGGCGCGTGCGCCGGTCAGTCCGGCGAGGCCAGCGCCCGTATTGCCGCGGAGTTGCTGAATGACCCCATCACCCGCCGCGGTCTCGCGTCCAAGGGGATCGAAATCCCCGCTGATACGGTGTTTTTGGCGGGACTGCACGATACCACCACCGATGAGGTCGAGCTGTTCAACATGGAAGACGTGCCGCCGTCGCATGCCGCCGACCTGGCCCGGTTGCAACGCGGCCTGGCCGACGCAGGACAGATGACGCGCATGGAACGGGCGAACCTGTTAGGGACCGGTGATTTGCCAACACCCACGGTCCAAGCGGATATGTTGCGGCGCACGCGCGATTGGGCAGAGGTGCGTCCGGAATGGGCGTTGGCGGGCAACGCGGCCTTTATCGCCGCCCCGCGCTCCCGTACAGCGGGCTGCGACCTGGCGGGGCGCGCGTTCTTGCACGAATACAATTGGCACAACGATGCCAATTTTAGCACGTTGCAGCTCATCATGACGGCGCCCATGGTGGTCGCCAACTGGATCAATATGCAGTATTACGGATCGATGGTTGATAATCGGCGATTCGGCAGCGGCAACAAGGTGTTGCACAACGTGGTAGGCGGCTCGATCGGCGTGCTGGAAGGCAACGGAGGTGACCTGCGGGTGGGGTTGGCCCTGCAGTCTTTGCACGATGGGGCGCGTTGGATTCACGAGCCCATGCGTCTTAATGTCATTATCGAAGCGCCGCAAGGTGCTATTGATGACGTGATTGCCCGCCACAATATGGTGCGAGAACTGGTCGACAATGCGTGGGTTCACCTTTTTCGAATTGACGGGGATGGTGCCATCCATCGTCGGGGCTCCGACCAAAAATGGAGACGCTACGAAATACCTGACTCCGACAGCCTAAGTTGAAGCCCAGGAAGTGTACATTTGTCAAGGTCATAGACCACGGCTAAAGCCGGGGGCCGGTTGGGGAACCCTCCCCGATAGCCTTCGGGTTTAGTCGGAAAGCCAACGACAGTCGGCGCTATGACCAGCTTCAGCCGCTGAGACCTGGGGCCAAGCGGCTCGGTTTCTGCGGTGCACGGTTTGGGGTGGTTCTCCAGCCCTAAGCGCTGTGGTCCTCCGTTAAGAGCACGCAGGGGTGTTTGCAAGTGGTGCGGAAGGATGAACCGACCCGCAGAACTTTGGCGAGGAGAGATGTTTGCACGAAGCGGAAAGCGGGTTGCTTGCCGCCCCTCTGGATGCCCGTGCGGGTGGATCAGACGCGCCAAGCGCTGGCGACGTTGCCGATGCTCACCCCCATCACGGATCTTGCCCTGGAGCATGTGCGCTTCGCCACGCAGAAGCTGGGGAAGCGTGAAATCAGCGGGGGGATCAATCCCAACAGGGCACGCGTTGGGATCCGAAGTGCCGGAGTACCCGCTGGAGAAATGGGCCCGGGCCTCGGTGTACGGCGGTGCCGCCCATGTAGCGCTGGAGGTGGAGCATATCCTGCCCAAGAGCCGGGGTGGGACGGACCGGGTCGGCAATGTGGCCTTGGCGGGTCACGCTTGCAACCAAGCGAAGGGGAATCAGACATCTGTCAAGGAATTCGGGTATCCCGCCATCGAGCTCAGGCCCGGAAGCCCTTGCGGGATGCAGTGATGATGCACGCGACCCGCCGGGGGTTCTATGGGCAACTCCAGGCTACAGGATTGCCGGTTGAAGGCGGGTTGGGGGGCTCGCAGGACGATGCCGCGGATTGCTCACGGCTACCCCAAGGAACATTGCACCGACGCGCACTGTGTGGGGCGCAAGCACACCGGATGGCGTCACCCCTCTGGCCGTCACCGCGCCGATCGGGATGCAAAGGCACGGGGCACCCGCGGCGGTGCGGAACGGATGCCTACGGTTTCCCGACCCGGCATCGATCCCGCCCACAGTGTCTTTCGGATTTCAGACCGGGGACCTTGTGCGGACGGTGGTGAGTCTGTCCGCGGGGAGGTGGACAGGACGGGTCCTGGTGCGGGCCACGAGAGCCTTTGACATCTCCGCCCAGGGCCGTCGGGTAGCCCAAGGCATTTCGTTCACCCAACGTCGCATCCTGCACGGAACGGAGAATGGACGTATCAGCAAAAACGTGGACGCCTAATGCCGCCCGCCGGCTTTGCTCCCCGGACCTGCAGGCCGGGGCTTCGTGCGGGCATTTGGTGAGGCGCACCGAAAGTTGAATACGATGTTGACATTGTGCGACAGCATGCCATATTATTGGAAAATGAAACAATGTTCCGCGAATTGAAACGTACTTCCACTCGTGAATCGGAGGAGCTGATGGTGAAATGAACTCAACGCAGACGCAGGATTTGACCCATCCGTCGGCAGAAGAGTGGATGGTCGATTTTGCTACGGTCCGCAAGACCGATGTGGCGCGGGTTGGAGGCAAGTGCGCCAGCCTTGGCGAGTTGATGTCCATCGGCGTAGCCGTGCCTCCTGGGTTTGCCATTACGGCTCCCGCTTTCGAATATTTCTTGCGTTATACCGGTATCCAGCAAGAGGTGCAACGCATCTTGCAGGGCTTAAATGCTCACGATAGCGTCGCCTTGGACAATGCCAGCCATGCGATTCGTCAATTGATTGAGGCTCAAACGTTGCCCCCTGAGTTTAGCGCCGCGCTGAAAAATGAGCAGGAAAAACTTGAAGCCAAAATGGGACGCAAAACAAAAGTGGCCGTCCGCTCCAGCGCGACGCTGGAAGACCTCCCGGATGCTTCTTTTGCCGGGCAATTGGACACTTTTTTATTTGTAGAGGGTATCCCGGCACTCGAAGCCAGTGTGAAGAAGTGTTTCGGATCGCTATTTACGGCCCGAGTACTCGCTTACCGCCTGGAAAAGGGGTTGGAGCACATCGACGCCTCGGTCAGCGTCGGTGTGCAGGCGATGGTTGATTCCGAAAGCTCGGGTGTCATGTTCACGCTCAACCCGACCACGGGTGACGCTGATGTTTGCCTGGTGGAGGCGTGTTGGGGAGTCGGCGAGTCCTTGGCGCAAGGGCATGTTACCCCCGACCAATACATGGTGGCTAAGGGTGGGACGAGCGCATCGCGCACAATCCTTGAGCGAGTGATTGCGCAAAAGGAACGCATGACAGTGAATGGCGAATCGGGTTCCCAAGAGGTGGAAGTGCCGCGGGCTTTGCAAGAGGCTCCCTGCTTGCAAGATGCGCAAGTTAAAGAATTAGTGGCCATGGGTCAAGAAATCGAACGCCACTATGGCCGGGCGATGGACATCGAATGGGCCGTGGATGCCGATTCACAGCGGCTTTATATCCTCCAAGCCCGACCAGAGACGGTTTGGAGCAATAAGAAACCTCTAGCCTCAGCCAAGCCTATCCCCATTGCTAAAGCCACCATATTAAAGCGTGGCAAAGGTGCCAGCCCGGGGGTTGTGACGGGGAAGGTCCATATTGTGAAAGATCTTTCTGAAATTTATCTTTTTAAAGCTGGTGAGATTTTGGTGACTGATATGACGACAACGGAATGGCTACCGGCCGAACGCATTGCTGGAGCTCTGATCACCAACACCGGTGGCGTGGCGTGCCACGCGGCCATTATCAGTCGCGAACTGGGTATCCCGTGCATTGTTGCCACCAAAGACGCTACGTCGGTGTTGAAATCGGGATCTGTGGTGACGGTCGATGGCGAGCGCGGGATTATTTACGATGGAGTCGTGCAGACGAGCAAAAAACCCGAAAGTGCCGAAGTAGACACCGGCGCGGTTCGGCCGATGGCTGTTGCCGATGTGCCCGTGACGGCGACGAAGGTGTACATGATTCTAGCGAATACGGATAAAATCGATCAACAAAAATTGTTGCCCTTTGATGGTGTCGGTTTGATGCGCATCGAGTTCATCATTGCCGATCATATCGGCGAACATCCCATGGCCATGTTGCGCGATGGACGTGGGCAAGAGTTTGTGGACCGCTTGGCCGAAGGGATCGCCATGATGGCTGAAGCGGTCTATCCGCGCCCCGTTCTCTTGCGTTTTTCCGATCTAAAGACCAATGAATATCGCATTTTGCGCGGCGGTACGGATTTTGAGCCGGAAGAAAATAACCCGATGATCGGCTGGCGAGGCGCGAGTCGCTATATTAGTCCGGAATATGAGCCGGCGTTTCGCTTGGAATGCCAGGCGGTGCGCAAGGTGCGCGAAGAGATGGGTTTGAAAAATGTATGGTCCATGCTACCTTTTGTGCGCCAGGCGTGGGAAGTGGAGAAAATTTACAGCGTTATGGCTCAAGAAGGATTGCACCGTGGCCGTGATTACAAGGTCTGGATCATGGCGGAAGTCCCTAGCAACTTTGTGCTAGCCGATCAGTTTGCGCAACTTTGCGACGGGTTCACCATCGGCGTGAATGATCTGGTGCAATTGATGTTGGGTGTTGACCGGGATTCGGCCATTTTGGCCGAGATGGGCTTGTTCGACGAGATGGATGAGGCGGTGCTTGCCGCCATGAAACATCTTATCGTCACCGCGCACAAGTACGGACGCGAAGTGTGCGTTTGTGGTCAGGCGCCCTCAATGTATCCGCGGTTCACCCAGATCATGGTCGAACAAAACGTCGATATGGTGGGCGTTAATCCGGATGCGGTCGTGAAAACGCGCCGAATTATAGCGGATGCGGAGCAACGCGTGTTGATGCAACGCATGAAGGCGCTAGAAGGCAAAGTTTTTGGCATGGACCCGACGCCGGGATGGGCAGGGTAAAACAAAGGAGGCAACCATGGGAATAATTCGCGTGGCGATCAATGGCTATGGCACGATTGGGCGCAGAGTGGCGGATGCGGTGACCCTCCAGCCTGATATGGAGCTCGTGGGGATTTCCAAAGTGCAGGCGGATTATAAGACGGGGTTTATTGGCTATCACGGCTACGCGCTTTTTGGTGACTCACCGCAATGTGTAGACCAGTTGGCCAACAGCGGTTTTAACCCCCAAGGCACGTTGGAAGACCTTCTTGAGCAAGCGGACATTGTCGTTGACTGCGTACCCGCTAAGCTGGCCGCGACCAATAAGCCACGCTACGCGGCAGCCGGCGTGAAGCAACTGTTTCAAGGGGGTGAAAAGCCGGAAGTGGCACCGTTTTCCTTTAATGCTTTGGCCAATTTTGACGCTGTAATTGGGGCCGCGTCGGCCAGGGTGGTTTCTTGCAATACGACAGGGATGACGCGGGTATTATATGCCCTTGACGCGGTTTTTGGTGTGGAGCGCGCTAGGGTGGTGATTGCACGCAAGGCGACGGATCCCGACGATCCGCTGCAAGGTCCAGTCGACGGTGCGGTATTGGATCCGTACCCCGCTCAAGTCCCGGCGCATCATGGTCATGACGTCGCTGAGGTCATCCCTGGCCTCCATGTTTTCGTCATGTCGGCGCGGATGCCCATGACCCATGCCCACTTCCACAGCTTGATCATCTCCTTAAAAAGCAAGGAGATCACACGTGCTCAGGTAATGGACGTCCTCTTGCACACGCCGCGAACCCTGCTTGTTAACTCGACAACAGGCGTCATTTCGACGATGAACGTGTTTGACATTGGACGCGAGTTGGGTCGCTCCCGCGGCGACATCTATGAGGGAACCATTTGGGAAGATTCAGTCACCGTGGACCAAGGCGAGGTTTACATGTTCATGGCCGTGCATCAAGAGGCGATCGTGATTCCTGAAACGGTGGATGGCATTCGTGCGCTCATGGGGACTAGCAGTAAAGAGGATTCTATGCGCATAACCGATGAGACGATGGGGGTGGTTGCCGGACGCTTGCATGACGTTCTCTCCACTCAAAAGCATGGGTTGCGTTCGGGGCAAGTCAAAGCAGGGGGCCAATTGGCCAAGATGCTTCCATAGTTCGCTGCAGGAAAGGGGGTGAGGCCGCTCATGCCATCATGGGCTCCGTTTGGCCATTAATGACGGAAGATTGCGAGTATTACTGGTGGACGTGATCACGATACTGTTTTCATCCAGTACACAATCGAAAAGGAGGGACCACATTGTCTGCCTATAAAGAGCTCGTTGATGAAAATGGGCGCGTTTACCGTATCGGGGAATCGCCTAAAACCTTGATGGGGTATGGTCGTATCGTGATGATCGTCCTTCCTTGGATTGCGATGATGTTAGCGTCAACCTTGGAATATGGCTGGGGAGCCGCATCAGCAACCGTGGCTAACGAGTATCATTGGAATTTGACGACGGCTTTTTGGAATTACTCGGTGTATGTCCTGTTCGAGGCTGGTGTTTCTTACTTCAATGGCTACTTGCGCGAGTACAATTTTTTAAAACCTAAGCATTCCATCCTGATCGGGGGAATCCTCGTGGTGCTAGCCTATTACTTCTTGGCACACTCCGTAGCTCCATGGATCTCCTACGTGGGTTACGCAGCTTTGGGTGGGATTGGCTCGGGTTTGGTTTACTCGACCTGTGTAGCTATGGTCTCGAAGTGGTATCCCGAGAAAAAAGGCTGGCGTACGGGCTTTGTGGATGGTGGTTGGGCTTACGGCGCGGTGCCTTTTATTATTCTCTATGGTGCAGATTTCAACGCCCATGACTTCTTGTTCATTCTCTATCTGACGGGTGCTATCTTGGGTGGCGGACTGATACTCATAAGCTTTTGGTTTCAGGACCCGCCTACCAACTGGTGGCCTGACCACGTGGATCCCATCCATATGAGCAAGTCTTTAAAGAAGCATCCACCTGCAAAGCGGCAAAGTACAACTCGGGTGATGTGGCGGACTCCCCAACCCTATTGGATGTTTGTGGAGTTTATGCTGATTGCAAGCACCTCCCTGTTTGGAGTGGGCTTTTATTACCCCTTTGGTTCGGCAATGCATCTTGGGGCCGTAATTGTGATCGCGGGTGCTACGGGTTTTGCCTTTACGGATGGTGTGGGGCGACCTCTCGTTGGACTCCTTGCGGATTATCTAGGTCCGCAGCGGGCCATGGTCTGGGTCTATACGACGCTTGGCATCTCCTCCATCCTGGTTTTGTGGGCTGGAGAGGCGCACAATGCCGTATTGTTTGTGATCACGGCGCTGATCGCAGGGGGTACTTCGGGCTCGTTGTTTGTGCTTAACCCGTTGATGACGGCGAACTATTATGGCGAAAACCACCTTACGCAAAATTATGGGTCGATTTATGCGGCGAAAATCGTTGGTGGCTTTTATGGCGGCATCGGGTCGGCGTGGCTCATTGGCATAGGCGGCTACCATACTGCGTTTATCATTGCCGGAGGCATGTCTCTCATCGCGGCTGGAATCGCCTACTTGTTTTTACGGCCGCCGACCCTGGTCCAATTGGAAAACGCCGAGCGGGCTGCAGGAGCTAGCTCCAATAGTTTAACGCAAGAAGCGTGAAAGCGAAGGTTGCGGTAGCTGGTGTCGTCTTGGCGTTGGGGTGGTGGCTTGCCCAGCAAGCTGGCCGAAGTGGCCACTCGTTGGTGTTTGACCATCGCAAACCGCCTTGGGTTTTGTTGGGGTTGTTTTTAGCGCTTTTAATTCTGTCACGGGCGATAACATTTATTTTAACGATCGCGAAGGAAGAATCGTCACGACGGCCGCGGAAATGAATTACGGCGTGCTTAGGGCGCCCCCGTTGCGCTCAAGTCGTCGCTCTAGCGAATCGTCACGCAAAAAACCTACGGTCATTTGGCCGTTAGGTTTTTTGCGGCGGTCGCCGGTAGTTGTCTTGTGTTGTTCCGAAAAAATTGCGGGTGGTGTTTTCGCGGCCACTGGCAACCAAGGAACGAGTCCTGATTTCGCGTCGGCCATAGATATCAGGTATTGCTGGGACGTGGACCGATGACAAAGGAAGGAACTTGCGCTCAAGCCTTCCATACCGCCATGACAAAAATCGTGAACCCAACTCTTTAGCGGCCGACGAAACGCCACAAGAAGCCATACGATATTAATGCATCTTAAGTTTCGCAAGATTTGCCATTCTCAAAGGATCTAAGCCGCTCGATGGCGAAGACCCTCTTTCGAGGGGGGATTCCCGATGGTGAAAATCACCCAGTCCCACGGTTATAGTGTTCGCGAACGCCGGAAATTGGAGAAACACACCGCCAAGGCCCGTCTACGACTCCGACTCATGGCCGTTCGATTGGTCTGGGAAGGCTATCCGGCGGCGTCCGCCGCCGATATTCTCGGCGTGTCAGCCCGCACGGTCAGCACCTACGTCCGCGCGTGGAATGCCGGCGGACCGGAGGCCTTGGTCCCCCGTCATAGTCCCGGACAGCCCACGAAAATTCCCGCCGCGATCGAAGCCGAGATTCTCACCGCGCTCCATTCATCCCCAGCGGCCGTGGGCTACGGCATTTCGGCCAACTGGGATTCCCGGGTGCTCCAAGCCGTTTTACGGGATCGCTACGAGATCAGCATGTCGCGCGGTGGGCTTCGGCGCTGGTTGCACCGGCACGGATTTAGTTGGACACGACCGACCTATGTGCTCGCCAAAGCTGATCCCGACCGTCAAGCCGCCTTTCGGGAGGACGTGGCGACACTAAGAA
>JAJZZA010000048.1 GCA_021797825.1 Bacillota bacterium | reverse complement strand
GGCCCGGACCCAAATGAAGATGAACACCAGGATGGCCACTTTCAGGAAAAACCAGATAATCGGCGGCAAAAAGCCGGGGCCCGACCACCCGCCAAAGAATAGCGTCACCGCCAAACCGCTGACGGTCAGCATATTGATGTACTCGGCGATGACAAAGGTGGCAAACCGAATCCCCGAATACTCGGTATGATAGCCCGCAACCAGCTCCGATTCCGCTTCCGGCAAGTCAAAGGGGGTTCGGTTGGTCTCCGCAATAGCCGTAATAAAGTAGACCAGAAACGGCACGATTTGGGGAAGCCAGAACCAGCCGTGCGCCCGCTGCGCCAGCACAATGTTTTCTAAATTGGCCGTGCCAGCCATCATCAGCACACCCATCACGGCCAATCCCATGGCCAGTTCATAGGAGATAATCTGGGCCGAGGCCCGGATCCCGCCCAATAGCGAATACTTGTTTTGCGAGGCCCAGCCGCCCAGCACCAACCCGTAGACCCCCAGCGAACTAAACGCAAACACGATGAGCAAGCCGATCGACGGATTGGCAATGTCGAGATTGATCGTCAAACCGAACAGGTGAATCGGCTTGCCAAACGGAATCACCGCGTCCACCGCCAAGGCGGTAAACAGGGAAATGATCGGGGCCAGGCGGTAAATCAGCGGGTCTGCGCGAGCAGGGATCAGGTCCTCTTTCATCATCATCTTGAGCCCGTCCGCCAGCGGCTGCAACAAGCCGCCGGGTCCCACCCGGTTAGGTCCTAAGCGAAGCTGAAAAAACCCCAGCAGGCGCCGCTCCAGCAGCATGGTGTAAGCGAAGCCGGTCATCAGGATGCCGATCAAGGCGATGATTTTGACGATCAACACCACCAGTTGCAGAATCATCCGACCGTGACCTCCTCGCGCCGGGCGGCGGTTATGGGACCCGGCCCCAGCAAATTGGCGGGCATCGTGCGAATGCCCCGCGGGACGTAGATCCGTCCGGCCGGTATGCGCTCACTGGGCCGCACCGCCACCTCCAGTTGCTTATCCCCCTGCGTCAGCCGCAGGATCCCGCCGTCGGCCCCAATCCCCCAGGCGGCGGCATCGGCGGGATGGATCTCGCCGGGAAACGCGGGGTGGCGGGGGGCCAAAAACAGGGACGGCATACCCGATTCCATGATCAGCTCGCCGGTAATCAGCCGCGGTCCCGGCGGCGAGGCGGCCGGCCTGGCGACCGGTGCCGGGGAGTCCGGGGACAGGTCGGGCGTAGGCAGGCGGCCGTCCTCGCCGACTGCGGTTGGCCAGGTCTCATCCACCGTCCACACCTTTTGCAGGGCGCGCGCCCAGGCCGTCAGATAGGTTTTGGTGGGGCGGGCCTGCCCGGGTGGCATCACGGACGGGTGCGCCACCTGCCAGCGCCCCTCCATATTGGCGTACGTCCCCATCTCTTCGCCCCAACCCACCCCGGGCAACAGGGCATGGACCAGGTCGTGCGCCAGCGGCGGCACAACCGCCTCGGCCACCACCCACTCGGCCCCCATCAGCGCGGCCCGGGCTAATTCCGCATCGGGATAGTCGCGCACGATGTCCGCCCCCCAGAGTACCAGCAGCTTGATTTTGCCATCGCGGGCATCTTGCAAGAGCCCGGTCAACTGGGCAAACCCGGCGGAAATCCCCGCCCGCTCGAACCCGCGCCAGTTGGCCGGACCCCAAGTCGGCAGCACCCGCGTCGGCGCGGCGCGAAGCGCCGCCAGCGCCGTCAACACGCTCTCGGTGGCGGCCATCTCCCCGTCCCAGAGTATCGCCAGATGCTCGCTTTGCAGGATCCGCCGCCCCCACTCCGCCGCTTGCTGCCGGGAAATCCCGGGCGGTTGGTAATCCCCCAACGGCTCGGCCAACCGGGCGAGCGCCGGATCCCCCGGCGCGGCCTCGTTCAGCGCCCAGGCCAACACCGCCGCCTGATGCCCCGGCTCGACCACCATATCCTCCACCGCCAGCGTATCGCGCGCGAGACGATGGGTGCCCATCCCCAACACCGTCAGCGCGCGCTGTTGCTGCTGGCGTTCGCGCAGCTTGAGATGCACCACGGGGACTTCATCATAGGGATCGGTGCCCAGCAGCAGGACCGTGTCGGCGGCATTGATGTCGGCAAACGTGCCATTTAGCGCGGCCGGCAGATAACCCGGCACCGGCCGACTGATGGCGAGCCGGCTGGTGCCCACGACATCGCGGGCAAACGCGCTCAGTTGGCGGGCCTCCTCGGCGGAATGCATGCCCCCGATGATGAACCCCACCGAGTCGGGACCGTAGCGCGCCAGGCTTTCGCCGAACCAGCGGCCCACTTCGCGCGTCGCCAAGGCCGCCGGCGCGTCCTGACCTTGCAAACGCGACACCGTCAGCCGTTGGGGAACGTATCCGAAGTCGTAGCCAAAACGGCCCCGGTCGCAAAGCCAGCCCCAGTCCCGCTCGGGGACCGGACGGCCCTCGGTGCGCACGATGCGGCCATCCCGGCCCGTCACCCAGGCGGGACATCCCACCGGACAATGGGGACAGACCGATTCCTCCCGGTCGATGTTCCAGGGACGCGCTTTGTAACGGTATGGCCGGGAGAGCAGGGCACCCACCGGACACAAATCTATCACATTGCCGGAAAACTGGCTGTCCACCGGCCGCCCTGCGACCGTAGCCACCACCGTTTCGACACCCCGTCCTTCCAACAGCAGCTGCTCTTCCCCGACATACTCCCGCATAAACCGCACGCATCGCTGGCATAGCACGCAGCGTTCCTGATCAATGTTGATGAATTCGCTAATCGGCGCATCTTTCAGCTTCTCGATTTTCGGCTCGGCGAACCGGCCGGCCGGGGGACCGTAGCGAAACGTGTAGTCCTGCAGAAAACACTCGCCGCCCTTATCGCAAACCGGGCAATCCAGCGGGTGGTTGATCAGCAAAAACTCCAGCATTCCCGAGCGGCCTTTGTCGACCGCGGATCCCCGGGTGTGGACCACCATGCCCTCCGCCACCGCGGTGGTGCAGGCGGTGGCCAGTTTGGGCATTTTCTCGATCTGAACCAGACACATGCGACAGGCGCCCAACGGCCCCAGCGCCTCATGGTAACAGTAGACGGGCACCTCGATGCCCAATTTGGCGGCGGCGTCGGCAACCATGCTGCCCTCCGGCACCGCGATCTCTTGACCATCAATGGTTAATCGTATCATAGAGTTTCGCCCCCATCGGACAGCGGTGCTCATGCACATGTCGTTCAAATTCCGCGCGAAAATGGGTCACCGCGCTGACCATAAAGCCCAGCGAGGCGTCCCCCAGCGGGCAGAAACATTTTCCGGCCATGTTGTCGGCAATGTCGAGCAGCACCTCGAGGTCCCGCTCCTCGCCGTCCCCGGCATCGATACGGCCCAGCACGTCGGTCATCCAGTAGGTGCCTTCGCGGCACGGCGTGCACTTGCCGCAGGATTCCTCGCGGTAAAATTTCACCAGCCGGTGCGCGGCCGACACCATGCAGACCGAGTCATCCAGAACGATGCAGCCGCCCGAGCCCAGCATAGTCCCGGCCGCCATCATCGCCTCGTAGTCGATCGGCGTGTCCAGCTGCGCGGCCGTCAGCAATGGCACCGAACTGCCCCCCGGAATGACGGCCTTCACCGTCCGTCCCGCGAGCATCCCGCCAGCGTAGTCCTCAATCAGGGTGCGCAGCGGGGTGGCCAGCGGAATCTCATAATTCCCCGGCCGCTTGACGCGCCCGCTCACCGACATCACCTTGAGTCCCGGACTCTTGTCGGTCCCCATCGAACGGTACCATTGCGCCCCGAAGGTGATGAGCGGGGGCACATTGACGATGGTCTCCACATTGTTGACGATGGTGGGCATGCCGTAGAGGCCGGCTATCGCCGGAAACGGCGGCTTAAGCCGCGGATTGCCGCGCCGGCCCTCCAACGACTCCAGCAGCGCCGACTCCTCGCCGCAGATATAGGCCCCGGCCCCCCGATAGACCCTGATATCGAGTTCAAAACCGCTGTCGAGAATATTTTCGCCCAAGTATCCGCGGGCGTAAGCCTCATCGACCGCCCGCGTCAGCTGTTCATAGCCGGTGAGGAATTCGCCCCGGCAATAGATATACGCTTCGTGGGCCCCAATCGCATAGCTGGCGATAATCATGCCCTCGATCAGCTGGTGCGGATTATGTTCAATCAGTTCCCGGTCTTTAAAGGTCCCGGGCTCGGCCTCGTCGGAGTTGACGACGAGATAGCGGCGACGGCCGTCCTTGGGCAGAAACCCCCACTTCACGCCGGTCGGAAAACCGGCGCCGCCCCGGCCCCGCAGCCCCGAATTCTTGACCACGTCCACAATGTCTTGCGGGTTTCCCTGCGAAAGCGCCTGGCGCAGCGCTTGATACCCGTCGTGGGCTTCATAGACCGCCAACTGGTCGATGTCGGGGACCTCGCGATTTCGCAGGAGATAATACTTTCGGCTCATGTGCTCACCTTCTCGCTCAGCAAACGGTCACCATCACCCGGCGAGACCCGGCCGTGAAACCGCAGATTCACCTGCGCCACGGGAGCCAGGTCGCAAGCCGCCAGGCATTCCGCTTCCCGCAGGCTGTACGCGCCGTCGCGTGTGGTTTGACCCGCGCTGATGCCCAATTTTTCCTCGAGCTCGTGCATCAGCGCGTCGGCGCCGGCCAAGGCGCAGGACAGCCCGACGCACACATGGATAACCCGTCTCCCCACGCGTTCCTGGTAAAAGAGCGAATAAAACGACGCGACCGACTGAACATATTGCACGGGGAGCTCGAGCAGGTCGGCAACGTCGGCGAGTGTCTCCTCGTCCAGCCAAGCCTCGGCCTGCTGAATGCGATGCAATAGCGGCATCAACGCCGAATTGGCTTGGGGAAACCGCTCGCGGGCCTCTTTGGCCCACGTCGTCCATTCCGCTTTCATTTGTCGACATCCCCCAACATAATATCGATGCTGCCAATCGCGGTCACGACGTCCGCCACCAGGTGTCCGCGGCAAAGCCGGGGCAGGGTCTGCAGGTTGTAATAGGAGGGCGTGCGGGCGCGCCACCGGTACGGTTTGGGCCCTCCGTCGGAGACCAGATAAAAGCCCATCTCTCCGCGCGGTCCTTCCACCGCTTGGTAGACTTCGCCGCGGGGCACCGGAAACCCGGCTGTCACCAGTTTGAATTGGTGGATCAAGGCTTCCATGTTCCCGTAAATCTCGTTTCGGGGCGGCAGCGCCACCTTGCGATCGCGGGTGGCGTATTCCCCCTGCGGAGGGATTTTGGACAAGGCCTGTTCAATAATTTTGGCCGATTCGTACATCTCGTCCACCCTGACCCAAAACCGGGCATAGGCATCGCCGTCGGATTGGGTCGGCACCGCAAAATCGAATTCGTCGTAGCCGCAGTATGGCTCGACCTTCCGCAAATCAAGGGCCAATCCGGTAGCCCGCAGATTGGGTCCCGTCACCCCATACTGAAAGCATTCTTCCTGCGAGAGATAACTGATCCCAATGAGGCGCGCATTGATTAACGGATTGCCCTCGAACAAGTTCCGGTAATTTTTCATCCAGCGGGGAAATTCCGCCAAAAAAGCTTGGACTTTCGCATGAAACCCTTCCGGCAAATCATAGGCCAACCCGCCGACCCGGAAGTAACTGGGATTCATCCGCACGCCCGCCGCCGCCTCGATGAGGTCTAAAATCACTTCGCGCTCACGCATTGTGTAGAAAAACAGGCTCATCGCGCCCAAGTCCATGACATGCGTGCCAAGCCAAACCAAATGGCTGGCAATGCGCGTCAGTTCCGCAAACAGCACCCGGATGTACTGGGCCCGCATCGGCACCTCCAGACCCATCAGTTTCTCCACCGCCAGCACATACGCCAGATTGTTGGTCATCGGGGCCAGATAATCCAGGCGGTCGGTGATGGTGTTGCATTGCTGGTAGGTCAGCGCCTCCGCCGTCTTCTCGAAACCGGTATGGAGATAGCCGATCACCGGCTGCGCGTCCACCACCCGCTCCCCGTCCAGTTCCAGACGCACCCGCAACACGCCGTGCGTGCTGGGATGCTGCGGTCCCAGATTGATAATCATGGTCTCCCCGGTAGCCGGCAAGACAGAAGTTTCTTCGTTTTCGAGCGCCATTGTCCGCCCCCTCTAATCGACTCGTGGTCCAGTGAGGGGGTAATCCTTGCGCAGCGGATGGCCCTCCCACTCATCAGGCAAATAGATCCGGGTCAGGTTCGGATGTCCCTCGAAGCGGATGCCAAATAGGTCATATGCCTCACGTTCCGCCCAATTGGCGCCAGCCCACACCGCCGTCGCCGACGGCATCGTCCCGTCCTCTTCGACGCGTGATTTCACCCGCAGACGGGCGAATTTCCCCGGGTGGTACAGGTGGTACACCAACTCAAAACGCGGATTCGTTGGCATCCAGTCGACCGCACAGACATCGAGACACATCGTATACCCTTCCAGGTCCGCGAGATGTCGGAATAGGTCGATCAGCGATTCTTTGGCGACCGCCACGGTTGGCTGATCCACCGTCTCGACAATCGCCAGGGTAGCGGGGAAGCGCGTCTCTAGACGCGTCAAAATTTCCGGATCGTTGCGATTCAACGCCAAGCCCCCTTGGTTCCCGGCTCTGGTGCAAGCTCCAGGTATTTGGGCGGCAATCCCAGGGTGATTTTTTCCTGCAGTTTGATGATGCCGAACAGGAGCGCTTCGGGAGTGGGCGGACAACCCGGCACATAGACGTCGACCGGCACCACATGGTCAACCCCTTGAATAATCGCGTAGTTGTCGAAGACCCCCCCGGACGATGCGCACGCCCCCATCGAGATCACCCATTTCGGCTCGGGCATCTGCTCCCAGATGGTGCGCAGCACCGGGGCCATTTTTTGGCTGACGCGCCCCGCCACAATCATGAGATCGGCCTGCCGGGGCGACGCCCGGAACACCTCCGCGCCGAACCGCGCCAGATCGTAGCGCGAGTTGGTGACGCTCATCATCTCGATGGCGCAACAGGCCAATCCAAACGTGGCCGGCCATATGGACGACTTCTGCGCCCACCGCTTCATCTTGTCGACCGTGGTCAGCAGAATCGAGCGCTCCACCTCCGGTTGGGCTGGGGTTAGTCCCATTGAAACCCTCCTCGCTTCCACACATAGCCAAAAGCCAATCCGACAATGGCCAAGAAGGCCAATGCCCGCAACATCCCCGCCTGGTGCAGTTCCCGCAGGCTGACCGCCCAGGGATAAAGCGCCATCACCGCCACATCAAAAATCATGAAGAACATCGCCACCCGATAAAACCGAACCGAAAAATAACCGACCGGGGCTTCGGGGACGATGCCGGATTCATAGGTAACGCGCTTTAGTCCGCCCGGTGCATGCGGTCCTAACCACTCCGACATGAACGACATGCCCAGAGCCACCAGAAAGGCGACCGCCAGGTAAATCAACAACGCGCCGTAATGTGTCAGTGTCATCGGTCCCAGCCTTTCCACACTGCTCCAGCGGTTTGTTCCCAAGACCGGCCCGTCCCCGGGGGACGCATTTGTTCGGTTTATCACAAGCCAGCCCACAGATTCCCGCCGGAGTCGTCTTCTCGCAAACCATTGTATCAATCTTTCCCTGCGAGGCAACCGTCCGCGACCCGGGTTTGTGTCAAGAGTTTCTCCCCCGCATGTCCAGCGCGCGCTCCAACCGCTGACGGATGCGCCGTAACCGGTGGTTCACCGCGGATTTGGATAACGGCGGGGTGGCGGCCAACCCCAGCTCGGTCAATGACCATTCGGGATGACAGATGCGCAGATCGGCCACCACCCGCAGCCGCTCGGGCAGGTCGGCCAGCAGACCGGCGGCCCGCCATCGCTCGAGATCGGCGGCTTGCGCCATTCCGGACTCCACCGCCCGTTTGAGGTTGGCGGTCTCGGAATTGACCAACCGGTTGACGCGGTTTTTGATGCTTCGCATCACGCCCAGGCTTTCGAGCTCGAGCACCGCCCGATGGGCGCCGGTTTCCGTCAAAAAACGGCGAATGGCGTCGCGGCCCTTAAGGTAAATCAAGTGGTGTCCGCGCCGCGGGATAGTTTTGGAGCGAATTTTGAGCCGGGTGAGGGCGGCGGCAATGGCCTCTGCCTGGCCGGAGCCTCCGGCGATAATTTCCAGGTGCGCTGGGCGGTCACGATCGGAGAGATAGCCCCGGGCCAAAAACGCGCCCCGCAGAAAGGCCGCCGGGCAGGCCTCCGCGCCCGCCGGGGGCGCCGGCCGGCGGCTGGCGGTCAGCACGAAACGAATCCGGTGGACGTGCCGCACCACCGTGATGGCCGGGCTCAAATCCGCCTTTTTCATCAGCCCAAACGCACGCCGGGCCACCAGCGCGGAACCCCCCTCGAGCCGCGCGGGCGCCAGCGCGTCGTCCGCCCGACCGGCGATGCCGCGCAGCTCCTGCAGCACGCATTCGGGTTCTCCCGGATCGACCGCCGCCAACTCCGCCTTTATTTCCCGCGTGTAGGTCCAGCCCATAACGGGCCGCGCCCCCTCTCCCGCAACCGCGCCTCCAGCCACAAGGCATCGATAATGCGCCCTTCCGCCCATTTGGGACGATACTGCACCATCACCCGCAGCAAGGCCCGGGCCAGCTTAGCGGGATCATGGCGCAAAACCGCGGAGGCCGTCAACACATCCTCTCCCACCACCGTCGCCTTAATCGGCGAAGCCGGATCGACCAGCACCGGTTCCGCCCCCTCGTCGCGGTAGCGCACCAGTTGTGGCGTCGGCACGGTCCCGTTGTTCACCAGCACGACATCCACCAAACCGGAGCCGACATGACCTTCCAACACGCGCAGATGATCCTGCACGGTAAATCGGGTGGTCTCGCCGGGCTGCGTCATGATATTGGAAACGTACACCCGGACCGCCCGGGACCGCCGTATCGCTTCGCCTATCGGCCGAATCAAGAGATTCGGCAACAGCGACGTAAACAGGCTGCCCGGTCCCAATACAATAAGGTCGGCGTTCTCGATGGCTAAAATCGCCTCCGCCAGCGGCGTGGCGTCAGGCGGTTCCATCCAGAGCCGTTCGATCGGCACCAAGCTCTTGCCGATGGTGCTTTCACCCGCGACGAGACGCCCGTCCGCCAATTGCGCGTGCAGGGTCACATGATCCAAGGTGGCCGGCAGGACGGTGCCACGCACCGCCAGCACGCGGCTCGATTCGCGCAGCGCCGTGACAAAATCGCCGGTGGTCTGTTCCATGGCCGCCAAAAACAGATTGCCAAAGCTGTGGCCGGCCAATTCCCCGCTGGGAAAGCGATGTTGAAAGAGTTGTTCCATCAATGGTTCCGTATCCGCCAGCGCCACCAGGCAATTGCGAATGTCGCCGGGCGGCAGCATGTTCAAATCCCCGCGCAAACGGCCCGAACTGCCGCCGTCGTCCGCCACGGTAACAATCGCCGTCAAATTCGAGGTATACAGTTTGAGCCCGCGCAGCACCCCCGGCAGTCCGGTGCCGCCGCCAAGCGCCACCACCCGCGGACCGCGGGCCAACTGGCGCCGGGAATATAAGAGCCCCGCCCACTTTTCGGTGCCCAGCACCTCACTCATCGAGGTCAACAAGCCTAAAGTGCCCCCGCCCACCAACAGCAGCCCCGCACTGGCCAGCGCCAACTCCCAGCCCAGCCGGTAGCGGATGGGGACAATATGCGGAAAGACCAGCGGGGAAACCCCGAAGGCCGCTCCCAGCGCCATGAAGCCGACCGCCGCAATCGCCAGGTACCGCTTGACCTTGAGTCCCGGCACCAATAAGCGCCACATGGTTAACTTTCTCCCAAATCGGCGCGGGCCAAGTCCCGATGCTCCACCAACACCTTGTCCCCCGCCTTTTCCAAGGCAACCCCCAACCGGTTGGCGAAAACCACCGACCGATGCTGGCCCCCGGTGCAGCCGACCGCCACCGTCACCAAGGGCTTCCCCTCTTGCTTAAACTGCGGGAGCAAGAATTCGAGAAGATCCCGCAGTCGGGCCAGCGTGTCGCGCGCGCCGGGAAACCGCATGACGTACTCGTCCACCGCCGGGTCGTTGCCGGTTAGGTGGCGCAGCTCGTCAACATAGTGCGGGTTGGGCAAAAAACGCACGTCAAACACCAGATCCGCGTCTTTGGGCAGCCCGTGTTTGAATCCGAAGGATACCAGCCGCACTTGAAAAGACGGGCCCTCACCGCCCAAGTGAAACAGGGCGGACAAACGCTGGCGCAGTTGCAAGGGGCTTAGCTGGGTGGTATTGACGACCAAATCGGCGCGCCCGCGCAACTCGCCGAGCACGCCCCGCTCCTGGCGAATCGCCTCCACCAGGCGGGTTCCCGCTTCCAGCGGATGGCGCCGGCGAGCCATCTTGTAGCGTTGAATCAACGCCTCTTCGTCTGCCTCCAAGAACACGATTTGATACGCCACCGGCGCCTGGTCCAGCCAATTCAAGGCCTCTTCCATTTCTGCAAAAAACACGCCACCGCGGATGTCCATCACCAGCGCCGCCGCCTGCACATCGGGACTGCGTTCAATCAGGTCGGCAAACTTTGGCACCAGCGAAGGGGGCAAGTTGTCGACGCAAAAATAGCCCAGATCTTCAAATGCGCGGATCGCCTCGGTGCGCCCCGCGCCCGACAAACCCGTAACGATAACCAGCCGTGGTTGCATGACGTCATCCTTTCGCCCCTGCCCATCTTGCGTTCCGGACACTCTCCCCCGCACCCTGCTGCCAAACCCCATCCCTTGACAGGATTCGCCGCCCAGATGTCGAATAACAGCAACATGCTCTGCGGTGCGAATCGCGGCAAATCGGTCACTGCTGACTACGGAGGGATCCCGATGGCTTGGCAAGACCCCTGGTTCCCGCCACCCCGGTCCCGGCGGAGAACCCTTCCCGCTTCCTCGCATCCGCGGGAAGCGGTCCCCGCCTCGCGCTCGCAACGCGGGCGGCAACGCCGCCAAAAAGCCACGGAGCGCGGGTTTGCGCTGATCTTTGTGCTGACCGTGGGCGCGACCACGGCTTATCTATTCTTGCGCAGCCCCTGGGGTCAGGCGCTCCATTGGATTCGATAACCCCAGCGCCAGCTCTTCGATGGCCAGCGCCGCTCCGTCCTGATCAACCGGTCCGGTAATCCAGCGGGCATGGCGTTTGACATTCGGCCCGGCTTGGCCCATGGCCACGCCCCGTCCCGCCCAACCAATCATGTCGATATCGTTTTCGGCGTCGCCCACCGCGATAATCTCCGCCCGGTCGATCCCCAGCCATTGCGCCACTTGCGCCAGCGCCGGCCCTTTGCCGACTCCCTCGGCGACCATCTCCAGGTAATCGCTCTGCGACTTGAAGATGCGCACCCCCAGCTCGTGCCCGCGGGCTTGCACCCGGGACCGGAACTGGTCAAGAACCACGCTGTCGCCTTGCAGCAGGACCTTGATGGGCGGTTCCGGCCAGTCCAGCAATTTCCCGTCAACCCTCACCCAGGCGGGGATATGGTGCGCGTCGATGTACCTCCGTACCCGTTCGTCTTCCTCCGAGACCCAGAGTTCGCGGCCGACATAGATCTGGGTCAGAATGCCCGCCGCCAAGGCTTCGCGGGCCAGCCAGCGCGCCGCTGATTCCGGCAAGGCGTGCGTGGACTGCGGAGTCCCCGCCGGCATGTCCGCGATGACGGCACCGTTGTAGGTGATGAGGTAGCCGTCGCTCAATCCGAGATCGCGCCAAATACGCTCGGCGGACTGCACCATCCGGCCCGTCGCCAGCATCACCCGGATCCCGCGTTGCAGAGCCTCCGCCACCGCCGCGCGCAGCCGCGCCGATACCCCCCCGTCGCGATAAATCACGGTCCCGTCGACATCCAGCGCGATAAGTCTTATACCATCCGCAGAATCCAATGCAAGCCCCCCGATAGCACCGCCAGAATAATTGCCCCCACCACCGCCGCGCCCAGCCCATGCACGCTAAAGCCGGGAACCGCCCAGGAAACCGCCAGCAGCATCAACCCGTTAATCACCCAGCCAAACAACCCCAAGGTCAGAATCGTCAGCGGCAGCGCCACCAGCCGGACCAATGGCCGGATAAACAGATTGACCAGCCCCAGCACGCCGCTGGCCACGATCACCGCCTCCGCGCTTTGCGCCGAGATGCCGATCCGCAGATGCGACACGATGGCCAAGCCGACGGCGGTGCTAAACCATAGTGTAAACCACCGCATGCGCCTTCCCCCTTTTTCGCCCGATTATTCGGCGGCCCTCTCCGCCAGTCGCTGAGCCAAATAGGCCTTAACCGATTCGGCCGCCCGCTGGTTCATACCCGGCACCCCCGCCAAATCCTCTAGGCTCGCTTGCGCCATGTCCGCCACGCTCCGATAGGCCCGCAACAACGCGCGTTTGCGTTTCGGACCCACCCCGGGGACATCGTCCAGCACCGAGCGCAGGTTCCGCTCGGTGCGCAGCTTGCGGTGAAACCCGATGGCAAAGCGATGCGCTTCATCCCGGAGTTGCTGCAGCACTTTGAGCGCCTCCGAGTCCCGGTCGAGGACTATCGGATCAGGAGAATCCGGAGCAAACAACCATTCATGCTGCTTGGCCAGTCCGAACACCGCAATTCCCTCGACGCCCGCCTCTTTGAGCGCCCGCACCGCATACCCCAGTTGTCCGCGCCCGCCGTCGATCAGAATCAAATCCGGCGTCTCGGCAAACCGTTTCAGTCCCACCTGGTCGTGGGCCAGCTCGGCATGCCGGAAGCGGCGCCCAATCACTTCATGCATCGAGGCAAAGTCGTTGGGGCCGCTGACCGTGCGAATTTTAAACCGGCGGTACTGGGATTTGTCCGGCCGGCCCTCGGTAAAGACCACCAGCGACGCCACCGACTCGGTGCCTTGGGTGTTGGAAATATCGTAACACTCCATGCGCCGCGGTATCCGCGCCAGACCCAGCGCGTGCTGCAAGCCCAGCAGGGCCGCCTCGCGCTGGCTCTTAAGCCGCTCGAGCCGGCGGAGCGACTCGTCGCGCGACAACTCGGCATTTTGCCGCACCATGTCCAACAGCCGCCGCTTTTCCCCACGGCGCGGAACTTTCACATCCACCGCGCCGCCCCGCCGCTCTTTTAACCAAGCCGTCATCTGTTGGGCGTCGGCGGACAGCACCGGCACCAGCACCTCGGGCGGAATGTCCTGGGCCCGCGCATAGTACTGCAACAGAAACGATCGCGCCACCTCGGCGTCATCGCTATCGTCGACGCCGGTCAGGGTCAAGACCTCGCGCCCCACCAGCCGCCCCTGACGGACTCGAAAGACCTGCACGAAAGCCTCCTCCGCCACCGCCGCCCAGTGGATGGCGTCCAAGTCGCGGCCGGCCGCCGACGAGGCTTTTTGCTGCGCCGTAATTTCCCGGATGGCACGAACCTGATCGCGCAGTTGCGCGGCCTTTTCAAATTCCAGAGCGGCTGCCGCCTCCTCCAGCCGGCCCACCAGATCCCGCTCGACCTCGTCGGCGCGGCCTTCCAAGAACCGTTCCACTTGCCGCATCATGGTTCGATAGCTCGCCCGGTCAACCAAATCCCGGCACGGGGCCTGACACCGTTTAATGTGAAATTCCAAGCACGGCCGAACCGCATTGCGAAATTTTTGGTTGGTGCAGTTGCGCAGCGGAAAGATGCGCCGGATCAAACGGATGGTGTCGCGCACGGTCTGCGCGCGGGGATACGGTCCAAAATAGCGGCCGCCGTCCTGGGCCGGCTTGCGGGCTATCAACAGACGCGGGTAATCCTCCTCCCAGGTCAACCGGATATAAGGATAGGCTTTGTCGTCCTTGAGCCGGATGTTGTAGTGCGGCTTCATATCCTTAACCAGGGTGGCTTCCAAAATCAGTGCTTCGACCTCGGTATCGGTGGCAATCAGCTCAAAATCGCGCACGTGGCGCATCATCGCCGCCACTTTGGGCATCATTCGGGCGGGATCGTGAAAATAGGACCGGACCCGGCTTTTCAGGTTGACCGCTTTGCCCACATAAATGACCTGGTCGTCCTCATTTTTCATGAGGTACACCCCGGGCCGTTCCGGCAAGCCCGCAATTTTTTGTTGGAGATCGGGCGTCGCAGCCCCCGGCATGCTGTTTCCCTCCTAGGGCAGCGCCCGCACCGCCTGGCGCCGAGCCAGGTGCCGGGCCAGAAACTGTCCCGTATACGATTTCGAAATGGCCATCACCGACTCGGGCACACCCTCGGCGATAACCTCGCCGCCTGCATCCCCGCCTTCCGGTCCCAGGTCGATGAGCCAGTCGGCGGTCTTGATCACATCCAGATTATGCTCGATAATCAGGACCGTGTCCCCTTGCGCCACCAGCCGTTCCAGCACGCCCAACAGATGGCGGATATCTTCGGCATGAAGCCCGGTGGTGGGTTCGTCCAAAATGTAGAGGGTCCGTCCTTCGGAGCGGCGGGCCAGCTCGGTAGCCAACTTGACCCGCTGCGCCTCCCCTCCCGAGAGCGTGGTGGCCGGCTGACCCAGATGAATGTAGCCGAGTCCGACATCCCTGAGCGTCTTTAGCCGGCGGTTGAGCCGGACATGATGCTGAAAGAACCCGACCGCCTCATCCACGGTCATGTCGAGGACGTCGGCGATGGTCTTGCCGCGATAGCGGACTTCCAGCGTCTCCCGGTTGTACCGGCGCCCTTTGCACACTTCACAAGGCACGTAGACATCGGGCAAGAAATGCATTTCGATTTTCAAGATGCCGTCTCCGCGGCAGGCTTCACATCGGCCTCCCCGGAGATTAAACGAAAACCGCCCGGCTTTGTAACCGCGGATCAGAGACTCGCTGCTGCCCGCAAAAATCTCCCGAATCAGGTCAAATGAGCCCGTATAGGTGGCGGGATTGGAACGCGGCGTGCGTCCAATCGGGCTTTGGTCAATGGCGATCACCTTGTCCAGAAATTCGGTGCCGCTCATCCCGTCATGTTCCCCGGTGCGCCGGTGCCGCGCCCCATTTAAGTCCACTTCCAGCCGCCGGCGGATGATGTCGTTGACCAAAGTCGATTTTCCCGACCCGGAGACTCCGGTTACCGCCACCATCACCCCCAGCGGAATCCGCACCGTGACGTTTTTCAGATTGTGCTCACGGGCGCCCATGACCGTCAACCAGCGATCGCTGGGTGATCGCCGGGTGGCGGGGACGGGAATCTCCGCCGTCCCCGCCAGATAGCGTCCGGTCAGGCTGTCGGGATTGGCCATCACCTCTTGCGGTGAGCCGGCGGCGACCACATACCCGCCATACACCCCGGGCCCGGGACCGATATCGATCAGATAATCGGCGGCCAGCATGGTCTCTTCGTCATGCTCCACCACCAGCACGGTATTGCCGAGATCCCGCAGCCGCTTTAACGTCTCAATCAAGCGGTCGTTGTCGCGCTGGTGCAGTCCAATCGACGGTTCGTCGAGGATATAGAGCACCCCCATCAGAAATGAGCCAATCTGCGTCGCCAGGCGAATACGCTGCGCCTCGCCGCCCGACAGCGTGCCTGCTCCCCGTGCGAGGGTGAGATAGCCGAGCCCCACATCCGCCAGAAACCCCAGCCGTTCCAGGACTTCTTTCAATATGGGCCGCGCAATCACTTCCCGGCGATCGCCAAAGCTCAGTCCCTGCAGGAATGCCTGCGCCTGACTGATGGACAGCGCGGTCAACTCGGCAATCGACTTCTCCCCCACCGTCACCGCCAGCACTTCCGGCTTTAGCCGTTGCCCCCGGCAGGCGGGACAGGCCCGGGTGGTCATGAACTGTTCGATCTCCGCGCGCTGGGCATCGGTCGTCGCTTCGCGGTAACGGCGCTCCATGATGGGGACGGCGCCCTGATAGCGCGCGCTCTCGCGGCGCGATTGCCCAAAAATCGTTTCAAATTCAAATGGCACCGCCTCGGGGTAGCCGTGGAGAACGATGCGCTGCTGCGCGGCCGACAGGTCGCGAAAGGGATGGTCGGGGGGAATGCCGGCAGCCTTAGCCACGGCCAGCAGCAAATCATAATAATAGTTGGTGGCGGCGCGGGCGAAGACCGTCACCGCCCCCTGCGCCAAGGAGAGGCCCGGATCCGGCACCAGCAGCGCGACATCGATCTCCTGACGAAATCCGAGCCCGGTGCACGACGCGCACGCCCCGTAGGGAGCGTTGAAGGAAAACATCCGCGGGCTCATTTCCTCCAAGGAAATACCGCAATCCACGCAGGCCAGGTCCCGGGCGTAAAGCTCACCGGGCTCGTCCGGCGGCCCGACTTCCGCCAGACCGCCGGAAACCGTCAGCGCCTGTTCCAGCGACTCGGCCAGCCGCGAGCCCACTCCCGGTCGGATGATGATGCGGTCCACCACGGCGGAAATGGTATGTTTCTTGTTCTTGCTCAAGACGGGAGGGGACTCCAGTTCGACCAGATCGCCGTCGATCCGGGCGCGCGTGTACCCCTCACGGCGAATATCCTCGATGACTTTCTCGTGGGTGCCCTTGCGGCCTCTGACGATAGGCGCCCGCACTTCCAGCCGCGTTCCCTCCGGGTGCCGGACAATCCGGTCGACCATCTGTTCAATCGTCTGCTGGGCGACCTCGCGCCCGCACTGGGGACAATGCGGTTGTCCCGCCCGCGCATACAATACCCGCAAATAGTCGTAAACCTCGGTGACCGTCCCGACCGTGCTGCGCGGGTTGTGGCTCGTGGTCTTTTGGTCAATCGAGATGGCCGGCGACAGCCCGTCAATGGCATCGACCTCGGGTTTGTCCATCTGTCCCAAGAACTGGCGGGCATAACTGGACAAAGACTCGACATACCGCCTTTGTCCTTCGGCGTAAATCGTATCAAACGCCAGCGAAGATTTTCCGGAACCCGACACCCCGGTGATGACCACGAGCCGGTCGCGCGGAATGTCCACCGTAATATTTTTGAGGTTGTGCTGGCGCGCTCCCCGCACTTGTATCTTGCCGCTAGCCATGGCGGTGTCGCTTGCCTCCCGTCTGCGAACGAATGGGTCTGCCGCTTTCCAGTTCTATCAACATATCACGCAACGTCGCCGCGCGCTCGAATTCCCAGTTGTGGCTGGCCGCCTTCATCTCTTTGCGCAATTGTCCCGCCAGCTTTATCCGCTCACGCTGGCTCAGATCCTTGACCGGCTTATTGGGCAACGTCTCGCTGACCGCCTTGGTGGCTTGGATGACCTCGCGCACCGCGGTTCGAATCCCGGCCGGCACGATGCCCTGCGCGGCGTTATACTCCTCTTGGATCCGGCGGCGGCGCTCGGTTTCGGAGAGAGCAGCCTGCATCGAGCCGGTAATGCGGTCGGCATACATGATCACCGTACCCTCCAGGTTGCGGGCGGCCCGTCCAATCGTCTGCACCAACGAGGTGACCGATCGGAGATACCCCTCTTTGTCCGCGTCCAGGATGGCCACCAAACTGACTTCCGGCAGGTCAAGCCCTTCTCGCAGGAGGTTGATGCCGACCAGCACATCAAATTCGCCGAGGCGCAGATCCCGAATCAGCGCCATTCTTTCCAGCGTGTCCACGTCGGAATGCAGGTAGCGCACCCGCACCCCGGCCTCGCGCAGGTATTCCGTCAAATCCTCCGCCATCCGCTTGGTCAGGGTGGTGATCAAGACGCGCTGCTGACGAGTCACCCGCTGGCGAATCTCTGCCAGCAGATCGTCGATTTGGCCCGTGGTGGGCTTGACCCGGATAATCGGGTCGAGAAGCCCGGTAGGCCGCACAATTTGCTCAACCACCGCATCCGCCACCTGCACTTCATACGGCCCGGGAGTCGCCGAGACAAACAGCACTTGCTGGACGCTCGCCGAAAACTCCTCGAAGGTCAGCGGGCGGTTGTCAAATGCCGAAGGCAGACGAAACCCGTGCGCCACCAGGCTTTCCTTGCGCGAGCGGTCTCCGGCGTACATGCCGCGAATTTGCGGCACGCTGACGTGAGACTCGTCGACCAGCGTGAGGAATTTCTCGGGGAAATAGTCCAACAGGGTATACGGCGGCTCGCCCGGCTGCTTCCCGGTGAAATGTCGGGAATAATTTTCGATCCCGGAGCAGTACCCGACCTCCTGCAGCATCTCCAAATCATAACGGGTGCGCTGTTCCAGCCTTTGCGCCTCCAAATCCTTGCCCTGGGTCTTCAGTTCGGCGAGACGTTCCTCCAATTCCCGTTCAATGCTGGCGATGGCCGGACTGATTCCCGCCTGATCGCGGACGTAGTGCGAGGCCGGATAGATGGCCACGTGCTCGCGCTCGCCCAATATTTCTCCGGTTAGCGGGTCAAATTCGCGGATGCGCTCCACCTCGTCGCCAAAGAGTTCGATGCGCACCGCCTGTTCGGACTGGTTGGCGGGAAAGACCTCGATGACGTCGCCGCGGACGCGGAATTTGCCGCGGACAAAATTGACGTCGTTGCGTTCATATTGGGTCTCTACCAATTTTCTTAAAATGGCCTGGCGGTCCCGCTGCATCCCGACCCGGATGGACAATACCAGATTACGGTAGTCGTCGGGAGAACCCAAGCCGTAAATACACGACACCGAGGCCACGATAATCACATCGGACCGTTCCAGCAGCGACGAGGTGGCCGAATGGCGCAACTTGTCGATTTCGTCGTTAATCTGCGCATCTTTCTCAATGTACAGGTCGTTTTGGGCGATGTAGGCCTCCGGCTGATAATAGTCGTAATAGCTCACAAAATATTCGACCGCGTTGCGCGGGAAAAACGCCTTTAACTCCCCCGCCAATTGCGCCGCCAGCGTTTTATTGGGCGCCACCACCAGCGTCGGCAAGGCGATTCGTGCGATCACATTGGCCATCGTAAACGTTTTGCCCGACCCCGTCACGCCCAACAGCACCTGACGGTGGCGTCCCCGGCCAAAACCCTCGGTGAGCGCGTCGATGGCTCGTGGCTGATCCCCGCCTGGCGCGTACGGGCTCTCTAAGTGAAATGTGCCCATGATCTCTCTCTCCCGTCTCACGGTTCGGCGCCAAAAGGCCGCCCGCGTTTAAGCTCCGCTAGGGTGCATACGCTCAAGCAGGACTTCACGGCCTGCCAACCACGGTTCGCCCCGAGGATTGGCGAACGGGTTGGTGTTGGCTGGCTTGGGCACCACCCCGTTGGGTTTTTGATGTGCTCGATATCGTGCCCATCGGAAGCATCATAGTTGACTACCGTCAATTTGAGCGATATTTTCCCGCGGAGCGCCATCCGTTCCGGTACAACGCCCTCGGCGCAAGTCGGGGTTCCGACCAGCGCCCCGCCCTGCCGCTCCCGAATCGCAGTCGGCAAAATTTCCGCCGGTGGCCGCATGGCCGTTTACCATTGCCGCCACCGGCAATCGGGGTCCCGCTCCCGGCGAATCATGTGGGTCAGGGCTGGGGGGATTCTGGTGCCGCAACGTCACCGCCCGGGGCGGTACCAACAAAGTGGCCGCTTGCAGCACCTGACTCGTTTCGCCGCCCGCGTTGTTGCGCAAAGCCCGCAGGGTGCCGCTAGTACCCCTGTCCATCAACCGCTGAAACTCAGCTGCCGTCCCCTGTCCGCTATGCTTGGCAAACTCGGTAATCGCCAGGTAGCCGATATGCGACGCCAGCAACCCGTTGTAGACGGTTGGCAAGCTCATCGTCGAGCGGGTGACCCGCAAGCTGCGGATAATACCCGACCGTGAGACCGCCGCCGTCAATGACCACCCCGCCGTCCCCCGAATCCCGCCGAACACGGCCGCCGGCGTCGTTCTTGCCAACGCTCGGCCAGTAATCGCGGCCATCTCGTCACCCGCCGCCACACCCGCGCGGGCGGCGGACGCGCCGGGGATAACCCGCCAACTCACCAGCGGCCGGGACAACGCCGCTTGACCTCGATCCCGGTGTAACGATGAGCCAGCAACCGAATAAGCCCTTGTCGGGCTGGTGGGGAAAACAGCTGGAAAACCGGTCGTGCAGGGTGCCAGCCAAGCCTGTGGGCGCCCCCGCTGACAACTCCGCGGGTGAGGTTTGCCGGACCGCGTCTTGCCGGATTACGCGATACGCATCGACAAACCGCAGAAATAACGAGTTGGCCGCCATCCCGGGCGGAATGCGGCTGGCCGTGTCGGGTTCTTGATGGTAAAAATACCAGCCCGTGGCGCCCGATGACAGGGCCATCAGCGATTCGGTCGCCACCGTGCAAACTGCCCGTCGCCGCACACGCCCCATGGAAGGCCTCCTTAATCCCTCCATTATACCATGATGCGTTTGGGGCACGAGGGTCAGAAGAGGTTAGCGGTTGGTCACACCCGGAGAAAGCGGTGCACCGCCACCGCGCTGGCCAGGGCCCCGATCAGAACGCCTCCCACCATAATAAAGAGGGCCGTCTGCGACACCACTTGTTGAAAGGGCGCCATAGGCCAAAACGGCACGGCCACGCTGGCTTCGTTGACAATCCAGCGATATCCGTTGGCCACCACCGTCAACGAGAGTGCCGCCCCGATCAACCCCAGCACCAACCCTTCCAACACAAAGGGCCAGCGAATAAACCAATCGGTCGCCCCCACCAGTTTCATGACATGAATCTCACGACGCCGCGCGAATACCGCCAGACGGATGGTATTCATGATGATAAACAAGGTCGCCACGCTCAGCAAGGACTCGATAATCCACCCGGTCCATTGCATGATCTTCGACAGGCGCACCAGCCGATGAACGACTTGCCCTTGATAAATGACGTTGTGGACGATCGCCTGAGCCCGAAACCGAGCGGCCAACTGCGGAATTTTTTGCGGGGTGGTGGCAAAGACATCATAGCCGTCGAAAAGCGGATTGGAATGCTGAACCAGCGCAAACAGCCCTTGCTGAGCGGGAAATTCCGACTGCAGAGCCCGCGCCGCTTGGCGTTTGGTAAAAAAGGTGACGCGGCGGACATCAGGCCAGTGGCGGGCGGTGTCCATCAACTGCATTTCCGCCGCGCGCGAGGTGCCGCTCTTCATAAAGACGCGCACTTCCACCTCGCTCTGCAAGACGGCCGTAACATGATTGAGGTTGATACTGATCACCAAAAACGAGGCCAGCACCAAAAGCGAGATGGCCACCGTACTGATCGACGCCACTGACATCCAGGCATTGCGCCAAAGGCTGCGTCCGGTTTCCCGCAAAACATAGAGGCCGCCGCTAAGCTTCATATCCGTAGGCCCCCCGGAGCTGGTCTCGGACAATCCGACCGGCTTCAATCGCCACCACCCTTTTCTGGAATCGGTCCACCAAATCTTTGGCATGCGTCGCCATAATGATGGTGGCACCAATTCGGTTGATTTCGACAAACAATTTCATAATGTCCTGCCCCGTCTCGGGATCGAGGTTTCCTGTCGGCTCATCCGCCACAATATACGAAGGCCGGTTGACCAAGGCCCGGGCAATCCCCACCCGTTGCTGTTCACCGCCCGACAATTGATGAGGAAAGTTGTCGCGGCGTCGGGACAGCCCGACCAGTTCAAGCACATGCGGCACCCGCTTCTTGATGTCGCGGCTCGACGCCCCCACAACCTCCATCGCAAATGCAACATTTTGATAGACGGTTCGCGACGGCAGCAACTTCCCATCTTGGAACACAATCCCCAATTGGCGCCGCAATCGCGGCATTTGGCGGTGCGTCAGCACCCGCAAGCGAAACTGGTCGACATAAATCTCTCCTGCATTCAGGCGTTCCTCTCCGTACAAGAGGCGAACCAACGTTGACTTTCCGGCACCGGAGGGACCGACCAAAAACACAAACTCCCCTCGCCGGATTTCAAGGTTCACCTCGACCAATCCCTGATGGCCGTTGGCATACTGCTTGCTAACTCCTTCAAAGCGAATCGTCTGCTTCACCTCCTCGTCCGGCCCAAAATTTCTTCCCGGAGTCTCCCAGGTTCGTCGACATCCTACAAAACATTCGACAATTGCGCGATAAATCCTGCCGAAACTCCGGGACTTTGGGGTGTGCTATACTTAGTCTCTGAAATCGCCCACTGTGAGCACGCACGGCCGGTTGAAGGAGGTGGACAATGGGAGGCGTCTCGTTCGGGGTGGCGTTTGCCGCTGGACTGGCTTCCATTCTCTCCCCCTGCATCTTGCCGATGGTCCCATCCTATCTCACCACGATGGCAGGCACCGCGCTCACCGGCGAGGCCGTGCAAAGCCGGACGGTACGCGCACGGGTTATGGTTAATGCCGTCCTGTTTGTGGCAGGCATGTCGCTTATCCTCGTGATCTCAGGACTGTTGGCCACCTCTTTGGGCCAGTTTGTCCGCTCCTACCGCAACCTGTTGTCGCAGTTGGGAGGGATGGTCATTGCCCTTTTCGGATTGGAATTGATGGGGGTCATTCAGCTCGGCATTCTCAAACGCGACTGGCACATGTCGACCCGGGTGCATGGCGGCCGCGGATGGTCGGCGTTTCTGCTGGGGGTCATCTTCGCCACCGGCTGGACCCCCTGCGTTGGCCCTATTTTAGCCAGCATCATCATCATGGCATCCGCCGCCCACTCGGTATGGGCGGGCGGGGTGCTGCTGGCCACCTACGCTGCCGGACTGGCCGTGCCTTTCCTGGCCTTGGCCTTATTTCTGGGCCAGGCCGCACATTGGACACGCCGCCTGGGCCGTTATGTTGTGGCGATCGAGCGGGTGTCGGGCGCCTTGCTGGTGGTCTTAGGAGCCTTGCTGATGACCCACTGGTACGCACGGATTCCGGGTCTGGTAGCAGGGTAGTCGCGGGCAACACGGGCATGCCGGAATTCGGCGGGCCGAGGATGAGAAAGGCAGGGAGCAACACGATGGACGTTTTGAAGATCGTTCCTCGCGGGTACTGCTATGGGGTGGTCGACGCCATGACCATGGCCAAACGGGTGGCGCAAGACCCCTCGGTTCCGCGCCCCATTTTTGTGCTGGGACAAATCGTGCATAATCGGCACGCAGTCCAAGAACTTGAACAATATGGCATCACCACCTTAGACGGCGCCTCCCGGCTCGAACTGCTCGAAGAAGTGCCCGCGGGGGCCACCGTTATTTTTACCGCGCATGGGGTGTCGCCGGCCGTCAAGGAACGCGCCGCCGCCCGAGGTCTGCATCTGGTCGACGCCACCTGCCCGGACGTGACCCGCACGCATAATCTCATCCGGTCCAAGATATCGGCGGGATACGCCATTATTTATATCGGCACCCCTGGCCATCCCGAGCCGGAAGGCGCGATGGGAGAGGCCCCGCCTGATCGGGTCGCTCTGGTGACACGCCCGGAAGATGTGGCCCATTTGACATTTTCGCCGGATTCCCCCCTAGCCATTGTCACCCAGACCACATTAAGCCAGTGGGATACGGATCTGGTGATCGACGCCATCCGTCTGCGCTATCCGCACGCCGAAGTGCATAATGAAATCTGCCTCGCCACGCAAAACCGGCAGGAGGCGGCAGTCCAGTCGGCAGATGCGGTTGACCTGGTCGTGGTGGTCGGCGATCGCCGCAGCAACAACTCCAACCGCTTGGTGGAAGTTGTCGAAAAAATTGGCGGCAAACCATCGGTTCGAGTGGAAAACGTCGCAGACCTCAATGCGGATTGGTTTAAGGACGTCTCGCGGGTGGCGGTAACGGCCGGGTCATCCACCCCTAGCCGGATTACGCGCGAAGTGGTGAATTGGCTAAGCGCACTGTCGGACGTCACGCTGACCCAATAAAACGTGCCTCCGCCCGCCAACGCCAGCCTTCGTGGCAGTCAAAGAGTGACCCCATCGATTGTGATCGGGGCCGGTGTTGCGCAATCACCAAACGGGGTGCAGGAGACAACAGCGTGAGCCGGCTCGAGCTGTTCTGCCGGTGGCGATGGCGTCGGCCACAGCGCGGATGACGCCCGCACTAGCGGGACGCGTTGGGAAAGTCACTCTGGTGCGACACCAAGCGACGACCCTGGGAAGTCCCCGACCGAGGACACCCGCTGGCAACGCTAGGGGCTTCGGGGCAGCATCACGGGATCAGCAACAACCGCATGCTTGATGGGATCCTCCAATTTAACCTAATCTTTACCCATAAGTTTTTGGCGGCTTCATCACCAAGGTTTTCCAGGGTTATCATTCGTGGGCGGGTGTTCTCCCCGGCAAAAAACATTTTGATCGCCGTGTCCCAAAGCAAAGGTCTTGGCGATGGGATGTCGAATATATGAAATATGGTCGTAGCGGTGAATCAATCCAGACAGTCGATCGAGCCGTGGGTGTTCCGCGCATGGGGTCTCGCCTTATGGGGGGTGCACGGTTGACCGCGCGGGCCTTACGCCTCGCGAGTGATTGGGCCGCCCACCCGGATCGCCCGCTGGCGAGTATCTATGAGGGGGATGGGGCCGGCCTGAAAGCGGGCTACCGATTCTTCGATAATCCGCAGGTCTCGCCCGCGCAATGGCTGGCCCCCCATCAAGCGTCCACCGGGGAACGGGGCGCAGCGGA
>JAJZZA010000137.1 GCA_021797825.1 Bacillota bacterium | reverse complement strand
TGGCGGCCTGTGGGTGAGTATGCCCTCCCTGCTGCCCTGCCCCATAAGTTGTATCTAGACGGCTCGCCCCTACCATATATCGTGTCCCGGGGTTTTTCAGAGCAGATTTACGTCTCCCGCTGAATCTATCGATAGACTATGCTAAGTAATGAAAAGGAGAAACCGCCAAAAACCGCCGATCCCCGCTTACTTCCTTACGTAGTCGCTTGCTTCGCATAGGCCGCCTTGAGTCGGGCCGGAATGTGTTGGGTGGGTCTTCCCGGCCTCAGACACCCCTGCTCGCAGCATATCCCGAATCGGTCCGAGGACGGTGCCATCGGCGATGCGCTCAGCCCCTTTAACCATGAGCAGCGACTGGTCGATCCAACCGAAATAGTCCTGAATGTCCGCGTCGGCCACCCGGTGGTATCCCTGTGCGAGATGGCCATAGATGCGGGTGCCGGCCTCGTGGACGGTTCGCCGGGGGTGGAACCCGTATCTGTCCGGACTAAATGTCGGCTCCCAAATGGGTCCCATGATGCGGCGGATCGCTTCTTCCACGACGCGGTCGTGCAAAGCCGCTCACGCATCGCTTGTCCCAGCCGGGTTCGTCGCCCCAATTGCTGGCTCGAGGCCCATGCTGCCGCGCCTCCGGTTGGACCTGGCTAGTTGTTGACGATTTGGCCAAGTCTGGCGGCAGAGCGGTCATCCCCAGACACCTCTTCCAGCGATCGCTGGCTTGGCTCAGGCAGCAGCATCGTCAACAAAAGGCCCATTCCCGAAAATGTCGCGGTGACCAGCAAGGTGCCTTGCAGTCCCAGCCGGGACGCCAAAATCGGGAAGACGAAAACACCGATAAATGCACCGAATTTAGCTACTCCAGCCGATATGCCGTGTCCCGTCGTCCGCATGCTGATGGGATACAATTCGGATGACAGGACAAATGTCGTAGTGTTTGGGCCAAACTCCGCGAAGAAATAGCTTACGCCGAAAATCAAGAGAAACGGTACCACCTCATGGGTAATTCCCGGGACCATGCCCAACCCGGCAAATGCCGCCCCCATTATCGCAAACCCGATGATCTGCAGTCGACGGTGGCCAATCCGGTCAATTGTCAAAAACGCCAAGACATAACCCGGCACCGCCGCCACCGAAAAGATAATCAGCGACCAGGCCATGGCGCTTAAAATGGACGCATGCGGGGCTACCAGTTTTAACAGAATCGGCATCGAAATCGAGTTTCCATAATAGGCATAATCAAACAGGAACCAGGTGCCAGCCGTCCCTAACAGCGTCACCAGGTAGCGCGGATTCGTAAGAAACGCCAACAGCGTCAGGCGCTCGGCAACTTCCTCCCGGACCTTGCTGGCAACTACCTGTCCGCCAAATTGCTGCAGGTTTTCGGCTGCCCGTTGGCTTTTCCCTTCAATCCGTGAGGTATATCGCGGAGATTCCGGCATCTTCTGCCGCATCCAAATCACCGCGGCGGCAGGAACCGCGCCCAGTCCCAGCATGAGCCGCCACGCCACCTGGGCTTCCACTCCTGACGCCAGGAGAGTCAGGGCCACAATCGGCCCGGCGATGAGGCCCAAGGCTTGCATAGAGAAGACCAGGGCCACTAATTTCCCTCGATCACGGATATTGGCATATTCGCTCATGAGCACCGCGCTGACCGGATAGTCCCCGCCAATCCCGACGCCCATTACAAACCGCGCTGCCAACAGCCACAGCATGTTCGGCGAAAACGCCGAGGCTAGCGCGCCAAACGCCATCAGCGCCGCTTCCAGTCCGTAAATCTTTTTTCGACCCAAGGTATCCGCAAGCCGTCCAAAAATAATGGCCCCCACAAAGGCGGCCAGCAATGCGGTGGAGCCCAAAAGACCCACCATGTATTTGTTGGGGGCCCACTGTTGCTTGATCAGGACAATCGCGGCACCGATTATGAAAAGGTCGTAGGCGTCGGTGAAAAATCCCATGCCGGCGGTGACTGCCGCCCGAAAATGAAACAAACCCAGCGGCGCATCATTAAGTGCTTCCGTCACGCTTTGGTGTTGATCCACGTGGTCCCTCCTGATTGGTGACGATTCACTTCGCTGACCCAATTATCGAATTCGACTATTAAGGCCTTGTTATCACTTTGTTAAGATTGTGTTACGGTAATCGACGGAGCAACTTTTGACCCGCACGCATCCAATGGCATAACATGGGACCTGACGGCCAAGCCTTCCAAAAGGACGGGGATTGATTGGAAGACGTGATTATCGTAGGCGCCGGGCCGGCTGGTTCCACGGCTGCCCGCCTGCTAGCGGAACGCGGACACAAGGTGCATCTGTTCGACGCCCAGCGTTTCCCACGCATCAAGCCCTGTGGCGGCGCGGTGACCGCACGGGCCTTGTCCTTGCTGCCGGCGGGCTACCAATCCCAGTTGCTAGGCCACCCGGACGCCTGGACTTTTCAAGGTCGCAACTTGCCCCCGGTTACGGTGCGCCGAACACGACCGTACTGTCACATTGTGGAACGCCAGCACTTCGACAGTTGGCTGGTCGACCGGGCCATCGCTGCCGGGGCCCGCTTTTCAGACGGCCGCACCGTCGATGCGATAGCCGAAACCCGTGACGGCGTGGTGGTGCACGCCGGTTCCGACACCTGCCAGGCCCGTTATCTGGTTGCGGCCGATGGCGCCAAAGGAATTTCCGCGAGGACCCTCCCCATTCCCCGCCTCCGGCCGGGAGCCGCCATCGAGGTGGAGGTTCCGGTTTCCGAACCGATCTATGCTTTGTGGCACCAGCGGGTCGAAATCGACGTGAGCCACTACCCCTGGGGATACGCCTGGGTGATTCCTCGCTACCCCGTGCTGAATATCGGCGTTGGCTCATTTCGCGCCGCCACGCTGCCTTTAAAAAACCTCTTTGCGGCCTACGTAACCTCCAAGTTGGGCAGCGGTTTACCCGCCGATGCGCCTGCTCGGGCCCATCCCCTGCCGTTTCGTACGCATCTTCCGCGGCTTCATACCTCCCGCACCCTTTTTGTCGGAGATGCCGCAGGGTTAATGGATGCGTTCTCGGCAGAAGGCATTTTTTCCGCGCTGTGGTCCGCTCGACTTGCCGCCGAGGTACTGCATGGCACGCTCGCGGAGGATCGCGACGGCCTCCCCGCCTATAGTTCGCGCGTGCGCAACGAAATGTGGCCCAACCTCGCACCGGCCCTTAAGATGGCCCGCCTCTTTTACCCGTTGTCCGGGTTTTGGTCGCGCTTTTTTGTTCGCAACCAGTCCTTGTTACACGATTATCTCGATGTGGCGGAAGGCCGCCAGACCTACCGGGAACTGCTGGCGCATACCGAACGGGCGCTCTTGCCGCGAGTTACTCTTCACCCGTCCAAGTGACGCGGTAGCAGGGCAAGCACAAAGTGTTGACTCGGGGCCATGTCGTCACTCGCCGCACCTGCCCACCGGGTGGTCATTACCTAGGATGCCTTCGGCGTCAGTTTGCCACCGCTGAACAAAGATATACCCGGGAAATGTTCCGGGCTGCCGTGCTTTTGTCGCAGAGCAAGGCCACCGGACAACACGGACCTGAAGCTGGGGATGCGGCGTCGAACGTGGCGCATCGCACGCGCCCCGATTGGGGAGGGTCAGCACGGCGCCATCATTCACACCATGACGGTCCTCAGCCATCGCAACCAAAAGCCCGTCGGCGGCCGATGGGATGGGGAACGGTTGCGCATGCGTTGCGCTTGGCAGGCTGTGGTGCTGGCATCGCCCGCCGCATGTTCCGCGAATTGGGTCTCGCCGAGTGCGCCTTACATTTGTGAGGTACATATTCCCAGATATGTTGAACAACGGGACATGAAGGGGGTGCGATAGTCGCGGTCCCCTCTCGCGAGGCCGGCAGGGCGCTCGGCCGGAAAATTTGACTGTTGTCAGCGAGGGCACAGGGATTTTTCGATGGTGGCCACGAAGAACTCCTCATCAAACAGGTCTCGCCGACCGATGAGGACGAGTTGTGGCTATGAGTGCACCGGCAGGGATCATCGAAAGCAAGAGGGCGTGGCCATGGGAGAATGCGCGGAAGAATTGGTCGCCGAAATCGTGCCGTGGATTCTGGATCACGTGCCGCCTGCCGTGCGCCATGCGATGACGACGCTGCGGGACATCGAAGCCGGGTGGCAGCAGTTCGTGCGGGTTCTGGGGCAACAGCTGACCCCAGCGTCCCTCGCGACCGACCCCGCGCAGCCCGTGGGGACATGCCAAGTCTGTGGCAACCGCATACGGGTGGTCGATCACCAGCGTCCCCGGAGCCTGGTGGGGATTTTCGGCGACTATCGGCTCGTCCGGGGTTAGGGGGTGTGCCCGAACGGTCATGGCCGTGAGGCCCCCCGTGATCGGACGTTGGGGTTAGGTCCAAGCCAAGTTTCCCCGCACCTCCGGGAACGGTTGACGCGGATGGCGATTGAGCTACCATTTGACCACGTGTCGAACCTCGTCGCAGAGACGCTGGGCCTCACCGTCGACGGGGAATGGGTCCGGCGGGTGGCGGAAGGGATTGGGGACATCGCCGAGCAACACGAACCCCAGGCCATGGAGCTAATCTTTACCCATAAGTTTTTGGCGGCTTCATCACCAAGTTCTTCCAGGGTTATCATTCGTGGGCGGGTGTTCTCCCCGGCAAAAAACATTTTGATCGCCGTGTCCCAAAGCAAAGGGATTGGCGATTTCCTGTCGAATCTCGGAAATATGGTC
>JAJZZA010000136.1 GCA_021797825.1 Bacillota bacterium | reverse complement strand
GAAATCGCCAATCCCTTTGCTTTGGGACACGGCGATCAAAATGTTTTTTGCCGGGGAGAACACCCGCCCACGAATGATAACCCTGGAAAACCCTGGTGATGAAGCCGCCAAAAACTTATGGGTCAAGATTAGATCCTTTTTGGGGGAACCAGTGACGGGGGAATCCTCGGCGTGATTTGCCGGATGGGATTCGCGGACCGGTCCAGGTTGCGCTCCGCCACCGTGGCGGCGGGCGCTGCTCCCCGGAGAAGATCCGCGCAGGGCACCGACCCTGCCCGTCGTTCGTCCGGCATCACGGATGGGGAGGGCAGACGGTGCTCGGGCCGCGCCATTAGCGAGCGCGGACCGGCCCGGCATGCAGCCCGGAGATTTCCGGCTAAGTTGCGCGAAAAATGCGGCGGGCGGTGCTGATGATGGGATCGATTACGCGGAGTACCGCCGGCGGCTGGGTGCGGCGGATGTAGCGCAGCCGTCCGACAATGCGTGGCGCCATCGCCACGCGTTGCGGAAACGAGGCGAAAAGGTTGGGAAAGTCAATCGTCTCCACCTCCTGCCGCAATAATTTGCGGTAAATGTCTTTGACCGGATCAGCGACGTCCAGGTGGGCCAGCAAATCGTCGAGGGTGGGTTCGAAGTGCTTGAGATGAGCGTCGACGGTGGCCACCGCGCGGGTGGGATCGGCGAACTTCCCCAGAAATTCGGCCACCTGGCGGGCTTGCTGATCGCGCGTCCCCGCTTGAAAATGGTGTTCGTAATAGACCAGCAGGCGACGTTCTCCCGCCGTGTATTGAAGGGTTCGAACAGTTTCCTTAAATATTGTGCGTATTCCGGTGAAATCGAGCACGCATTCCGGTAATTACCGAGCCCGCATTCCGATAATTGTCGAGCAAGCAGTCTAGAAATTCCCGAGCGTGAATCGGAGCGGAGCGACGAGCAGTTTTATTGTGTAGCGATTGCTCGATTCAGATCAAGTCTTTTTTTAATCTGCCCCGGTAGTCCCGGGGGCCTTGGCCCCCTCTTCCATCGTCCAGCCGCTTTCAGGAGGTGACGACGCGTGGGTCGTGTCGCCTACCCCGCTGTTTTGGCTCACTCATTTTGGCATCGGTTTAACTCATTGCCGGTGTCATCATGGGGTGTGGATTTCTGGGTCGCAGCCCCCCGGTATCCCCGTCCATAGGTCTGACCCGGCTCGTTCTCCTGACCATTCGCGGTGGCCGTAGGCCACGGTTTTTCGGCCGTTCGGCCAACGCGAATCCCAGCTTCTCGGTGCAGCATCACGTACTCTCTGCACCGAGCAACCCGTGACATCCGTATGAGTCGCAGGGATGACAAAATGAATTAGCGCCACCCCCGCTGCTGTATGGTTCCCATGGCATTGCATAAGCAGGAGCCGTGGGGGCATTGCCCACGGTTCCTGCGGTGTTTTTCGAGCTTCGCTTGGGACCGTTATTCCTGAGGATGCGGAGCCGGTCGAGATCGGCAGATCCGCGCAGGGTTAACGGCATCAGGGGGGGAATCTGGCTGTTGGCGCATCCGTGCGTCGGGCACGGCGGGGAACCAGAGGGCCCGCGAGCGCTCCCGGGTGGGCACGGTCATCATCGCGGATCCTGCTGGTTGGGGTGCCCGGAAAGGGCGGAAGCGCCCTGCGCGTCGCGCTGGCGGGCGGCCAACCAGGCGGCCCACACGCGGCGTTCCTCGGCCCAGGTGGACGCTCCGCCATTTCCCCACCACTGCGGATCCGCGGCCAAATCCGGTCGGAGCCGGAGCGTCTCGGTACGTACGGTCTGGGCCACGAGGCTAAGCAACGTGCGGATTACCGCGCCTGCCGTCTCGCCGGATAACAGCACGAGGTAGCGCAAGTCCTCGGCGTCTTGCTCGCGTAAGCGAATCGTTTTGGGATGTATGCCAATCACCTCCGTCATCGATGCCTGCGGTCTCTCGGGTCATACCGGGACGACCGTCCCGGCTAGGCGATGCGACACGTCGGGATCTAGGCTCCCGGCGTCGGAGGCGGAACTCGATCCGCTGACGAGGGCGGGAGCGCCTCGGCGGGTTTGCGTAACGAGTCGCCTGGCAGCGGAAGCCGGTGGGCATTGTGCAATCAGCGATCACCAATGGCGTCCGCGACGGTGAGGTCGCCGAGGGTTTGATGCCATCGATCGATCGGCACCTGACTGGTCACGATGGGGGCCCGTTGCCCGTACCGGTCTTCCAGAATTTCGAGCAGATCCCGAGCCTCCCCGGGCGATCAGGACGACAGCCCCCAGTCGTCCCAAATCAGCCCGTCCACGACGGCAAAAAACGGCCGCCGCCAGGCCGGATAGGCGTGACGGTCTGTCGCCGCGGCCGCCTCTTGACAGAGGCGGGGAACCCGCCCATAGCGGACGGAAAAGCCTTGCCGGCACGCCGCGGTGCCGAAGGCACACGCTAACCAACTCTTGCCGACGCCCGTGGGCCCCGTCAGGACGATGTTCTGATGCGGCAAAATCCAGCTACCTTGACAGCGGGTCCGCCTCAGCGTGGGTTCGAGCCCCCGCCTCTGGTGGTAATCGATGTCCTCCGGCACCGCCGCCAGCCGGAGGTGCGCTGGCTTGAGGAGGCGCGCAACCCGGCGATTCTGGCGCGTCATCCCCTCGGCATCGACCAGCAAGCCGAGGCGGTCGTCGAAGGATAGCGCGGTCGCATCCGCTTGCGCTTGTTGTCGTTCGTAAGCGTCGGCCATCCCCGTGCGGGGCATGGTTCGTAGACGCGTCAGGGTGGGATTCGTTAACATAATGGCGAGTCCTCCGTCGGATTCGGCTGATAGTCGGCTGCCCCCCGAATGTTGCGGTGTTCGGGCAGCGGCGCGGACGGCGCCGCCTCGGCGGGGGTGGTCTGCAGCCAGGTTTTGAGGTGGCGGTATTCCCCCATCCCGAGGTCCCAGGCGTTGGCGCATACCCGGTTGATCCGCTCGGGATATTGCCGGGCCAAGCGAAAGAGGCCCAAACCGGCTCGGTCGGCTTGTTCCGGGTGCGGGCGGCGGCGACCCAGTTCTTCCACCCAGCGTTTGACGTCCGGGCCCCATTCGGCCCCCCAGTTCGCTAACCGTTCCGGCGTCCATTCGAGGTAATGCCGGTGAGGGGGCGGGCGATGTTCCGGGACGGTTACATAGGTTCCCTGGCGCCAGTGGCGCGGGTGGCTCGCCACCCGCTCGCCCCGAGCCAAGATTTCGACGGTGGTCAGGGTACTCCGCACCGCGACGTTTTGCTGCAGCCGGGGATAGGGGACACTATAATAGACGTGATCGACCTCGCTATGCTGATCGATGGGCACCGTGGCCGTTTTCCCCGTCGCCTATTCGTACGGGGTCGGCGGGAGGGGCCGTAACGCGGGACGGTCCAGCGTTTCCCACCAGGTCACGCGCGACCCGTCCAACTTTTGAAACGGCCGCGCGTTAATCCCGTCGACCTGGGTCTGGATGGCTTGCTGCAGAGCCCCATCCGTGAAGAAGGTCTGGTTTCGCAGCGGCGCGATGACCCATTGTTCAATCCGGTGCACGTGATTTGCGACGGGGCCCTTGTCACGGGGTTTCCGGGGACGGGCCGGCAGCACCACCGTGCCATAATGCTCGGCCATCTCGGCGCACGTGCGGTTGATCCCCGGCTCATAGGGATCCGCATGCCATACGGCGGCTTTGGGATTGTTCGGCACGAGGAGCGTGGGCACGCCCTGAAAGGCCGCGAACGCATGCCCGTGGCCTTGAATCCAATGCGGGAGATCCTGGGCGGCGTGGGCTTCGACAAACCCGTACCGGCTGGCGGCCAACATCGCAACGAAGAGGAACCGAGAGTGCCGTTCTCCGGTGTCGGGGTCGACAATCGCCATAGGGTCTCCCGCATAATCGCTGGAGCATTTTTCGCCGGCGCGCTGCGGTTGGCGCATCGCCGGTTCGATGGTGTGGGTCCAGGTGCGGTACCGGGCACAATATTGGCTGTATTGGTACCCCTCGGGATGTCGCTCGTGATATTCCCGCCACAGCAACTGTAACGTGACAGGGGGGCGCTGGAGTTCCCGATGAATCGCGGACCAATCCGGTTCCGGCCGCTGGCGCGGCCGCCCGCGGAACACGGGGTACAGTTGGCGTTCCAGCTCGAGGAGCGACAGATCCGACGGTAAGGGCCAGGTCAGCTGAGCGGCATCGGCCCGATTCAAGACCTCGTGGACGGTCGATTGCGCCACCCCCAGCGCCCCGGCAATTTGGCGTTCCGTTAACCGCATTTCAAACCGTAAACGCAAGATATCCTGAATTTGACGCATCGTCATCCTCCGTGTTGAAGTCATACGGGTGTCTTCCTTTCCGCGACCCAAAGGGTCACGGTTTGACGATGAAGGGAGACGCCGGACCGGATATGTCGAACGGTGTCGTCGCTATTCCGAAAAATCCCGAGCACGCATTCCGCTCCCGGTCCATTTTTGGTCCGGGATTTTTCGGAATCGCCGCTCGGGATTTATCACATCGTGCGCTCGGGATTTACTGGAATCACTGCTTGCAATTTTTCAGAATGGCTGCTCGATATTTCCCGTTTTCTACAAATATTGTTTACACTTATTCGATAATGGATAATCGGGATCTGGAACGAAAATTGGTGCGTATTCACGAAGCGGCGCAATTTTTGGGGGTCACCCCGACGACCTGGCGGCGCTGGGAACGAGAGGGGCGGCTCGTACCGGATGCCCGGACTCGCGGCGGCGATCGGCGCTATGATCTGA
>JAJZZA010000047.1 GCA_021797825.1 Bacillota bacterium | reverse complement strand
TTGACGATCTCGCACGGGCCGGCGTATCCGGCATCTAGCTGGTGGGAGGGCGGTGGACGCGCGGGCGGCCGCGATAGCCGATCCACAAGGTGGCAACGGGGTGGCGACCTGTGGGTGAGTATGCCCTGCTGCTGCCCTGCCCCATAAGTTGTATCTAGACGGCTCGCCCCTACCATATACCGTGTCCCGGGGTTTTTCAGAGCAGCGCAAGAAGCCCGTGAAGGGAAACGGCTTGCACGTCCGGGATCAATGACATATTCTAGAAGCAAAAGGAGGGTTTAACCATGGCTTTCCTGGGGACGGTGTTTGCCAGCGTGGTGCCGGCGTTCGTCGTGGTGGTGGTTTGGCTGGCCCGACAGCTGTTGCGGGACTATGAGTTTTAAGATCCCGGTCTTTTGATTGGGCTGTGGCGAGTTAGGCATCGTCCCGCGCGTGACCTTCACGGCGTTCGCCAATCCAGACGACGGCTGTGAGAATGAGGGCCAGAATGAATATCAAACCGGTGGCAACCATAAAGGACATAGGTCATCTCCTGCATGAGCGAGTGCGGTGTCGGCGGACCGTAGGCGGTCCCGCCGATTTTATTCTAACCCAGGGCCACGCTCTAGACCACCCCGCCGTGTGCCAACGATTCCGAGACGAGAAAGGTGCGGCCGACCAATGAGCAACATTGTGATAACGTATATGGCGCTTGTCATTACGTCGTTGTCGGGGGCGTTTATCTTTTTCGGGTTTGCCTGGTTGGGACCCCGGCGGGCGTCACGCCAGGGACGGACGGTACAATTCCCGCCCAAAGCCATTCCATTGAATTGGGTCACGCTGCATGTGACCTTGGCGACGATTACCCTGGCGATTTTTACCTACACCATGCTGGTGGGAGCAGGGAAATAAAGGGCGGGTGGAGAGACCGGGATGAGGTATTGGTTAGACATTTCGTATGCCATGTATGTCGTCACGTACCTGACCGGATTGGGATTTTATATCCGTTTTGACGTGAGGCGGCGACCGGTGCGCAAACGGTTGATTGGCATGCATTTGATTATGACGGTGTTCACGTTCATTTTTTTGACCGGAGCGATGGCGATCGAGGCGTTTCCGCCGGCCCCCGCAGTTCCCCAGTCGGCGAGCCAGTCGACCATGTGGTATTTGGTTCGTCAACATCATTCCGCGCTGAAGCGTTATGAACAGACCCATAGTGGGAAATTGCCGGCGTTTTTGGAGCAGCAGACAGCGCCGCCAACGCATGTAGTGAAGGGCTTGTAACGCGAGGGCAACCTGGCCTCGAAGGACGGTCCGGGCAGAAAGGATTACGGAACATGTCAGAAGTCTGGAAGCAGGCGTGGGCCGAGTCTTTGGAGTATTGGGCGCGGCAGTGGCGGAAATGGATCGGACTTTGGATTATCGTGTCGCTGGGACTGGCCGCGGTGTTGGTCGCGGATCCCGCCACCGCCCCTTTTGTGTTTCTGGAGATCCAGCCGATTAACGATCCGAGCGTGATCAAGGCCTTTCACGTGAATGTCCAGAGCTTTATCCAATCCCTTCCCCAGCTCTTGGCGGTTGGGGTGGGGGCTCTCGTGGTCACCGCGGTTTTGGCGTCGATCTGGTCGAAACGATCGGCGAGGCGGTTTCGTCCCGTTTCCGCAATAACCTGGGGCGGGTTGCTACTGGTCGTGGCGATGAGTCTGATGGCGGTGGCGGGGGCCCCTAAGGGCCCCGCATCGTGGTCGGCAGAACTCCGAACCATCGTGCTCGTGGGCGTCGGCAATGTGGTGGTGGTGCCGCAACTGTTTTGGATTTGGCCGTTGCGCGGCACCGGCACCTCCTGGCGAAATCTGGTCGCGCGCCATCTTTTCGACGGATTGGCCTTGGCATGGACCTGGGTGTTGGGGCTGGTGGTGAGTGAAATGCTTGCGGCAGCCTTCGGCTGGATGGCGCCGGTAGCCGTCGGCGAAGCGATTTTTTCATTCTTGACGACCGCCAATGCCGCACTTTGTTTTGCCGCCGCGCGGCGCTACGGCCGGTTGTTGGCCACCCCTTCCGCGGCGGGGCCGCCGCTGCGGCGGCTACCGCTGATCACAAAGTCCGGCAGGTCGGGGTCTGGCGCTCCCTAGGCGGCAGCACCAAAGAAATCAGCAGCGCTAGCGGGAACTCGGTGCCGGGATCGGTGCCACTACCGGTCAAGAGCCCACCTAGCGCTTGCGGCGCCACCCAAATGAATAGCAGCCAAAGGGCGGTTCCGTATATGAAGAGGGGCCCGAGCCGTCCGCGCAGCAGCGCAATGCCGATGGCTGCGGTAATGGTTACGAAAATGCCATTTAAAAGGACCGGCGCGTGCATGGCGAGAATCACCAGCGCATTAATCAATTGTTGCATGACCACAGGTTCGCTGCCGTTCATGGTCACGTCGCCAAAAACGCCGCCCAGCCCGACCGGAGTCCAAAACCCCGGTAACGCCTGGGCTAGCGCCGCCAGCACGAAAAACACGCCTAAGCCCTGGCGCAGGCGAACAAAAAACGCCGGGTTTTGCCAGACGTGATCGGGGAGAAGCAGTAGCAGAGTTCCAGCCATGTAAAACGGTATCGATCCCGGGGAACCGTTCATCAGCGAGGGGGATCCGGTCAACAAGCCGCCCAGCCCTTCGGCGACCGTCCAAACCACAAGCCCCCAGGCCAGCGAGAACCAAAGCCCCCGGCGTCCCCACCGGTGCGCTGGGCCGCGCCAGGCGGCCCAGGCGATAAATCCCTCGATGGCTACGATGCCGATCGCGCTCCACGGCAGCAGATGGTACCAGCGGGTCGCCGACTGGATGATGAGGCGGTAGAGCCATTGCGGCTGATTGTCAGCGGCGCTGGGTCCGAGCACATTGACGATCAACTCCGGCGTAAACATGGACGGTTGCAGCTTTAGGAGGGCATCGAGCAGCCAAAGCGCCGCCAAACCCTTGGCCAGGCGGGCGCGACGGGCGGGCCGTATCGGTGTCGGAGCGGATGGAGTCATTGCCGGGTCACGCCTTTCGTCCGAGAATATCACCGTGCCATCATAATACCTTTGGCGGGCGGCTGTCATGGCGTGTTGGCCCCGGCCGCCAGATTATTTAGCCAACGGCCGTTGCCTTCCGCTTCCCCCGCCCCGCGCCCGGGTTTATTTGCTATGATGAGGGCAATCTTGTGAGAGTGGTGGAGGGAGATGTCGATGTTGGCAGATCGTCCAGTCGTTGTCATTACCGGTGGCACCCGGGGGATCGGTTTGGCGACGGCGGAACTGTTTGCCCGTGAGGGCTATCGGGTGGCGGTAACCTATGTTCGCCACCGCAAAGTCGCCGAAAAGGCGCAAGCCTTGTTGCAATCCATTACGGAGGCCATGGTATTCAAAGTCGACGTGCGGGACGGGCCCGCGATGGCGCAGATGGCGGAAACCGTGCATGCGCGGTGGGGCCGCCTGGATGTGGCGGTGCATAACGCGGCGTCGGGAGTGGCCAAGCCGTTGTCGGCGGTTACCTACCACCATTTCGAGTTTACCATGGCGACCAACGCGTGGGGGCTGATTGCCTTGGCCCAGGCGACCGGACCATGGATGAAAGAAGGCGGCAGCCTAATCGGAGTCAGCAGTCTGGGTTCCGCCCGGGCCTACGAAAATTACGGACTGGTGGGATCCTCCAAAGCCGCCTTAGAGTCGGTCGCGCGACACTTGGCGCGTGATTTCGGCGATCGCGGAGTGCGCGTCAACGTGGTGTCGGCCGGACCCATCGACACAGACGCGTTGCGGGCATTTGCCAACCGCGAGGAAATGCTGCGGGAGTTTATCGAGCGCAGTCCGTTGCATCAACCATTGGCGGTCGAAGATGTGGCCGAGGCGGTGTGGTTTTTGGCTCGTCAACGAATGGTCAACGCGCATGTCTTGGTGGTGGACGGCGGCTACCTGGCCATGCCTTGAGGGCAACCGCGAGGCACCCCGGAGCCGGGCTGGAGGTGACCTGGAGACACCTCAGGTGTCCTCCCGGCTTGGGACGGTCCGGATGGTATATCGCCGGACGCGGTCGGGGGGTTCCCCGCGGGCCGAAGTCTGGGGATTTAACGGCGTTCGGGTTGCGTTGCCCGCGGCGCCATGACGTCCTTGCGGCCAGCTCTTGATGTCGTGACTGCTCCGCTAAATCCCCGCCGAGGAGGACGGGCCCGGGATTCTCTCGCGGCGTTCACGCACGGACGGCCTGGCCGCCGTAGCGGGATGGGGGTGGCTGCCGCCGCGCCAGGTCGCCCGGATTGACTCCCCCGGACGGCATCCGGCTATTTTCGGTAAGGGCGCCAAATTCCGCCAATGCTCGGGTGCGGAATGCCCAACCCCGCCGCTTCGCTGCCCGGGTGTCGCAAGACGGGAAAGGTGGATCTTGACGGGCGAGCCAGCTGGCGGCGGGCGCGTCGTTCGCTCAAACAGGGGAGGACGCGCGCGGGTTAAGCCGAGTTGCCGCTGACGAACGCGAAAAGCCCCCGCGTCGGCGGGCTGGATTTGTGGGCTGGCGGCTAAACCGGGGTTCACCGAAACCCCAAACCCCAGTCGAGAACCGGTGGCCTTGCGCGTCGCCAGGGTAAAAGACTGTTCGCAAATATCCGCCGGCTCGACAGCAATGGGCTGTACCGAGGTCAAGACGGACTATCTGTCAGAACACTCTGTATTGAATGGAATATCCGATAACGGTCCAAACGGGTTGCTACAGCATGGTTTTGCAGAGCTTACCGAGTTAAACTTTTTTTGTCGGCCAAGCAGGATTCTCGTCTTCTGGTGTCGAAGTTTATCTGGAATCGTTCGTGCCGTCCAAGCCGTCCAGGGGACTATCTCCACGTTATTCCGATAATTTAACGACATAGTTCTTCGGAATGTTTGGCGGCGGGGACGGGACAGATATATCCGGCGCAAGGGGGATGAGCCATGGGCGAAACGCCAGAGAACCGAATGGAGCCCGAAGAATTGTCCGGCGAGTCGCCACAATGGAGCCGCCGTCAGTTTGTGTGGGGCACTACCGGCCTGGTTGCCGCGGGGGCGGTCGCGCTGTTCGGGCGACCGGCGATTGTTGACGCAGCCCGTGGAATCTTTGGATCCCCGGTGGACAGCAAGTTCGTGCATGTATACCAGCAAGATTTCTACTTCGTTCCCAACTACATGACCTGGAAAGTGGGCAACCGTATGACTATGCGGTTGCACAACATGAGTCCGTACCGCTACCACGAGATGCAGCTGGGCCGCAATGTCAGCACGGAAAAAACCATTTTCGGCACGTTGACCGCAGATGGCTTCACGGAAGACTTCTGGGCGGGCGTGCCGGTTACGGCAAGCAATCCGTTTAAGATGGACAACTTTGTGACCAATAAGGCGATCATGACCTTCGTAGGTCCTAAGAGCGACTATAAATTGGCAACCGGCGGCGGGTTTAGTCCGACGCTGCAGGCCGGGGGCCACATCGATCTCACCTTCACCGTACCCGACAAGCCAGGCGTCTGGCAGTATGGGTGATTTGTGCAATACGCCGCTCACTGGCGTTTCGGGATGCGTGGCATCCTTAATGTAGTTCGGTAGCTGCTCTGGCTGTTTTGGTGGGTTTTGCAAACGGCAGGGTGGTTTTTGCGCGGATTGACCTGGCGAAGAAGGGAGGGAGCGTCATCAAATGAGTGATGTCGTCATTTTCGGCATCTTATGGATTGTCTTTTCTGTTCTGGGAGAACTTGGCGCGAAGGCTTGGGTTGACTCCGCGCCGCAGGGATCCGGTCCCTATTTCGGGGTTGCCTCCAATGTCGGTTTGGTCGGTGTCCACGCTTTTGACTTTCTGGTGTGGGTTGCGCTGCCGATATTTGTGTTCGTGGCGCTGATGATTGTCTTTAGCATGGTTCGCTTCCATGTCAGGAAGGACAGCCCGGCGACCGGTGACGCTCCGGCGCAATTCCGCAACAACAAGGCGTTTGTCGGGATCTGGGTCGTGGCCAGTATTCTCATTAATGTGCTGATCTGGCTTCACCCCAACGCCAGCGGACTGGAAACGGTCTTTGCCGCCCAAGCCCCGCAGAACAACCCCAATGCCTTGGTGGTGGATGTCACGGCCCGGCAATGGGAATGGATATTCAGCTATCCCCAGTACCACATTACGCAATCCCTCAATGCCGCGGGACAGGATGTGCTGTACCTGCCGGTCAACCGGCCGGTCAAGTTTGTCTTGCGGTCCTACGACCCGTTCCATGCCTATGACTATCAAATCGCCGTGATTCACGGCTTTTGGATTCCGGCCTTCGGGATCAAGTTGGATGTTGTGCCGGGTGAAACGCGTCAGTTATACCTGACGCCCACCAAGCTCACCTCGACCGAACAGAATCCCATGACCCGGGTGCAGTGTTCAGAAGTGTGCGGTCCGGGCCATCCGTACATGGAGGCCAATGTCCATGTGGTGACGGCTGCACAATTTGCGGCGTGGGTTAAGGGTCAACAAGCGGCGGGCAATTAGCCCGGTTGCCGCTCGCCGAGATTTTGAGAAAGCGAGGGATTGGTTTCATGGCACAACGGCAGGCGCAAGTCCCGTCTCCGCCAGAGCTCCGGGCCAAGGCACGGCGTCCGATGGTTCCCGTCTTTCGGGCCGTGCTCTGGGCCACCATCGGCTTTGTGGTGATTAACGCGATGGCCGCCTGGTTGGACCCGAGTCCGAACAGCCCGTATCTTCCGGCAGTCGGGGCGGTAGCTGGCTGGTTCGGCGGGTTGATCGGCTGGCTATTGGGTATTGGCGGCTATGAGCACGTCATCCGGCCGATGTTTGGGCACCCCGCGCCGGTCAGCCACTCGACGGGTTGGCGACAGTATTTTGATTTCAGCACCAACCATAAGGTGATTGGCACACAGTATCTGATTTTTTCGACGGCAACCTTCTTTTGGGCCGGACTTATCGCGATGGCGATGCGGTTTCAATTGATGAGCTGGCGGCCGACGATTTTTCAGTACCCCCAGAACTATCTGAATGCGGTGGGAATTCATGGCACATTGATGATGTTTACCGTTGCCACCGTGGCAATGATCGGAGGGCTCGGGAACTACATGGTTCCTTTAATGATTGGGGCCCGGGAGACGGTATTTCCCAAAGCCTCGGGGCTAAGCATCTGGTTGGTTCCGATTGGCGTGATGACGGTGACCATGAGCCCGCTCTTAGGCAACTGGACAACCGGATGGCGCGGATACGAGCCGCTCGCGGCGTCGGACGGCAATGGCATGCTGTTTTATTACCTCGGCGTGTTTGCGTTGACCACGTCGTCGTTAATTGTTTCGTTGAACCTCACCACGACCATCATTTTTAAACGGACCAAAGGAATGACCTGGAACCGGTTGCCGATCTTCGTCTGGGGAATTCTGACCGTGTCGCTGCTGAACATCATCTGGCTTCCGGAGATTCAGGCCGCGTTCATCATCTCCCTGCTCGACAAATTGATTCCCTTTAACTTCTTCAACGCGTTGGGTCAGCCCTTGGGTTACGCCGAACTCTTTTGGCTGTTCGGCCACCCGGAAGTCTATATTGTGGTGGTTCCGGCGTTGGCGATGTGGAATGAATTGTTGCCGGTGTTCACCCGCAAGTCGCTGTTCGCGCGGCCGATGGCCGTCCTCGGGTTGGTGTTCGTGATGATGCTGAGCGGCATGGTCTGGGCCCATCACATGTTTACCAACATGCGCTTTAGCGAGATGTTGCCCTTCTCGTTTTTCACCGAAATGATTTCCATACCGACCGGATTTGCCTATTTGGCCGCCATCGGCACGCTGTGGAAATCCCGTCTGCGTTTGACCACCCCCGCGCTGCTGGTTTTAATGAGTATGTTCAACTTCCTCATCGGCGGGCTGACCGGGTTGTTTTTGGCCGACGTGCCGGCCAATCTGCAGCTGCACGATACGTTTTTCGTGGTCGGCCATTTCCATTACACGATTATCGGTGGCATGGTGTTTAGCTGGATGGCGGCCATGTACTATTGGCTGCCGAAGTTCACGGGCCGTACCTATAGCGAGTTTTGGGGGAAACTAGGCGCGATTTGGGTGTTCATCACGTTTAACCTTACGTTCTCCAACTTTTTCATCCTTGGTCTGCGCGGCATGAATCGGTGGGTCAGTTCCTATCCCCACTACCTGATGTCGGAAAACTTTTGGACTTCTATTTACGCCTTTTTGTTGGGCGCGGGCTTTTTGCTGAATCTGGTGCACATTTTGTGGGCGTGGAATGCAGGACCCAAAGTCAAGGAAAACCCGTGGGAGGCCAAGACGCTGGAATGGCACACGAGCTCTCCGCCGCCCGCCAAGAACTTTGACGTGCTCCCGGAAGTTGTCGGCAGCTTCTACGTGTATGGGGATCAGGTGCCCGAACCCGTGGCTGCGGCCAGCCAAATCGGCGGTCGCGCCCCGAGCGTCTAGAGGAGGATAAGCGAGTGGGAATTCAAAACGGGAACGATGATCCGGCCTATGTCCTCCGTGGAGTCCGGACCGGGTTTGGGGTGTTTCTGGCCAGCCAAACCGTGGTGTTCATCACCATCATCGCGGTCCGATTCCTCATGGCCTACGGGAGCGTGGGACCGTACAGCCAGGCCCTGGGGGCGGTCATCACGGTGCTGATGGTGGCCAGCGCCTTGGTCGCACGAACCAGCCGCCAGGCGGTCAAAAATGGCGACCTGAGCGCCATGGCGGGCCGGCTGGTGGTCGCATTGGCGCTCGGCGCGGCGGCCTTTTTGCTGGTGTTGTTGGAATGGGTCGCGCTTCGCCAAAGCGGTATCGCGATGACGACGCCAACCCTGGAAGTCTACTTCACGCTGACCGGGTTCTGGTTGCTGTACGCGCTGATCGGCGGATTTCTCCTGATCGCCGCGCGGGCACGCGGTTTGCGCGTAGGCTACACGGCGGCAAGCCACTGGGATTTGGAAGCGGCAACGTATTTCTGGACGTTTGTCGCCTTGGCCTGGATTGCCGTCTACCTGGTGCTTTACGTGCTGTAGAGATTGGGCAATATATGTCGGACGATGGGCCGAAGGCGGCTTAGGGGTCCGGGCCGACCGCAAGAGAGGAGAATGACCAGTGAGCGGATTCTTCCCGCATTTTCCCTTTTTCGTTCCCCACAGTCCGGGTATTCCGCACTGGTGGGACTTGTTCTGGTGGGCATTTCAACTGATTGTCATGACAGCCATCCTGTTATCTCTGCGCAAGGTGGCGGTATCCATTGACCAGGAACGGGGCGACGTGCCTGTCAAGGGACCGCAGTCTTCCTCACGCCCGCCCACCGTGTCCGGTTAGCGATGGCCAGCGAGGGAGGAGGCGGAAATGGGTCGCGACACATCGACGCTTGAGGTCTTGCCGCCAGAAGTCCCGGCCATCCGGGGGGATCGCACGCGACCAAGCCGGCAGGGCGTCCTGTCGGATTATCTCGCCCTTACCAAGCCAGGGATCGTGATCTGGCTGCTCATTACCGCGTATTGTGCGATGGTGGTGGCTCGGCGCGGCATCCCCGATTTGGCCCTTACGGTGTGGACCTTGTCCGGTCTGGGATTGTCGGCGGGCGGCGCCCATGCGGTGAACATGTGGTATGACCAGGACATCGATCGGGTGATGGAACGCACCAAGCGCCGCCCGGTTGCGAGCGGACGCATTACCGGCCGTAATGCCCTGACTTTTGGGATGGTGGCCGGAGTGGGATCGTTTGTGCTGCTGGGCGTGGCCGTAAACTGGCTGGCGGCCGCCAGTTGCCTGGCCGGCTACGTGTTTTACATCGTCGTTTACACCATGTGGTTAAAGCGACGAACCCCGCAAAATATTGTCATTGGGGGAGCGGCCGGCGCCTTTCCCCCCATTGTGGGCTGGGCAGCGGCGACGGGACATGTCGGCTTTACCGCCTGGCTGATGTTTTTGCTGATCTTTATGTGGACCCCGCCGCATTTTTGGGCGCTGGCCCTCTATAAACAGGAGGACTATCGGCGGGCCAACATTCCCATGATGCCGATTGTGCGCGGAGCTCGTGCCACCAAGATGCAAAGTCTGGTATACTCGGTGCTGGTTTTGGCGGTTTCGTTGCTCATTTACCAAACGGGCAATGTGGGGCCCGTTTATCTGGTGGTGGCGGTCAGTCTGGGCCTGGCCTTTATCGGCTACAACGTGGCGCTGGTGAAGGAAAAAGCCAATCCCGACAAATGGGCAAAAAGCACATTCCAATTTTCTCTGCTCTATATCGTCGCCCTATTCGTGGCCATGGTGGTGTGACGGCTCACGCGACGGTTGGGCAAAAACAAAAAGGTGAATGGTATGGGATCGGCGGCATGGCAACAGGTCTGGCCCCATTGGACATGGTTTGCGTTGGTGACGGCGGTCCTGCTTACTGCGGGCTATCTCGTGGTGGTGGGACCGCTTCGCCGCCGGTTTCCCCGGTCGGCTCCGGTGTCCCTGGGGGTGCGCGCGGCCTTTGTGGCCGGCATGGCGGTCTATGCGCTGGCGTTCGCCAGTCCGATTGACTATGTCGGCGATACCTATCTGTTTAGCGTGCATATGATCCAGCATATGCTGGAAGTCTCTGTCATGACGCCGCTGCTGATTATCGGGATCCCCGATTGGCTTATGCAGTGGGCTCTGAGTTGGCGTCCGTGGGAACGGGTCATGATGGCGGGGACCCATCCCGTTGCGGCGCTGGTGGGATTTGACGCGGTGTTTGATGGATTTCACTTTCCGCTTTTATACGATCTGACCTTGACTAACGATACCTTTCATGTCGTCGAGCATGTTCTTTTTTTCATTGGGGCGTGGTTCGTCTGGTGGCGGATTTTAAGCCGGATTCCCCAAATCCCCCGGCTGACGCCGGGCTGGCGTTTGCTCTACTTATTCTTCGCGTTTGACGGGATGATGCCGCCCGCCATCTTGATTTTCATGTGGAATCGGCCGTTATATTGGCCTTATGTCCACGCGGCACGAATTTTTGGCATCGGACCGGTGGCCGATCAGCGGCTGGGGGCGTTGATTATGTTAATGTTTATGGTGGTCAGTTACGGGGCTGCGGCGGTCAAGGCCTTTATCGAATATGATATGGCGGGATGGTACGAATAACGGGGCGGTGCCGATCACAGCAACAGCAGGCCGGTGACGATGAGGGCGAGCGGGACAACGGTTAAGATCGCCCACCCGGTAGGGGTGCGAAAAGCCAGGGCCAGGCCCGGGGTCGCGGCCAGCAGAGTTGCCAGCACGGCGGCCCCTAGCCCGAGTTCGGGGTGAGGGAGCGCGAGGGACAGGGAGCCCCCCAGCGCCAACCAGGGGCTGGCTGCGGCCCAGGCGCGCAGCGCAGCGGGCAGGGCAGCGGGCGATCGGGCGGGCAAGCCCACGGCCCGGGCGGTCAAGAGACTGACGACGCCAGTCAGTGCGGCCCAGGTGGCGCCCGCCGCGGGGACCGCTACCAGGGCGATGAGGGCGTAGGTGACGGCGCGGCTGGGATAGGGAGTGGCGAGCAGCTCCCTAAAGACCGCAGCCAACGTGAGAACGGTGAGATTTCCGCCATAGAAGAGCGCCATGGTGGGCCAATCCCACCGTTCGGTGGCGTACCCGACGAAGTGCCAGGGGTCTCGCGCGAAGGCCTGCCATTGGCGAATTGAGCCGAGGACGCTGAAACGGTTTCGAGAAAGCACCCGCAACCTCTCCTTTCGGTACCGGGGTCGGAACGGCGGTCGCGCTGGGGAGCCGGTTAGGAGATGGTATGCGGGGGAGAGGGCCAAAATACTCACTTGCAAAATTGCCATCGGTCCCCTATAACATTTCTTGAGCTGGCGAAATGGGCATAGTGGATTTTGGCCCGCAAGGGGCCGCGAGACCAGGGGCGTCCACCGCTTTCACGGTGCGGGGGAGCTAAGGCGTAGCGGCCGTGGCGGCGGGGCCGGGGAGCGATCCGCCAGTGAATCCGGGTGGCTGGTGCCAAGAGCAGGCATCACCGGTTATACTGACAAGAGGACGGCTGGGATCCGCCAAAAGGCCACCGAATTTCGCGTCGGGACGCAAATCCCGCCGGCATTCGGGTGATACTGAGCATGGTGGGCGCGAGGACCGCGCCAATTGACAACGGGAACAAAGCGAGGGAGACAAGCTATGGCCAAAGTCGTAGGGATTGACTTGGGAACGACCAACTCGGTGATTGCGGTCATGGAGGGTGGGCAACCTACCGTTATCCTCAATAGCGAGGGCAGTCGGCTGACGCCGTCGGTGGTGGGCTTTGCGAAAAATGGGGAGCGGCTGGTCGGGCAGTTGGCCCGCCGGCAGGCCGTCATGAATCCGGAAAACACGGTGTTTTCGATAAAACGGTTTATCGGGCGGCGGGCTTCCGAGGTCACTTCGGAACGCGCCCGCGTGCCGTACAAAGTTGGCGAAGGGGCGAACCAACAGGTTAAGATTGACCTGCCCAATGCCGGCAAGAGTTTGACCCCGGAAGAGATCTCGGCCATGGTGCTGACCAAGCTGAAGGCCGATGCCGAGAAGTACCTGGGGGAAAGCATCCACCAAGCCGTTATCACCGTGCCGGCATATTTTAACGACGCCCAGCGCCAAGCCACCAAGGATGCCGGCAAGATTGCGGGACTGGAAGTCTTGCGGATTATCAATGAACCGACCGCAGCGGCTTTGGCGTACGGTCTTGACAAGCAAAAGAACGAAACTATTTTGGTGTGGGACTTGGGCGGCGGCACCTTTGACGTGTCGGTGCTCGAAGTCGGTGACGGGGTGTTTGAGGTCAAATCCACCTCGGGCGACACCCATCTCGGCGGCGACGACTATGATATGAAGCTAGTAGACTACATAGCCGCAGAGTTTCGGCGGGAAAACGGGATGGACCTGCGCGCCGATCGGCAAGCCTTGCAACGGCTGATTGAAGCCTCGGAAAAGGCCAAAATCGAGCTCTCGTCGGTGACGGAAAGCCAGGTCAGTCTTCCGTTCATTACCGCGGATCAAACCGGTCCGAAACATCTGGAAATGAAGATTACGCGGGCAAAGTTTGAAGAACTGACGCAGGACTTGACGGAGCGCACCGTGAACCCGTTTAAGCATGCGCTGCAAGATGCCAAACTCACCGAAAGCCAGATCGATGAGGTGATCCTGGTGGGCGGATCCACCCGCATGCCGGTCATTCAAGAGCTGGTGAAGCGGCTGACGGGCAAGGAGCCGCACCGGGGCGTCAATCCCGACGAAGTGGTGGCCATCGGCGCCGCCATACAGGGCGGGGTATTGGCGGGCGAAGTCAAAGACGTGATCTTGCTCGATGTGACACCGCTCTCGCTGGGGATTGAGACCCTGGGCGGGGTGTACACCAAGCTTATCGAGCGCAATACCACCATCCCCACCCGCAAAAGCCAGGTGTTCACCACCGCGGCCGACAATCAGACCAGCGTCGATATTCATGTTCTGCAGGGAGAACGGCCGATGGCGGCTGACAACCGCACCCTCGCCCGGTTTAGCCTAGCCGACATGCCGCCGGCGCCGCGGGGCGTGCCGCAGGTGGAAGTGACGTTTGACATCGATGCCAACGGGATTGTCAATGTCTCCGCCAAGGACCTCGGCACGGGCAAGGAACATCGCATTACGGTCACCGCCTCGACCCAGTTGAGCAAGGAGGAGGTGGAACGCATGGTGCGCGAGGCCCAGGAAAAGGCGACTGAAGACGAGCAGCGCAGACAGCTGGCGGAGACCCGCAACCGGGCCGAGTCGATGGCCTACGCCACCGAAAAAAGCCTGCGGGATTTGGGCGATAAGGTATCGGAAAGCGACAAGTCAGAGGCCGAAACGGCGATCAAGGCGGTTCGCGACGCCTTGGCCGGAAGCGATGAGTCGGCCATCAACAACGCGCTGGCGCGCCTGGAGGCGGTGACCCACCGGCTGGCCGAACAGGCGTATCAAGCGGGTTCTGATGACGGCGCCGCGCCGCCCCCGCCTGGCGGCCCCGAGGATGTCGTGGATGCTGACTTTCGTCCGTCGGAATGACGGTGGGCGGGAGATAAGCGGATGGGGACGGAAGGCGGGGGCAACCCTGCCTTTTTGCCTATTTTTCCCGCCGGTCGGGACGCGGCCAGTTAAGCCAAGGGGGTGAGGGCATGCCGGGGCCCAAAGATTATTACAAGACCCTGGGGGTTGACGACAAGGCTGACGCGAAAACCATCAAGAACCAATTCCGGCGGCTGGCGCGCAAGTATCATCCGGACGTCAGCGGAGCGGGGGGCGAGGAGAAATTCAAGGAGATCAATGAGGCCTACGAGGTGTTGTCAGACCCCAAAAAACGGGCAGAATATGACAGCTTGCGCCGCGGCTTCGCAGCCCGGCAGGCGCGCAATCAAGGGTCCGGCTTTCAACGCGTCAGCACCGACTGGGACTCGGGCGACTTTTCGGAATGGGGCCATCTCTTTGAGGACCTGTTCGGGGGAGCTGGCGGACGGACCGCGGCGCGCGAGCGCGCGGTTCCGGAAGAGACGGTGCAACTGACCTTGGAGCAAGTGGCGACCGGCACGGTGGTGGCGCTTACCGTGCAAGACTTTAAGCCCTGCGTGGTGTGCCACGGCCAGGATCCCCGATGTCCGCGCTGCCAAGGCGCCGGACAGGTGGCGGAGCCCTCCCGGTTTGATGTGACGGTTCCGCCGGGAGTGGAGGAGGGAACCCTGTTGCGGGTCGGTCGCCACGCCCAGCTTAAGGTATCGGTGCTGCCCCACCCGCGGTTTGTCCGGCAAGGCGCGGATTTGCGGGGACAGTTGATGGTGGCGGTGCCGTTGGCGGCCACCGGCGGCGAATTGCGGGTTGCGCCGTTGCTGGGGGAACCGGTGATCGTCAAGATTCCGGTGCATACCAATCATGGCAAAATCTTGCGCTTAAAGGGCCTTGGACTGCCGGTGCGCGGCACCCGCCGCGTCGGCGATTTGCTGTTGGAAGTCGTCTTGCGCTTCCCCGAGCCATTTGCCGCGGCGGATGACCGGTTGTACCAGGAGTTGCGGGGACAGCATGCGGAAACAGGAGGGGAAGTCCGTGCGCCTCGATAAACTGACCGTAAAGTCGCAGGAAGCGATATCGGATGCGCAACAAATTGCGCGCGAAATGGGCCATCAAGCCCTGTCCCCGGAGCACCTCTTGGCGGCCATGCTGCAACAAAAAGAAGGGATTGTTCCGGCCGTGCTGGAAAAGATCGGGGTTGCGCTGGGGTCCTTGCTCGGGGCCGTGCGGCGCGAGCTCGAGCGGCAACCGCGGGTCTCCGGCAGCGAGGCGGGCTCGTACATGACCCCTCCGCTGGCGTCTTTGCTGGACCAAGCCGGAACCGAGGCGGACGGCCTGCAGGACGAATATATTTCCACGGAACACCTCTTGCTGGCTATGGCTGAGCGGGCAGATACCGCGGCCGGACGCTTGCTCAAGGATTATGGCGTGCGCCGCGAGGAGATTTTGACCGCGTTGAAGAGTGTGCGCGGGGCGGGCCGGGTCACCGATCCCAACCCCGAGGAGAAATACCAGGCGTTGTCCAAGTACTCCAAGGATCTGACCGCCTTGGCTCGAAGGGGAAAGTTAGACCCGGTGATTGGCCGCGACGAGGAGATCCGGCGGGTGATCCAGGTGCTGTCCCGCCGCACCAAGAACAATCCGGTGCTGATCGGAGAACCCGGGGTGGGCAAGACGGCCATCGCGGAAGGGCTGGCGCAGCGGATTGTGGCGGCGGATGTGCCGGAAGGGCTAAAGGACAAACGCGTGCTGGCCCTCGATCTGGGCTCTTTGATTGCGGGCGCCAAATTTCGCGGGGACTTTGAAGATCGCCTAAAAGCCGTGTTAAAGGAGATCGAATCGGCCCAAGGCGGCATCATTCTGTTCATCGACGAATTGCACACCTTGGTCGGCGCCGGGAAAGCGGAAGGCGCGGTCGATGCCGCCAATCTGCTGAAGCCCGCGTTGGCCCGCGGGGACTTGCGCGCGGTGGGGGCCACCACGCTGGACGAATACCGGACCCATATTGAGAAAGACGCGGCGCTCGAACGGCGGTTTCAACCGGTTTACGTCAAAGAGCCTTCGATCGAGGATACCATCGCCATTCTGCGGGGACTGAAAAATCGGTACGAAGTCCACCATGGGGTCAGAATCCGGGACGGGGCGCTAGTGGCGGCAGCCGCCTTGAGCCATCGCTATATCGCCGACCGATTCTTGCCCGACAAGGCGATCGACTTGGTGGACGAAGCGGCCTCCCATCTGCGGGTGGAGATGGATAGTCTGCCCGAAGAACTGGATGAACTGGAGCGGCGACGGCTGCAGATGGAAATCGAGCGCGAGGCCTTGGCCAAAGAGGATGATGCGGGCTCGCAGGCGCGTCTGGGTAATCTCGAGCGGGATTTGGCCAACCTGCACGAGCGCCGCGATGCGCTGATGGTGCGGTGGGAGCGGGAGAAAGCGGAAGTGCAGCGGCTGCGGGAGTTAAAGGAGCAGATCGACCACACCCACACCGAGGAGGCGCAGGCGGAGCGCACGGGCGACTTGGCGCGCGCGGCCGAGTTGCGTTATGGGGTTTTGCCGGCGTTGCAACGCGAACTGGCGCAAGCACAGGCGGACGCGGACGGGATTGATCCCAACGAGCGGATGTTGCGGGAGGAGGTGACCGAACACGACATTGCCCAAGTCGTGGCCAAGTGGACGGGCATTCCGGTGGCACGACTGATGGAGGGGGAACGGGAAAAACTGGTGCAGATGGAAGCGCGCCTGGGCGAGCGGGTGATTGGCCAGCGGGACGCGGTGGTGGCGGTGGCCAACGCGGTGCGCCGGGCGCGCGCGGGCCTGGCCGATCCCCGTCGGCCGATGGGGTCGTTTCTCTTTCTGGGGCCGACCGGAGTGGGAAAGACCGAGTTGGCCAAGGCGTTGGCCGCATTCCTGTTTGACGACGAAAACGCATTGGTGCGGGTGGACATGTCGGAATATATGGAGCGGCACGCGGTGTCCCGGCTGGTCGGGGCGCCTCCGGGGTACGTCGGCTACGAAGAGGGGGGACAATTGACGGAGGCGGTGCGGCGCCGGCCGTATTCCGTGGTGTTGCTGGACGAAGTCGAAAAGGCACATCCAGAAGTCTTTAACATTTTGCTGCAAGTGCTGGATGACGGACGCCTGACCGATGGCCAGGGGCGCTCGGTGGACTTTCGCAACACCGTGATTATCATGACCTCCAACTTAGCCAGCGACGTCATTTTGGAAGAGGACGACGCGAATCGCCGGAGTACCCTGGTGGAACAGGTCTTGCGGCAGGCGTTCCGGCCCGAGTTTCTCAACCGGATTGACGACGTGATTACGTTTTCCCGGCTTTCCCGCGAGGATCTTAGCCGAATCGTGCGGATTGCGCTTCGCGATTTGGAACAGCGGCTAGCGGAGCGGGATGTTGCCTTGACGGTCACCGACGCGGCTTTGGCGCTTTTGGGCGCGAGGGGTTATGATCCGCAGTTCGGAGCCCGTCCCTTAAGACGCTTGGTGCAACGCCTGGTGCAAGATCCCTTGGCGATGAAACTGCTGAGCGGGGAGATTGCGCCGGGTCAGCGGGTGCGGGTCGACGCGGACGATGGCGGGCTGACCTGGTCGGTCGAGACGAACGCGTAGGATATAATGGATAGTGGGGATCCCGAGCGATGGTGGGGGGGGGAACAGCGATGGCAAACATCCGATCTGCCGCCACGGCGGTCGTACTGGCGGGCGCGGTAGGCTACGCGGGGTTTTTGGTGGGCGGTGCCATCCACCGTCCGCAACACGTGGCGGCCACGGTGAGTACGTCCCCGGCGGCACCATCTTCAGCCTCCGCGGTGCCGCAAGCCCCATCCGGTTTACAGCCCGGGGACCTGGCGCCAAATTTCACGCTGAAAACCACAACCGGCCAGACCGTCAGTTTGGCCAGTCTGCGCGGGCACCCGGTGTGGCTCAATTTTTGGGCGACCTGGTGTACCTGGTGCCAAAAAGAGATCCCCATCGTGGAAAAATTCCAGACCGCCTATCATGGAAAGCTGGATATTTATGGGGTTGACGTGCAGGAGCCGGTGAGCAAAGTGACGCCCTATATGGTCCAGAAGAAGATGAACTATCCCGTGTTGCTGGACAGTCAGGGGGCGGTGGCGGCCGGCTACGGGGTCCAGGGCCTGCCGACCTCGGCCTTTATCAGCCCAACCGGGAAAATTGTCTACATTTATGTGGGGGCTTTTCTGTCATACGCCCAGGCCAATGTCTATGTGCAAAAGGCCCTGGCTGCGCAGTGAGCCAGGGCTGCTGGCCCAAGCCAGCTCGGGTCGCGAGAACGCCGCACGCCCCCTGGCTGGGGGCGTGCGCGGGGTAGTCGGCGGGGCTTAAGAATTCTCGGCGGCGCGCTGTGGGGTTAGCCGCCAGCGCCGGAGCGGCTGGTGTCCGCCGAGTAGCGACCCGTCCAGCGCACCCTTCACGGTGCGGACAAAGACGACGGCAAAGCATCCCCAGAGCATGAGCAGTTGCACAAACCCGGCATCGGTGAAGAGACTCCAGTGGGTGAGATGGGTCAGCGCGTCGGTGCCGGTGGTAAAGCTGCCAATCGGAAAGACGTAGCTCCACCAGCCCAAGTGAAACGGGATGCCGTCCCCGCGGGGGCCCAAGTGCAGCAGGGTGTGGAGCGATGAGATCACGATCCACCAAGCTCCCAAACCCCACATGGCCATCGCGAAGACGCCGCCGGCCGCCAGAATGGGCTGCAGCAGGGGCCCCGCAGCATGGGCGGCGGTCAGCGGGAGTGTGCTGAAGATGGCCATGGACATGCCGATGGGTCCGATTTCCACCCAGAGGCTGGGCACATTGGCCCCTTCCAGGCGTTGGTGATAGACCAAGCGGGCGTAGACCATGGCGCTGACCATCAGGAACAGGAAAAACGTGATGCCGAACATGGCGATGATCAGCGCTGTCAGGGATCGCTCGACCGCCGCCGAGCCCCACGTGGGAAGCAGGCTGGAACCCGTCGCCGCCGCCACGATGGGCGGCACCACCGGAATCAACCAGCTGGCCAGCGTATCGGTAACCGTCACCCGATGGGCGAGAAATAGCAAATAGGGGACCGTCACCACGGTAAACAGGGACACGGCGACGCCCACAATCCAAAATCCTTGGCTGATGGCGATGGCTAGATGAGGAGGCAGCACATGCGAACCGACAATCAAGTAGTCATTGCCCACGACATTTAAGCCCATGGCCAGTGCGCCCCAATAGAGCGCCCGGGTGGGATGCCGGAAATCGTCCAGAGCCTCTCGCGTATGGACAGCCCAGCGGTGCAGCCACAACGTGGTGGCCACCACGAAGACGACATTGGTCAGGGCAAACAGGACGATGCCCAGCCCATGCTGACCTGGAACGGGAACCGGCGAGGCGTACGTGAGAGCAGCCACGATGCCCACTCCCATGACGGTGGTGAACCAATTGGTTCCGAAGTGTTTCGACAACATTGAGTGGGCCTCCTTTCGTATGTTCCGCGGAAGACGTGGCGGCTGGTTCAGCCTGATATTAGCTTAATGGCTGCTAGGTTATAATGATATAAATTTGTTGTTATATAGTGCATAAGCAACAGTGATAATATGGCGGGGAGGGAATGGCGTGGACCAGCAGCTACTCGTGTTTGTCGCGACCGTCGAGCGCAGGAGTTTTTCGCGGGCGGCGGAAGATTTGCACATGACCCAGCCGGGGGTCAGTCAGCAAATCCGGTCGCTGGAACGCTCGTTGAACGCGCGTTTGCTGGATCGACATCAAAAGGGGGTCCGTCTTACCAAAGCGGGGGAGATTGTCTATTATCATGCCAAACAGATCCTGGGCCTGTACGGGCGCATGGAGCAGCTGGTGGGGGATTTGTTGCACGAGGAGTTTGGATCTTTGGCGATTGGAGCCAGCTATACGTTTGGCGAGTACGTGCTGCCCCGCCTGATTGCGCGATTTCGGGAACGGCATCCGCGCATCGCGCCGACCATCAGTGTGGCCAACAGCCGCGACGTGGTGGATCGCGTGGCGCGCGGTTTGCTTGATGTCGGCATTATCGAGGGCCAGTATGGCAATCGCTCGGTCGAGGTGTCCGGGTTTGCGGCCGATCAGGTGGTGGTGGTGGTGCCCTCGTACCATCCCCTGACGCAAGTGGCGGGCATCACCGCGGAGATTTTGTCGCGCGAACCCTGGATTCTGCGCGAAGAGGGGTCGGGGACACGGGAAGTGACCGACCGCTTGCTGACCCGGTATCATATCGTTCCCACCTGCAAGACCGAATTTGCCAGCACCCAAATGGTCAAGGAAGCGGTCGAAGCGGGATTGGGCGTCTCGGTGCTCTCGCGCTGGGCGATTCGCAAGGAACTGGCCTTAAAAACTCTGGTGGTGCTTCCATTTCCCGATGAACCGGTGACCCGCCCATTTGCTTTGGCGCTGCCCGTTTCGGACTTTCGAACCCGGGCGATGGCGCTGTTTGCCGATTTTGTGCACGAAGAAGCCAAACATATTGACGATCTCTAACCAGGGACCGGCGCCAGCCGGTGGCCGAATCCGCGGATCCAGCGGGAACTGCCGGATCGCAGGGGCGCGATGGGGCCAGAGGGTTGGCGTGGCAGCGTCGGCGTGCCCCAAAACGCCGTCAAATGATCCGGGTCATACGGGCGCCGGCCGCTGTCAGGGCGATGAGATAGACGGCGACGGTGCCGGCCAGGCCCAGCGCCAACGTCTCCATCGCGCCCAACTGGTGTCCCCGGGCCCAGGCTTGCCATAGGGAGAGGGCGAGCAGGGCGGGGAAAGCCGCTAGCGCCGGCTTTCCCATGATGCTCAGCCAATTGAGCCGAACCCCGGTCAGACGGGTGACGGCTCCCAGATTGAGCGCGAACGAGACCGCGAACCCGATCGCGATCGCCCAGGCCACACCTTGCGGCCCGCGCCCGGGCAGGGGGGCCAAAACCCAGATCAGGACGATCTCCAAAGCGCCGGCGATGACGTCATGGCGAAGCGGCAAAGCGGTGCGTCCCAGCCCGCGCAGCACCCCCGCCCACACGATGTCGAAATAGAGGAAGAAGCCTCCCACCGCCAGCGGATCAAATAGCGAGGCGGGGATGGATGCCCGGAAAAACAAATCGTCGAGTTGCACCCCGAGCGCCAGCAACACCAGCGTGACGGGAACCGTGAGCAAGGCGGTGGCTTTGACGCTGTCGAGAATTTGGCCCCGTATCGTGTCGACATCGTGGCGGGAATGGGAATCCGCGATGGCCGGAACCAAATTGGTGGACAACGCGAAGGTCAGCGCGGTGGGGAAAAAGATTAAGGGAAGCGCCATGCCGGTCAATTTTCCATACAGTTCGATGGCCCGCGCGGTGCTTAGCCCGGCTCGGGTCAGCCGCCAGGGAATCATCGCCGCCTCTACCACCCCGATGGCCGAACCCAGGAGACGACTGGCCGTAATCGGCAGCGCCAGGCGCAACAGGTGGCGGGCGGTGCCAGACGTTGCGGCTTTCGGCGACTTTGTCCAAGCGGTGGCTTGGCGACGGTACCCCCAGCCCAAAATCAACAGGCTGACGCCCTCTCCTGCGCAAATCAAGCAAACGGCGATGAGCGGGCCGTGGGCGAGGGTTTGCCAACCGGCGACGTTAAGCCAGCCAAACAGGATGGCGACCCGCACCACCTGTTCAGCCACTTGTGACGCTGCGGGCAGAGCCATCTGCTGGCGGCCAATGAAATAGCCGCGGTACACGCTCGCACCGGCCACCGCCAGCAAGGCCGGGGCCAAGGCCCACAGCAAGGGGACAAAGCGGGGATCATGGTACAATACAAAGGCTAAGGGTTTGGCTGCCGCCGCGACCAGCACGGCCAGCGGCAAGCTGAGGCCGAGAACCACCAGAGCGGCCGTACGCATGAGGGGTTTTGGGGCGACGCGCCCCTCGGCCAGCATTTGTGACAGGGCGATGGGGATTCCGGCGACGGCGAGCGTGACGAGGGAAAAATATAGGGGGACGATCATTTGAAACAGTCCCAGGCCTTCCGGTCCCAAAAACCGTGCCAACAGCATGCGGTAGAAGAGGCCCAGGGCCCGGGACACGAGAGCGGCCCCGGTGAGCGTCAGGGTGCCTCGCCAGAACAACCGTCGACGTGTTCGCATGCTCCACCCCTCCTTCTAACATGTATGTGAGAGGGGACGAGAACTTTCTTGGTCAGGTTAGGGAAGGTGCGATTCCGTTGGGTGGGGGCGGTCATCGCCGCCGGGATGGTGGTGACGGCGATTCCCGTCTTTCAATTTTATCAGGGCTACTGGACGCGGTTACAGCGGCTGCCGGCTATCGTGCGTCAGGACGTGAGGAGCCACCAAGGACCGTACACCCGGCTGGCGGCGGTCTCGCCATGGTTTCCGGAGGCGTTGATCGCGACCGAGGATCGAACGTTTCGCTCCAATCTCGGGGTTAGCTTGGAAGGAATTGGCCGTTCGCTGACGGTTGATTTGGCGACCGGACAGTTTGCCCAGGGAGGCAGCACCTTGACCCAGCAATTGGTGCGCGATACGCTATTAAGTCCGGTGAAGCGTTTTCGCCGCAAGCTCTCCGAAGCCCTCTTGGCGGTGGCCGCCACCATGCTGTACAGCAAGCAGGATATCTTAACCATGTATATCAACTATGTCTATTTGGGAAACGGGGCGTATGGGATCGGCATGGCCAGCCGCCGGTATTTTGGGGTAACGCCGGCCCGGCTGAATTTGCCGCAGGCGGCCATGCTGGCGGGTTTGCCGCAGGCGCCCAGCTACTTGAATCCGGATCTGCATTATCTGGCGGCCAAACACCGCCAATGGGAGGTTCTGCTCAGCATGGTGGCCGACCACATGATTTCCTCAGCCCGGGCCAAACAGGCCTTTCGGTCTCCTTTGGCGTTACGCCGGGGCCCGGCATGAGGCGATTATGGGCTGGCCGAGGGTGGTGGCTGCTGCTCCCAGGCGTTGCCTGGATGATGGTGCGGGCGGTTTTTTTCTTGATCCCCCCGGCCCACGCGATGACGGCGGGACATCCTGGCCTGCCCTACTATGTGTGGAGTTTCAGCCATTGGAGCTACTCCGACGTGGTGGCGCTGTATGGTTCCCGCCATCTCTATCAACACGGGCTGCCATACTTTCATAATGTCATCGAATACCCGGTGCTGCTCGGTCTGTTTATGTCCGCGATGGCGTATTTCCCGGGGTTTGGGGGCTATGTGACCGCCTCCGTGATGGCGCTGACCGGGGCGTTTGGGGTGGGCCTTTGGGTGCTGTGGCGCGCACGCGGGCCGCGGACCGCGCTCTGGTTCACGTTGAGTCCGATGTTGGCCACGTATGGCTTATTGAATTGGGATCTGTTAGGAATCGCGACCTGGGGTTTGGGGCTCTGGGCGTTCGAACGGGGACGGGACCGCCAGGCCGGTCTTTGGATTGGCGTCGGCATCGCGACCAAATTTTTTCCCATCGTTATGGTGCCCTATCTTGGTGCTGCGCTCTGGATGGCCGAGCCCGCAGGGCGGCGCCACCGGCTGCGGGTATTCTTGATGGGACTGCTCATCACGGCAGTGGGGATCAATCTGCCGTTTGCGCTCTTGGCCTTTCATGGCTGGTCATATTTTTTCACGTTTAACAGCGGGCGCGGACCGGACCCGGGAATCTATCAATGGCTTATCCATCTCCACCTTTTGACTATCGCCTGGGTCAATCTGCTTAGCCTCTTGCTGACCGTGGCGGGAGGCAGCGTGATTCTGGCGGCCGTGCTGAAAGGCCGCTTGCCGGCAGTGTCGGCTGCGGCGGCCGCCCTCGCCTGGTGGATGCTTTGCAACAAAGTCTATAGCCCGCAATATATGCTTTGGGTGTACTACGCCCTCTTATGGACGGATCAAAACCCGTGGCAGCTGGTCGTAATGAATGTGGCGGGGGTGCTGGATTACGCGATGGCCATGCGCTGGTTGGCGCTCGGAACCACGGGCAGCGGGCTACTGCCCGGGTTTGAGGCGGTGGTGCCGTTCCCGGTTATCACGTTGCGCGACATTGCCTTGGCCTGGTCCGCGGTCAGTCCCTGGCGGCGCGACCTTTCCCGCGCATCCGGGCGGTTTTTCCGCTTCGCGCGGGGCGGCCCTTGAGGATCGACGCATAGCGGTCGTTTGCCGCGGGCACGTTAGACCCGACGACGACCGTGAACAAAAAAGGGGCGCCCATGGCAGACCACAATATTTCGGCATTTGATGCCGGCCAACTCTATACCGACATGGCCATCGAGGCGCGGGAGATGGCCCGTGGCGATGGCCGCGAAGACGTGCCGGGGGTGCGGGTGACGGAGCACACCCAAGCGGGCGTGCTCGTCACCGAGGTGGAAATCTTCCAGGAATCGGCGGAACAACTGTTGGGCAAGCCGCGCGGCCACTATATTACGTTGGACGTTCCGGCCTTTAAGGATCGCGATCCCGGCCTGAAACGGAATCTGATCCAGGTGTTGGCCCGGCATGTGACGGCAATGATTCCCGACCGCCAGAACTTGTCGGTACTGGTGGTGGGGCTGGGCAACTGGAATGCCACCCCGGATGCGTTAGGGCCGCGGGTGGTCGATCGTTTGCTGGTTACGCGGCATCTGGGGACGTTAGTGCCCAAGGAGATGCGCGCGCGCATGCGGTCGGTCGCCGCCGTCGCCCCGGGCGTGCTGGGGACCACCGGCATTGAGACACTGGACATCATTCGCGGGATTGTGGGCCAAATCGCTCCCGATCTGGTGGTGGCGATTGACGCCCTGGCGGCGCGCAATCTCGACCGGCTGCTGGGCAGTGTGCAGTTGGCGGACACCGGCATTCATCCGGGGGCGGGGGTGGGCAATAACCGGCAGAGCCTGACTGC
>JAJZZA010000135.1 GCA_021797825.1 Bacillota bacterium | reverse complement strand
TCATTGGCGCCACCCTGGCCGCGATTGTTGCCGCCGTGGTCTCGATGGCTCTGGGCTCCTACCTTTCGACCCGAACCGAAGTGCGGTATTACCAAGCCCAGGTCCACCGCGAGAAACGGGAGATGGACGATATGCCCGAGGAAGAACTGGCCGAGATGCGGCACATCTATCGCGGGTACGGGTTCTCCGAAGAGGAAACCGAGATATTTCTCTCCCGGTTTGAACAAGATCACGACCTTTGGCTCAATCTGATGCTGCGCGATGAACTGGGCATCATTCCGGAATCATTTGAAAGCCCGGTGAAAAATGCCGCTCTCATGGCGCTGGCGGTGTTGAGCGGCTCGATCCCGCCCCTGTTGCCCAACATCATTTTGTCCGTGCCGATGGCGGCGTTCGTGTGGGTCATCTGGTTGTCGGCACTGACCGCCTTTGTCCTCGGCGCGCTGACCGGACAGTCCACCGGCGAGACCTGGTGGAAGTCGGGCCTGTCCTTCCTGGCGGTATCCTCCATTGCCGCGGTGATTGGCATGGGGGCTGGACATTTCATCACCCCATTGTTGGGGGTGGGCTGACCCGCCGGCGAAAAGGGAGCATGCGGTGGGCCGGAGAAAATTGCAAGCGGGAGGCCGTCATGGCGTCGACTACACGGTTTTATGAGGATTTTTCCATAGGAGACCGGTTTCATAGCGGAGGCCGCACGGTAACGGAAGCCGAGATAATTACGTTTGCCCACCATTTCGACCCGCAAGCCATGCATCTTGATGCGCAATCGGCCGCGCAGGGGCCATTTCAAGGCCTGATTGCCTCCGGCTTTCACACCATGGGAATTGCCTGGTGGCTGTTCTTGCGCCTCGGTCTGGTGACTGACAGCATGTTCGTCGGGCTGGGGGTTAACGAATTGCGCTGGTTAAAGCCGGTGCGGCCCGGAGACACCCTCTCGCTCGATGTCGTGGTGGCGGAGAAATCCCCGCCCAAGAACGGCCGGGGAGCCATCACCTTTGCCCACTCCTTGCAAAACCAGACAGACCTCACGGTGATGACCTATCAGTCCGTCAACTTGATTTTGCAACAGCCCCGCTAACCGGCGCGGTCCGCCCCGCAGGCGGGGGACTAATCCCGGGAATTGGCCACCACGTGCAAGTCCATGAACTCGGCATGATCCAGCACGTAGTCCACGGGGTTTTCCTCAAAACGAGACCACATCCCGTTCTTGCGGGGAAGCGGTTGCCCGATGACAATTTGGGAGACGTGCACCTCTTCCGCCACCTCCACGATAATTTCCCCCACCCGGCGGGAGCCGACCCGCTTCTTGATGAAAATCGCCTCGAATTGACGGCTGAGCGCTTCAATTCGGGCCAAATCCTTCTCTTCTTCCCCCGTCATATCGTCCGCCACGACGACCAGGACGTAGAGTTTGGCGTTTAACCGGTCGGCGATGCGCCAACCCCGGCGGATGAGCTTTTCCGAATGGGGCCGGTAATTGACGCAAACCAGGATCCGTTCCGGTTCTACCGTGACCCGGTTTCGCCGGCTCAGCTCCTTGTCTAGGCGCTGCTCGACATCATCGGCAACCTCCAGCAGCGCGATTTCCCGCAACGCGGCCAGATTGCCCAGCTGAAAGAAATTGTTCAGCGCGTGTTCAACCTTATCGAGGGCGTAGATCTTGCCTTCTTCCAACCGCTGCTGCAATGTTTCGGGCGCCACGTCAATCAGTTTGACTTGCCGCGCCCGGTCGATAAAGGAGTCGGGAACCCGCTCGCGCACCTTCACCCCCGTAATGTGTTCGACTTTGTCCTGCAAACTCTCCAAATGTTGAATGTTGACCGCCGTAACCACATCAATGCCATGGTCCAACACGAATTCGATATCTTCGAACCGTTTGCCCCTTACCGAACCAGGCACATTGGTGTGCGCCAACTCGTCAATCAACACCACTTTGGGGTGCCGGCGGATGATTCCCTCCACATCCAGTTCCTGGTAGGTGCGTCCTTGATAGCAAATCGTCGCTAAAGGCAAGGTCTCCAGATCGCCAATTTGCTTGGCCGTATCCCTGCGGCCGTGAGTTTCAATGAGACCCACCACGACATCGAGGCCCTTGCGCCGCCAATCGTCGGCATCTTGCAGCATTTTGTAGGTCTTGCCCACGCCCGGCGCCGCCCCGATATAAATCGTCAGCCATCCCCGGCGCGGCATGGCAGCCGGCCGCTGGATCCCGTCCGTCATGGTCACGCCTCCCGCCACCCGACAATCCGCAGATCGACATACTTTAAATGCTTGAGCAGGTAGCGAACCGGATTTTCATGCCACGGCATCCGCCACAACTGGCGCGTGTTGGGTTGGCCGATAACGATCTGGGTGACATTGTAGCGGTCCGCCACGTCGATAATCACCTGGCCCAGCTTGCGATCGTTCCGCGACTCCAAAATGTAGTCCGCTTCGGCGTTGTCTGCCATCTCCCGCAACTTTGCCAGATGCTCCCGTTCATGCGCCGTCATGCTTTCCAAGGCGGTATTGACAATCGTCAGCACCAACAGGTCGGCTTTCAGCCGGTCCGCCATCCGTTTGGCTTTTTCCAGCAGTTTGCCCGAACGGTCTAAATAGTTGACACACACTAAAATCGCTTCTTTGGCTCCCACCGGACCCGGAATTCGCCGCCGATCAAAGGATTTCTGCAAACGCTCGTCTACGTCATCGGCCACTTCCCGCAGCACCAGTTCGCGCAATGCGGCCAGGTTGGACGTCCGGAAAAAATTGTTTAACGCCTTGTCCACTTGTTCCATCGGATAGATGCTGCCATCGCGCAACCTTTGCCGCAAGGTCTCCGGTGTCACATCGATGACTTCGATTTCCGCCGCCCGTTTGACAAAACTTTCCGGAATGATTTCCCGCACCTTAATCCCGGTTATCGCCTCCGCTTCGTCCGCAATCCCCTCGATGTGGTGGATATTGACCGCGGTCAACACGTCGATGCCGTGGTCCAACAGGTATTCGATATCCATGTAGCGCTTGCTGAAACGCGACCCGGGGACGTTGCTGTGCGCCAGTTCATCGACCACCACCACCCGCGGATTGCGGGCGACAATAGCATCCACGTCCATTTCCTCAAATGCCCGGCCCTGAAACTCCACGAATTTCGGTGCGATGATTTCGAGCCCATGGGTCTGCCGGCCCGTATCCGGTCGGCCGTGCCCATCCACCGTGCCAATCACCACGTCCACCCCGCGCGCCTGCAAGGTATGCACTTCCCGCAACATGGTGTAGGTCTTGCCCACGCCGGGGGCAGCCCCGACAAAAATCTTGAGGCGTCCCGCCGGGGGAGCCGTCGAAATCACTTTAACAATCCGTTCGGGCATGATTCCGCCCCCTCTTGGCGGGCGCTGGCGCTTGCTCCGCAGGCCCAAAATCCCCGGGGCGAGCGCTGGGCCGCCGGTTACTCCTCATTATGCACCATGCCGCTCGGGCCTGAAAAGACGAACGCGGCCGTGCGGCAATCCGCGCCCGGCCGGGGATTTCGCCCCAAAATGCAGCCCGCGACGTCGCGACCGCTGGAGCCCGAAACCGTCCGCACCGGCGGGGGGGCGTTGGTCAGAAATCGCCTGGCGGCATAAACCCCCACACCCCAGGGACCTTCCCGTGGAAGGTCCCTGGGGTTTTTCGGCGCCCGCGCCGTCTCCTTGACCGGCCCGCCGCCGGGGTTTTCAGCCCAACCGGGACCATCGCCGGACCGGCTCCGCCGCCCGCCCCCTGGTGAGCCATCTCCCTGACCGGTGACACTGCCCACAGCGCAGGGCGTACCTGTTTCGTCCTGCTATGTGCCGCCATGCAACATCCGGTAGACCTGGATGTTCAAGAGCGTCACATTAATCCGGCTCCGGCCGAACAACCCGAACTGGGGGGCTTCGATGGACTGGGTGATCAGCTGGCGGAGAAACACCTCGCTCAATCCGGTTGCCTGGGCAACCCGCGGAACCTGGATGTAGGCCGCCTGGGGACTGATGTTGGGGTCAAGCCCCGACCCTGATCCCTCCACCAGGCTGGCGGGAATTTGATTCACGGTGAGGCCGGGCGTGGTGGCCAAGAGGTGCTCGATTCTCGCCTTAATGGTATTAAGCAGGGCGGCATTGGTCGGTCCCAGATTGCTGGGCGCGGAGGCGAACGCATTGTAGGGCTTGGGTTTGCCGGTGCTGACGGAAAGCGTAGCCGAGGGCCGTCCCCAAAAATACTGGGGGGTGCTGAAATATTGGCCGACGTGGCGGGAGGCTACCACCCGCCCATTTAGGTAGACCAAGTTGCCTTGCGCCTGCGACGGAAAGAGCACCTGACTAATTCCCGTCATGGCCAAAGGGTACCCGATCCCCAGCAAAAGCCAAAGACCCAGCGTCACCCCCAAAATCGGTCGCACTAATCGCATGGTTCGTCCCCCTCACGCCAATCCAAAGATGCCCAGCACACGGTCGATTCCCCAAATCCCCAGAAATGGGATCAGAACGCCCAGCACACCCCAGTTGAAGATGTTGCGCGCCAACATTTTGTCGGCTGACTCGGCTCGGTATTTGACGCCGCGAACGGCGAAAGGAATCAGCGCGGGAATTATCACCGCGTTGAAAATGAGCGCCGATAAGATCGCGCCGTGGGGTGTCTTCAGCCCCATAATGTTCATCGCGCCCAACACCCGCAAAGCCGGAACCGCCGCGAACATCGCCGGAATGATGGCGAAGTACTTCGCCACGTCGTTGGCGATGGAAAACGTCGTCAGTGCCCCCCGGGTTATCAACAACTGCTTGCCCACCATCACCACGTCCAGCAATTTGGTGGGGTTGGACTCGAGATCAATCATGTTG
>JAJZZA010000005.1 GCA_021797825.1 Bacillota bacterium | reverse complement strand
CGATCTGGCGCGGTCGATCACGCCTCGATTGCCCAACTGACGGCGTTTTATCGGCGATCGGGGGCGTCCGCCATCACCATCTTGGGCATTATGGGCGAGGCTGCCAAACTGTCGGATCGCGAGCGGGAAGCGGTAACCGACGCCTATATTGCCGCTGCCGGACCCGATTTCCCGGTCGTGGTGGGGGTCTCCGCGGCCAGCACCCGGGTTGCCGCCGAACGCGCCCGCTCTGCCCAAAACGCCGGCGCCGCCGCAGTGATGGTGGCCCCACCGCCCCAGGTGAGACATCCTGGTCTGTTGCAGGCCCATTTCGCCGGCGTGGCCGAGGCCGTCGGCATCCCCTTGGTGCTGCAGGACGAGCCGGTCAGCACCGGGGTGCAAATGCCCGCCCCGCTGATCGCCGACTTGGCTGCCAAAATTGCCGCCATTCGCTACGTGAAAGTGGAGGAACCGCCCACCCCCACCAAGATCCGCCACATTCTCGCCGCGGCCCCCAAACTCTCGGTGTTCGGCGGACTGGGCGGCCTGTATTTTTACGAAGAACTGGCACGGGGGGCGGCCGGGGTCATGACCGGATTTGCCTTCCCGGAAATCCTGGTCGAGGTGTGCAAGCGGTATTGGGCACAGGACCGGGAAGGTGCCCGAGGCCAGTTCTATCGGTATTTGCCGCTCATCCGTTTCGAAGCGCAGTTAGGCGCGGAAGGGATAGGCATCCGAAAAGTGCTTTATGCTCGCCGTGACCTGATTGCCCATCGCACAGTGCGCGCCCCGGCGCCACCCGTCGACCCCGCCACGCTGGAGGACTTGGAATCGCTCTTGCAGGCGCTGGGGTTGGCCTAGCCCCCGCGACCGCCTGCCCCGAGGGCAATCCAAGAAAATGGCTTCGGTTGGCATCTTTCTCCGGTCCGTTTCGCCGCAATCCCGCAACCCGGTAACAAAAGCCCGCGGATTTGTGAATGATCCGTAGCGTTCGGTGTTGAACCCATGACGGAACATTTCGTATTGATCGAAGCCGTTCCCCGGCGAAGGGGCCACCGTGAAATCGGTGGGGGCGGCTGGCACTACGCTGCTAGACTCCTCGCGGATACGGTTTGGTGGTTTTCCTTACCAATGCTTCCGGAAGGTTTTTAAGGACTGGACAAAAGTTTCCTGCTAGATTGCGCTCGATGGCTCTTTCTCAAAGGCGATGATCAAGAAACTAGCGGGTTGACCGGCATTGCGGACAAAGTAGAATACCGATAGGGGAGGACGCGCCCGGGTAGCCTTGATCCAGATTTCCCACCACTTCCCAACGAAAGACCAGCCGGGACAATTATCATCGTCTTCAAAATACCCGCAACGTCCAGCCCCTCTCACCTGTTTCCAGAATGAGCCCGCTCGATGGGGACGTGAAAGTCTCCCATAGACCACGACGAGGACGGGTATATGATCCGGATTGCGATTCCCCCCGAGGACCTGGCGATACGCCAGGCAGAGCGCTATACCCATCCGCATCCCCGTGTGCAGCAAAAACTGCCCACGCTCTATTGGGTGGGCCTCGGCTACCCGCGCCACGAGGTGGCGCGCATCATCGGCGTGTCGGAGGGCACCGTGCGGAGTGCCCTTCACGCCTACCTGGCCGGAGGCCTCGCGGCCCTCCGGCCGTTTAACCCCCATCCCCAAACAGCAGCCTGGGACCGCCAGGCCACCACCCTGCGGGAAGCCTTTACCGCCCAACCGCCCCACACCGGGCCAGAGGCCGGGGACCGGATCGCAGCCCTGACCGGCGTCCGCCGCGGGCCGACCCCAGTCCGGGCCTGGCTAAAAAAACGGGTTTAGCCGTCGCCAAACCGGCCCCATCCTGGCCCAAGCGGACCCGGTCGCGCAGCAACTATTCCTGGATGCCGAACTCACCCCAACCTTAGACGAGGCCCAGGCGGGGCGCCGCCAGGTCTTTTTCGTTGATGCGGCGCACGTTGTCTTGGGCGCCGGGCTGGGCTCCTGGTGGGGTTTGACCCGGATCCTGCTGCCGACGCCCTCCGGGCGTCAACGCGTTAACGGGCTCGGGGCCTGACCCGCGATTACACACCAGGTCATCACCGTGACCCATGACACCACCATCAACCGGGAGAGCGTGGTCACGCTCCTGAAAAACCTGGCGGCCCAGTTCACGGACCTGCCCATCCCCCTCGTGCTGGATAACGCCCGTTATCAACGCCATGCCGATGTGATGGCCGAGGCGGCACGCCTCGAGATCACCTGGCTTTGGTTGCCGACGTATTCCCCCCACCGCAACCTCATCGCACGGCTCGGGAAGTTGGTGCAGGCACACGAGCTATACAGCGAGTACTGGTGGTGTCTCTGGGCGGCACGATCCGACGTGTGGGCCATTCAAACAGGCGATCCGCGACTGTTCCGATCTGCGGCCGCCCCCAAGCCGAGCTCAACACGCTACTGACACTCAAATTCCAAGTCTTTAAGTCGGCTGCCTAAATCATCAATTGTGAGACGCGAGGAGTATCGCGAACCCGCCCCTTGGCGTTCGCCGACCATGCCCATGCCCCGCGCCCGACCCCAACCAGGCTTAAGTCGGCACGTCGGGCTCATCGCGGGCGCTTAGCCGAAAAAACAGCAGGTGGTCCTCCCACCGCCCATTGATCAGGAGATAGCGCGGAGAGAGGCCGATCCGCTGAAAACCGTTTTTCTCCACGACCCGGATCGATGCCCGGTTGCGGGGCATGATGGCGGCTTCTACCCGGTGAAGGCCGATGGGGCCCTCCGCGAAGTCCAGCACCGCCGCCACCGCGGCGGTCATAATCCCTTGCCCGGCGTGAGCCTGATCGATGCTGTAGCCCAGATTGGCGTTCCGCCAGGCGCCACGCACCACGTTGGCCAGGGTTACGGTGGCCACCAGCTGTCCCTCCCCGCCAAAGAGGCCAAAGGCGTAGCGGCGGTCTGCCGCGCACTCCCGCGCCGCCTCCTCCAAAATCGCGCGCTGGTGGGAGAGGGTGAAATCGGTGGATGCCATGGCAGGAAAAAACGGTGTGAAAAACGCCCGGTTGCGAGTCAGATAGCTTAACCGCTGTTCGGCGTCTTGGGGTGCCAAAAGCCGCAAGGCCCATTTCCCGTCCAAAATCTCTGCACGCAGCGCCACCCCCGTCATCCTCCCCGGGGAGTTAGCGCCTGTTCGCCGGATTGCGCCCGCAGCGCCGCACGATACAGGTAACGGGCCAAGTGCTCAACTCGCACGTCGGTTGTGCCCGGGTGCCGGTGAGCCCCCCATTGCATCTGCAGATGGCAGCCTGGGTTGTTGACCAAAATCCGGTCGGGCGCGGCCTGCGCCACCTGCTCCATTTTGGCGTCGAGAATGCGCAGCGCCCACCCCGGATTTTCGAAATTATAAAGGCCGGCCGAGCCGCAACAGCGGTCTTGGCCGGGAATCGATATGAAATCGTCGCCCTCAACCCGTTGCAGCAAACTCACCGAGTAGGTTCCCGCTTTGGATACGTTGACCAAATGGCAGGAGTTTTGCAACACCACCCGTTCGCCCGCACCTTGAAACCGGATCGGCGGATCCATCTCGCCGAGCACCGCCGACCAATCGCGCACCCGCGCCGCGAATTGCCGGGCTCGTTCCCGCCAGACGTCGTCCCGGGCCAGCAATTCGGCATATTCGGCCAGCATCGCGCCGCATCCGCCGGCGGTGGTGACAATGGTGCGGGGCGCCGTCGGCTCAAAGGCGGCAATGTTTTGCCGCGCGAGCTGGCGGGCCTCCGCCCGCCGCCCCGCGTGAGCCTGCAAGGCGCCGCAGCACCCTTGGTCCAACGGTGTGGTCGCGCCAACCCCGGATAGCGCCAGCAGGGCCTCGGCCGCCCGGTTGGCATCGGGGAAGACGGCCCCCATCACGCACCCGGAAAAGAAGCTGACCGCCCCCCGGTCCTCCGGCTTGGGCCCCGGCGGCGGCGCCAGGATCTCCGGCCGGTAACCCAGCATGGGCCGATATTGGCGGAGCCGCCGGGGTAGTGCCCAAGGCTTAATTCGCTCCGCCAGTCTGGTCAACCGGCCTAATCGGTTGGGATGGCGCACCAACCAAAGCAATTGCCGGGAGATAAGGCTAAGCCGCCGCCTACCGCTCCGCGAGGCCCGGAGTAAATCCCGGCCTGCCTCCAGAATGCGGTGGTACGGAACCTGCGAGGGACAGGCGGTCTCACAGGCTCGGCATCCCAGACACGATGACAGCGCTTCCTCGAGCGCGCCGCCGGCCCCGATTTCCCCTCGCAACGTGGCCTCCACCATGGCGATGCGCCCACGCGGCGAAGCCAGCTCACTGCCGGTCAGCACGTAGGTGGGACAGGCTGGCAAACAGAACCCGCATTTGTTGCAGTGGTTGATTTCGTCCAGTATCGGGTGTTGTAGAGCCGTCATGATGGTGTTGCCCCCTGATCCGACCCCGTCTACGTCCTACCAGATTAGCGCGTGTCCGGGGATTGGGCGCCGCTCCCGAGTCACAAAGGCCAGCAGACGATCGTCGAGGGCCGCTTGGCGACTGGTCGTCTCCCCGTCTTCCTGAGCCTCTTCTTCCAGCACGTACAGGTCGTTTAAGTCGTCAATCCGGTCAATGAAGAGGACGCCTTCCAAATGATCCACTTCGTGCTGAATGATCCGCGCGTCGAATCCCTGAAAGGTTCTCCGGATGGAATGGCCGGACTCGTCCCATCCGGTCAGCTCGACCAATGCCGCGCGCCGCGTGCGGCCGTAAATTCCCGGCACCGAGAGGCATCCGTCATAATCCTTAAGTTCCCCTTGCGCACGGATAATCTTGGGATTGACAATGACTTCGGGGCCCTCCATCGCTCCGCCTTTCCAGATAAACATCCGCAAAGACGAACCCACCTGCGGCGCAGCAATCCCGTAAGCCGCCACCGTCTCCCAAGTGTCAAACAAATCGTCGCGCAGCAAATGCGCATCCTGCCCCATCGACTTCAACTTGATGGTCCGCTGGCGCAGGAACCGGCTCTTGTCCGGCAATACCCAAATCGGATGCTTCACGCTTGTCCCTCTTCTGCCAGAATGCCCGGACCCCGTGGCCAGGCCCTTCTCACCTTAGATCATTGAGCCAACCCTCGCAAGCGTCCGGCCCAGGGTCCAAAACGCCCACGCGCCGCAGACGTTCTTGCAAGTACTCCGCCGGCGTGTGCTCAACCCCGTTAAATCCCGGTTTGGTGTAGACATCCACCGCGTCCGGGAAGACCTCTTTTAAAATGTGCCGGATGCGCCGTCCGGCCGCATCCGCGTCGGTCATCACCACCACCGTGCGGTGGCGGCCCATCCAACGCAAAGTTTCCAGTCGACGGGTATTGGGAATGCCATACGTGGCAACGATGGGAATGGTTTCCGGAACCACGCGTCGCAGACGCTTCCGGTCGTTCTTACCTTCCACGATAATCAGGTAGGACTCCGCCATAGTCCCATGACCCCCTCCGTCGGTCCGTTCTCCCCGCATAGCGACGGCTGTTTGGCAGGCATTCCCCCCTTCAATGCCAAAGTCAGGCGCCGGAGGCGACGGGCGCCCCGCTTTCGGCGCGGCATCGCGCCGGGGTGGGAATCAGTTTGCCCGGATTCAGCACCCCGAGGGGATCGAATGCGGCCTTGATCGCCAATTGCGCGGCCAATTCCTCACCCGTAAATTGTACCAGCATATCCTCCCGTTTTTCGATGCCAATGCCGTGTTCGCCCGAAATGGTCCCGCCCAGGCGCACACACACCGCCAATATCTCCGAGCCGGCGCGCCGCACCCGCTCAATTTGCTCGCGGTCGCGGTCGTCGTACAACAATAGCGGATGCAGGTTGCCGTCGCCGGCGTGAAACACGTTGGCAATGCGGATCTGATAGCGCGCCGCGATGGCGGCGATTTCGCGCAAGGCCGCGGGCAGACGGCTTCGCGCGATGACGCCGTCCTGCACGTAATAGCTGGGCGAAATCAACCCCATGGCTCCAAACGCGGTCTTGCGGTTGGCCCACCAGAGCGCCCGCTCCTGCTCATCGCGGGCGTGGTGCACCGCCCGCACCTGCCGGTGCGCCAGCACCTCGGCCAACCGCGCGCTGTCATCGGCCACCGCATCGGGCTCCCCGTCCACTTCAATCAGCAGCACCGCCGCCAAGTCCGCCGGGTACCCCACGGGGTACGCCCCCTTCTCCACCGCCGCCATGGCCAGCGCGTCCATCATCTCCAGCGCGGCCGGAATGATGCCCGCGGCGATAATTTCCGACACCGCCCGGCTCGCTTCATCCACATCGTCAAACCAGGCCATGGTGGTGCGGTGGCTCTTGGGCAGCGGCAGCATCCGCAACCACAACCGGGTCACAATGCCCAGCGTACCTTCAGATCCCACCAGCAATCCCAGATAGTCCAGGGGTTCGGGGGCACCCGCCAGATTTCCGACGGTCACCACCATGCCGTCGGCCAGCACCACTTCCGCCTGCAGCACGTGGTTGATGGTAACCCCATACTTGAGGCAATGCGGTCCCCCCGAATTCTCGGCGAAATTTCCCCCAATCGTGCAGGCTTGCTGCGAAGACGGGTCGGGGGCATAAAACCCGCCGACCTCGGCCAACTGACGGGAAATGTACGCGTTCACCACTCCCGGTTCACACTCCACCACCCGGCTATCCACGTCGACCGCAAGAATCCGATTGAGCCGGGAAAGATGGATGATGACGGCCTGATTAAGCGGGGTGGCGCCGCCCGACAGGCTGGTTCCGGCCCCGCGCGCCAGATAGGGAATCCCGTGGCGATGGAGAATCGTTGCCGCCCGTGCCACCTCTTGGCCGGTTTGCGGCAGCACCACCGCGCGCGGCATCTCCTGTTCCAGTGTGTAGGCGTCGCAGGCGTAGGGCAACAGCCAGGCCGGGTCGGTCACCAGCTGCCCATCGCCCAACGCCTCCGCCAACTCCAACAGCCACGGTTCACGCATGCCAATCCGCCTCCTGATAAGCTTCCCAGAGCACATCCACCGTATGCCGGACCGCGACCGCGCGTCCCGTTTCCCTTACCCCCGCGGCAATTTGCAGCAGACAGCCGGGATTTCCCATCGCCACCGTCGCCACCGTCTCGGGGATATCGGCCACCTTGCGCGATTTCAAGCGATTCGCCAGTTCGGGGTGGGTGAGGTTGTAGACACCGGCCGACCCGCAGCAACGGTCGGCTTCAGGCATCTCCACCACCTGGTAGCCGGCGCGTCGCAGCAACGCCCGCGGTTGCTGCCGGATGCCCTGGCCATGCGCTAAATGGCAGGCATCGTGCATGGTGAGCGACTCACCGCGAGGCGCCAATTCCGGCAACGGGTGCCGGGCGAGGAGTTCGGAGACGTCTTGCACCGCCGCCGCGAACCGTTGGGCGCGCTGGGCCCATCCCGCCTCGTCAGGAAAAAGCGAGCCATATTCTTTCAAGTGGGCCCCACACCCGGCAGCGTTGACCGCCACCGTCTCCACGCCGCTCTGCTCAAACGCGGCAATATTCGCCCGGGCCCAGGCGCGGGCGGTAGCGCCGTCGCCCGCATGAAAACTGAGCGCGCCGCAGCACTTCTGGCTGGCCGGCACGGCCACCCTGAGCCCCGCCCGCACCAATAGTTCAGCGCTGTGCTGGTTGGTCTCGGCATAGACACTGTCCATTATGCAGCCCAGAAACAGCATGGTGGACCCGGCCGCACCGCCCGCCCCCATCGCGGCCGGCAGACGCTGTCGGCTCAGCGTTCGCCCAATCCCTTTGGGCAACCCCGCTTTAAGGGACAGGGCGACGGGCGGCACCCAACGCGGAAACCGCCGTAACAGCGCGTCGAAAGACGGCGCCTGCGACCACCGCGCCAGCCGCAAGAACCAGGTCAGCCCGCGGGCGCTCCCGAAAAACAGCGCCAACGGGCGTTCCACCGGTCTGCCGCGATAGGGCTGGGCTTGGGGGGTGGCCCGAAACATTTGCACCAAGTGACCGGTGGGAACATGCGCGGGACAGACCTCTTCACAGGCGCGGCAATCCAGGCAGTCGTCCAAATGCTGAAAAACCGCGGCATCCAGCAGTCCCGGGTTCTCCGCCAACCGGTCCAGCAGAAAGATTCGGCCCCGGGGGGACTCGCCTTCCAGTCCCGTCTCTTGGTAAGTGGGACACGCCGTAAGGCAAAGCCCGCAATGGACGCATTGGCTGGAATCCATCATCTCGGCGTCCTCCCCGCCACCGCCGGCAAAATCCCGTGCGGGTCGAATTGCTGCTTTAAGCGCGTCGCCACGGGGTCGAGCGCGCCGTCGGACTCATCATCCGGCCGGCACCCGCCAGCCACCCAGCGGACCGCGCCGCCCCATTGCCGAATGGCCGCATCGATCTGCCACCACTCCCTATCGCCTTCGATCCGGCCCCAAAACCATCCGGTCTGCCACTCGGCCATCACCGGTCCCGGCCACCACTGCAGCAACGCCGCCACCCGGTTCCGGGGCACCCCCCCCATAGCCGAGCACCCGGAGCCGAGGCGGGCATCCGTTGGCAGCCATTCCCCGGCGGGCGGCCCCAGTAGTCCCGACAGCCGGTCGACCGTGGCCGGCGTCCCCATCCAAACCCAGGCCGTTCGGCAACGCCCGGCCTCGCAATGGGTCCGCACCATGGCCCAGGGCTCCGCCATCGCCTCCCCTTGGCGGACTCTCAGCGCCGTCTCCTCCACCGGCCCGTCAAACTGCCAGATCCCGGTCGACCGCGGCCGCGGAGCGACTTTTAAGGTAACGCTGGCAATCACTCCGAACCGCCCGCGCGAGCCAAAAAACAGCCGGGGCAGGTTGTAGCCGGCCACGTTTTTCACCACCGGCGCGCCAGCCCGAATGAAGCCGAAGCCGGGTGTCCACACCCCCATCGCCAACACCCGGTCGCGCAGCGTCCCGAACCCCCCCGCCAGCGCGCTGTCCAACCCGGCGGCAACCAGTCCGCCCAGGGTATCGTCCCGTCCGTCGGCGGGGTCCCAAGGAATCCATTGCTGATTTTCGGCCAGAATCTGGTTCAAACGGTTGATGGTGCAACCCGCTTCCATCGTCACCACCAGATCGGCGGGTTGATAGTCCGCCATGCGGTCAAATGCCGCCAGGTCCACCCGTAATCCGGCTTGGCGGCCTCGTTGACCCAACCCCGTGGGGACCAGGCATTGTCCCGTCGCTTGGGCTTCGCCTGCCGCCTCCAGCAAGCGATCCCGCCATTCCGGCCGAACCGGCAGCGGGTCCGGCCCTGTCACCGAATCCATGGTCCTCCCCCTCGCAGTGCAGATCGGTCGTTCTTGTACCCTATTCTCGCCCAACACCGGCTGCTCCTGCAAGCGCTGGGCGGCGGTCCCGGCTCGCGCATCCCCCCCGTTCCTGGTATGCTAGCAGACAAACCGCACGACGCGTCGGCAGGGAGGCCCGCCATGCACACCGTGACCATTGGATCCACCCCGGTTCCCGCCATCGGCCAGGGCACCTGGCGGCTGGGCGGCGACCCCGAACAGTTCGCGGCTGAAACGGAGGCCCTGCGCTATGGACTCGAGCGCGGACTGACGCTCCTGGACACCGCCGAAATGTATGCCGGCGGCGGCGCGGAGAGGGTGGTGGCGGCCGCGCTTGGCGATAGCCGCCAGAAAGCCTTTATCGTCAGCAAGGTGTGGCCCAGCCACGCCGACCCGGAGGCGTTGCGCACCTCGTTGGCGGCTTCCCGGGCCCGGCTGCAGACCGAGGTGATTGACCTCTATCTGTTGCATTGGCCCAATCGCACCGTTCCCTTGCGGGACACCCTCTGGGCGCTGGCGGAGGCCCGTGAGCATGGCGCGATTCGTTACCTGGGCGTCAGCAACTTTTCGCGCGACCTGTTGCAAGCCGCCCACAGCATCCTCGGGCCGGGCCTTATTGCCGCCAATCAGATTGATTACAGCCTTCTCGAGCGGCGGGCGGAACACAGCATCATCCCCTACTGCCGGGATCACGGCATCGCAGTAATGGCCTATTCACCGCTGAAACACCTGGGTACGCTGGATTTGCAGGGTCCGGGCTGGCAGGCGTTGCGCACCGTCTCCCGCCGCCACCTGCTCTCGCCGCACGGCATCGCCCTGGCCTGGCTGATCGGTCAACCCGGCATCATCGCCATTCCGAAAGCGGTCACCCGCCAGCACATCGATGTGAACCGGGCGGCCGGCGACCTGGTGTTGACCCCGGATGACCGCGAACTTTTAGCCAGTGCCTTTCCGCGTGCCCCGGGCGAGATGCCGGTCCAATACTTCTAGCGCCCCGCGCATCCGCCAAAACGCGCTCAGTCCGGTCAACTCCCGCCCCCCAATCAGGGTATGGATTTCGCAGATGCCTTCATGGGTGTCCCCGTCTCCATGACGCGGGCTCCCCCTTCGGCTTGGCGGAAATCGGCCGCCGCTTTGTCGTGGGGATCCCCGGCGTTTGGGCGCCACCATCGACGCCGGCGGGACGGCCTGTTGCACCCCGTCAAGCAAGTTGTGCGGCTTCCCCTAGGCGGACGCCAGACATCGCCCAGACGGGCTTTCGCCGCTCCCGAACGTCTTTCTGATCACGCCGGGAAACGCGGGCCTGCGCCACGGTTTTGCGATCGCAAGGGCGGGCGCGGATCCTACGCGACTCGGAGCATAGCGTCGATCCCGGCCGCGTATGGCGGCATCCGGCAAGCGCCGTCCCGCACCCTCCCCTCGCCGCCTGGTCGGCGGGGTAACCCCCAACCATTGAGCCGCGTGGGAAAACTCACCAATTTTCGTTCCCTATCCAACCATTCCATCATTAGATACGTGCCGAGATACGCGCAGGTAGCATTTAGGGGATCGGGGTAATTCCCCGCTGCGATTCCTGCATCATCACGCGATAAGCCGCAGGAGACAGGCCGCTTCTGCCTACGCCTTCGGCAACCTCGGACCAAAGAACTCGGTCGCGGCCAGATCCCCAGTCACCTGCAACGGGAACTCCCCTGCCGGCCAGCAACGACTCGTGCCAGCCGCAACCGCCAAAAGGGGGCGCATCGGGCCGGCGGGCCCGGACGCCTATCCCGGCTCGGCAGCGTCGGCTGCATCCCGGGCGAAGCGCGACCGCACCACCGCGTTGTGTTCGCCTAACCGGGGAGGCGGACGGCGAACCCCGGATGGGGTCCCGGAAAACCGCCAGGGCAGCGGAATCTGCCCGAGCTCGCCGATGAGCGGGTGATCGACCGCCACCACCGGCGAAAGGCCCGCCTGCCCGGCCCAGGCCAGCGCCTCCGGCACGCTCCGCACCGGACCGGCCGGCACACCGGCCTCGGTCAACGCCCCAATCCAGGTTTCACACGGTCGCTCCACCAATACGGCCGCCATCAACGCCACCAGTTCGTCGCGGTGGGCGACCCGCTCGGGATTGGTCGCAAACCGCGGCTCGTGCGCCCAGGCCGGGTTGCCCAGCACCCGCGCCAAGGCCGCAAACTGAACATCGTTGCCCACCGCCACCACCAGATGGCCGTCGGCCGCAGCAAACAGCTGATAGGGCACCAACTGGGGATGGGCATTGCCCCACCGCGCGGGTTCCTGCCCGGTCAGCAGATAACTCTGCGCGACATTGGCAAACCAGGCCAGCTGCGACTCCCACAGGGAAACCCCTACGTGTTGCCCGCGTCCGGTTTTTTCCCGGGCATAGAGCGCCGCCAAAATCCCACTCAGCAAAAACAGCCCGGTGGTGATGTCGGCGATGGCCACGCCGACTTTGTAGCCCGGCCCGTCGGGCGGACCATTTAACGACATCAGGCCGGATGCCGCCTGGATGACAAAGTCGTAACCCGGACGGTCATCCCCGGGCGGGTAGCCGCGAACCGACGCGGTGATAAGGCGCGGGGCTTGCGCGCGCAACTGCTCCAATCCCAGTCCCCACCGTTCGAGGGTGCCGGGCTTGAAATTTTCCACCACCACGTCCGCCCAAGTCAGCGCGATCCGTTGGATAAGCGCCCGATCGGCGGGATTGGCCAGATCCGCCGTCAGCGACTCCTTATTGCGGTTGACCGCAAGAAAGTAGGCCGCTTCCCCGGCGACAAACGGCGGACCCCATTGCCGGGTCTCGTCGCCGCTGCCCGGGCGCTCCACCTTTAGCACCTCGGCGCCCAGTTCGCCCAACCCCATAGTGGCATACGGCGCGGCCAGCACCCGCGTCAGGTCCAGCACCCGAACCCCGGCCAGCGGGCCCGGCTGCACAACAGGCGTCTCCATTTACGCCGAGGTTTCTTCCAAAAGGGCCGCTTCCAGCACCGTCAACGCCTCTTGCAAGATGTCCAACGGGGTATTGAGGGGAGCCAGGAAGCGGATCACATTGCCGTAAATCCCCGCCTTAAGACAGATAACGCCGCGCGCCATCGCCCGCTTGAGCACGCGCTCGGTCAACTCCGGGGCGGGCTCCCGGGTCTCACGGTCGCGCACCAATTCCATCGCCACCATCGCCCCCAGCCCCCGCACCTCACCGACAAAACGCGATTGGCTGGCCAGCGCTTGGAGCCGTTCCGTCAGATATTGTCCCTGCTTGCGGGCCGCTTGCAGCAAATCCTCCTCTTCAAAGACATCAAGCACAGCGTTGGCCGCGGTAACCGCCAAGGGGTTGCCGACGTAGGTCCCTCCGATTTGGCTGTCCCCCGGTCCATCCATCACCTCGGCGCGGCCCATCACGGCCGACAGCGGCAAACCGTCAGCAATGGATTTGGCCAGGGTCAGCAGATCGGGCCGGATGCCGGCCTGTTCGGTCGCAAAGAAGGTTCCCGTGCGGCCGAAGCCGGTCTGGACCTCATCCACGATCAGGAGAATCCCGTGGCGCTCGGTCAACGCCCGCAGCCAAGGCAAAAAGGCCGGCGGCGGGACGATAAAACCGCCTTCGCCTTGCACCGGCTCCACAATCACCGCCGCGACATCTTCCGGCGCCACCTGCAGCTGCAGGGCTTGGGCGATTGGCTGAAAACACACGTCCCCGCATTGATGGGCCGGATCGCCGTGCCCCCAAGGACACCGATACGGGTAGGGGAAAGGCACTCGGTAGACCTCGGGCGCAAATGGCCCCATCCCGGCCTTGTAGGGATGTACTTTGCTGGTGAGGCTCATCGCCATCAGGGTGCGTCCATGAAACGCGCGTTCAAAGGCGATGATCCCTCGCCGTTTGGTGTAGGCGCGGGCGATTTTCACCGCGTTTTCCACCGCTTCGGCGCCGGAATTGAAAAAGACGGCGGTGGCCGCCCCCCCGCCCGGAAACCGGGCGATAAGCCGCTCCGCCAACCGTACGTACGGTTCATAGGGAATGACGGTAAAATCCGTGTGCAAAAACCGGTCGACTTGCTCATGCAAGGCGGCCCGCACCCGGTCATGGGTGTGCCCGACGTTGAGCACCCCGACCCCGCCCGTCAGATCGATGAACGTGTTGCCGTCCAGATCGGTGAGCAAAGTGCCATGGGCCCGCGCCACCACCAGCGGCGCGTAAATGGAGACCGCGCGCGGCGTGGCCCGGTCAATCCGGTCCAGCACCGCCTGGCTCTTCGGTCCGGGAATATGGGTCTTTAACTCGATGTGCTTGGTTGACGTGGTCATAGCCTGTCTCCTTTGGCAATCGATCGGCCGCCGGGTCAAAGCGGCACGCTGAGCCGCGTATCAGGTGTCGATCTGCGCCCGTTGCAGGCGGCCGCTGTAATCCACGTAGACCGCCTTCCATTCCGCAAAGAAGTCCAGCGCTGCCGTGCCGGCTTCCCGGTGTCCGTTGCCGGTGCCGCGGGTGCCGCCGAACGGCAGGTGTATTTCCGCACCGGTGGTGCCGGCGTTGATATAGACGATGCCGGTGGCCAAATCCCGAATCGCCCGGAATGCCGCGTTGACGTTGGCCGTAAACAGCGAGGACGAGAGCCCGTAGGCCACCTGGTTGTTGACCGCGACCGCCTCGCTCAGCGTTTTCACGCGGATCATGGACAATACCGGGCCAAAAATCTCTTCCTGGGCAATGCGCATATTAGACCCCACCTCGCTAAAGAGAGTAGGCAGATAAAAATGGCCGGTGCCCAACTCTGGATCGGTCGGCATCCCGCCGCCAATCTCCAGGCGGGCCCCCTCTTCGCGTCCCCAGGCAACATATTGCTGAACTTTTTCCACCGCCGCCCGGTTAATCAGGGGTCCCACGTCGGTACCCGGCGCCAGCCCATGCCCCAGGCGCAGCTGGCCAATCCGCTCCACCAGCCGGTCGCGCAGGCGGTCATAGACGCCCTCTTGCACAATGAGCCGCGAACAGGCCGTGCAGCGTTGGCCGGTGGTGCCGTACGCGCTCCATAGGATGCCCTCCACCGCCAAATCCAAATCCGCATCGTCCAGGACGATAATGGCGTTTTTCCCGCCGAGTTCCAGCGACACCCGCTTTAGGCCCGCCCCGGCTACTGCGGCGACATGCCGCCCGGTCTGGTTGGACCCGGTAAACGAGATGAGGGCCACCCGCGGATCGGTCAGCAAGACCTCTCCCACTTCTGTTCCCGAGCCGAAGACCAAGTTGACCACGCCTGGCGGAAATCCGGCTTCTTGCAGGATGCTGACCAGTTCATAGGCCAGGTATGGGGCTTCCGTGGCCGGTTTGAACACCACCGTGTTGCCCGCCACCAAAGCCGGGAAGATCTTCCAGGTGGGAATCGCCATCGGGAAATTCCAGGGGGTAATAATCCCGGCCACGCCAATCGGATCCCGCATCGCCATCGCGAACTTGTCGGGAAGTTCGGAGGGAGTCGTGTAGCCAAAACTCCGCCGCCCCTCGCCCGCCATGTAAAAGGCCATATCGATGCCCTCTTGCACGTCGCCGGCGGTTTCCAGCAGGACCTTGCCCATTTCCCGCGTCATTTTTTCGGCCAGCGCCGATTTGCGGGCTTGCAGCAGGCGACCCGCCTCGAACAGCAGCTCGCCCCGCTTGGGGCCCGGCACCTGGCGCCAGGCGGAAAAAGCCTCGGCGGCGGCAGCAATCGCGCGTCCGGCGTCCGCGGCCGTCGACGCCGGCACCTCGGCCAGCACGGCGCCGTTGGCCGGGTCGACATCCTCCCGGTAGCGGCCCCCTTCCGGGTCCACCCATTGTCCGTTGATGAAGTTTTTCAGTCGTACGCTCATCGCCTGATGGCGGCGCGCCAACTCCGGATTCCTCTGCGGGGCGAAGCGCCGCCGTGCCCCCCTTCTCAAGTCGCTGCTCGGCACTCGATAAAAAATGTTGCAGTCCGCTACCGTCTCCGCCAGCCGCCCGGGCCCTCCCGTCGCAACCGGGCCAGCTACCCACGCCCTCCGCCAGCGGTCATCTCACCCCGTCGGAAAGTCAAGACCGCCGTCCCCGCTTATCCTCCGCCTCCCGCCGCGCGGCGTCAATCATGCGCCCGCCTGCCCCTAACCGGTCGACCGCAGCCCGGAGCCAAGGCCGTCAGGAGCTCCGGCGTCCGCGTTCCCCCGCTTAGACCTCCGCCGTGAGATAGTGGCTCACTTGGTAACGGCTGGCGGGCCCGGCGGCCACCCGCGCGATGCTGGCACCGGTCGCGAAAAACTCGGCGTTGACGGCCGGCACTTCCAAAGATCCTTCGGGTCCGTAAGGATAATACATGCCTTCGATGGTCACCCCTCCGCCCATGCCGTAGCCGCCCACAAAACGGAGTTCGGTTTCTTCCAGCCGCGAGCTGACCGACACCCCCACCAACCCGTCGACCCGATGCTGGCGGCGGGCATCTTGCGCCATCCGCTGCATCGCGTTGCTGCGGGTATGCATAAACCGTTCGGTCAATTGCGTCGCTTCCTGATTCCAAAAAGAGCGAAGACTTTGCCGCGTTCCAAAGCCGATCGGCATGCAATGCCAATGGTAGCCCAACGCGAAACCCACCGGCAGGTATCCGCGCGCAAGCAGCTTGAGCAAGTCGTCGCCGCCCAAGGGGCTGACCAGCGGGGTTTTCGGGCGGTCGACGCCCGGCAGCCGCACTGCGGTGCCGATAATGCTAAACGTAACCACGGTCTCCTCCCGCGAAAATTCGTGCCGCGCGTCCAATACCAGGTGCGCCCCCGCCAGCGCCGCCTCCTGCACCAGCCGACCCATCGCCAGATCTTTGGCCTGGTAATATGCCCGCACCAGATTGGCCGCGTCCAGATTGGAATCCAGGTACACCCGGTTGCCCTGATCGGTGGCGGCGTGGTAATAGGCGCTGCCCGCCACCTGCACCACCGGCTCCGCGCGCAATTGCTCCGCCAAAGCCAACCCGGGCACCGACAGCGTGCTCATCCACGGCAATTCGCCGGCGGTGGTCCGCCGGATGCGGGTTAGCGCCCCTTCCGGCAAGTCGCCCCGCTCCAAGGCCTCCTGGTCGCGCTGAATCTGGGCGGCCGTTTCCGGGCTGTAGCGCCGAAACCGCGACTCCCTTGGGCTTGCCCCGTCGGCCGGATTGTTCCCGGCCGGGGGCCGCCGCCGAAACCACCCCATCTCAACCCCCCCATCCGATGGGATCGTTTAACGGTAGCACCAAGCCGGGGGCTTGCAGGGACGACGGGCCGAATTTCACCACCGACGTGCCCACCGCAAAAAACTCCACCACATGGGCTCCCCACTGATGATGGTTTTCATGCAGATGCACGCCCACGATGCCCGCCGCCCGCAATTCGGCCCCCTCGCTTTGCATCCGTTCCATGGCCAGTTCGCGGGCGTCATAGAGGCCTTGGGTATAGACCGTCAGTTCGCGGTTTTGTCCGACCTGCCGCAAGGTCGCCATCATGCTTTGGTGCGCGATATGATAGACGCACGATCCCATCACCAGACTGACCGGGCGCCAGCCGGTTTTCATCAGTGTCCAAAAATCTTGCCCGGAGAGGTCCGAGGTAAACGGTTTATCCTTGATGGTGCGGTGGCTGGCGCCGTCTTTGGAGCGCACGGCGGTGCCAATCGCGATGAATTCCGCCAAATGCTGTCCCCACTCGGCATGCTTGACCTCAAGCCGCACCCCGATGACGCCGTCGGCCTTCAGCGCGTCGGCTTCTTCCTCCATCCGCGTCATGGCCAGTTCGCGGGCATTGTACATGGCCTGCGAGAGCACCGTCATTTCCTGGTTTTGCGACCACTGCGCCGCCTGATAGCCGATATGGTAAATGGACGATCCCATCACCAGCCCGAGCGGCTCGAAGCCGGCATCATCGACCAGCACAAACTCATTGACGCTCAAATCGCTGGTAAACACATACCGGTCGGATGTCCGGTCCAAACGCGCGAGCGCGTCCGCCGGGATATCCCGATATTTTTCAGACTCTTCCATAAAACACCTCCTGACCACAGATTAGCAGGCTCTTGCCAGGGAATAAACCTTTTTTACCCGCCTGGGCGGCGTCCTCTCGCCCAATCCGGGCGGCGCCCGCAACCGTGGCGCGCAAGCGAGGCCATCGCCAAGACCCTCTTCGCCGACAGCCCGCTTACGATCGGCCCATCCGTCTCGCGGTGTGCTATACTGACCACAATTTTGGGAGCTTAAGGCCCCCGGGTTGGCGAGGTGACAACGGGTGAGTGAAGCGGTGGAAACATTGGAAGGCTGGTACGCGCTGCATGATTTTCGCCGGATCGACTGGGCGCACTGGCAAAGCCTCGACGCCCGCGCGCGGCAGCAGGCCCGCAGCGCGTTGCTGGATCTGGCCGCCGGTTGGTCGCGGCAGGCGGCCGGGGACCGCGGCAGCTACGGGATCTATCAGGTGTTGGGACACAAGGCGGATTTGTTGCTGCTAAACTTCCGCGCCGATCCGGGCGAATTGGCGGCCATCGAATCGGAGCTCGACCGGTCGCCCGCCGGCGCGCTGCTTACCCGCGCCTATTCCTATTTCTCAGTGGTCGAGCTCAGCAAGTATCTGGCGCGGGGCGAACCAAATCCCGACGCCAACCCTTATCTCAAATCACGGCTGCAACCCGCGGTGCCGCCGTGGCGCACGGTCTGTTTTTATCCCATGAACAAACGGCGTGCCGGAGCCGACAACTGGTATATGCTGCCGCGCGAGCAACGCCGCGACATGATGAAAAGCCATGGCCTGATCGGCCAGCGCTATCACGACCGGGTGATTCAGGTGATAACCGGGTCGCAAGGACTCGATGACTGGGAGTGGGGCGTGACCCTGTTCGCCGACGATCTGGTGGCGATTAAAAAACTGGTCTATGAAATGCGCTTCGATGAGGTCAGCGCGCGGTTCGCCGACTTCGGCCCATTTTACCTCGGCCTTAAGCTGACGCCCGAGGCAATGGGCCAGCTCTTGGCTTAGGCTCGCGGCAGGCCGAACGAAATTGCCGGCGCGACGCCCCGCGCCCGTCAAATTGTGGTACCATTTGCTCAATTAGCGCGATAATAAGACGAGGTGGTTCAGTGTCAGGCCTTATCGAACGGTATCGGCAGTGGCTCGATCTTCCCGACTTGGCTCCGGTGACCTTGGGGGAAGGCCACACCCCCTTTATTCTGTGGGATACTTGGCAGGGCACCCGGGTCTGGCTGAAACTGGAGGGGTGCAATCCCACCGGGTCGTTTAAGGACCGCGGTATGACGGTGGCGGTCAGCGTTGCCCGGCACGCGGGGGCACGGGCGGTGATTTGCGCCTCGACCGGCAACACCGCCGCCTCCGCCGCCGCCTACGCCGGCCGCGCCGGGTTGATGGCCTTTGTGGTGGTTCCCAAAGGCCAGATTTCCGTGCAAAAAATGTTGCAGGCCGCCGCCCATGGCGCGCAGGTGCTGGAGGTCGAAGGCAACTTCGACGTGGCCTTGGATGTCGTCCGGCACACGGCCGACGAGCACAGCGAGTGGCTGGCGCTGGTCAACTCGGTCAACCCCTGGCGGCTTCGGGGTCAGGAAACCGGAGCCTATGAAATCGTGCAGGCGCTTGCCGGCCCACCGGCCGCGCTTATCCTGCCGGTAGGCAACGCGGGCAACATTTCCGCCTATTTCCATGGATTCCGGCGGGTTGGACGCGGGATTCCCCGCCTATTCGGCATTCAGGCGCTGGGCGCCGATCCGATGGTGCAAGGCGCCTTCATCGCCAAACCGCAAACGGTGGCGTCGGCCATCCGGATTGGGCGCCCCGCTAGCGCGGAGCTCGCCCGGGAGGCGGTGGCCGCCTCCGACGGTTTTTTCACTGCGGTCGACGACGCCGCCATTCTGGCGGCCCAAGCGCAACTGGCCCAGGGCGGAGTCTTTGTCGAACCGGCTTCCGCCGCCGCCTACGCGGGCGCCCTTAAGCTCCGCGCGGAGCAACGCCTGCCGGCCGGCGACGTCGCCCTGGTGCTGACCGGATCGGGACTCAAAGACACCGACACCCCGTTGCGCTGGACTTCGCTGAATCCGGTGCTGACCCGTCCCGACAGCATCAGCGCCACCATCCTAAACGCCTTGCAGCACGCCTGAACCACGTCAAAGGGAGTTGACCGCGCGACCATGTGGCACATTAAGGTCCCCGCCAGCAGCGCTAATCTCGGCTCGGGCCTCGACACGTTAGGCATGGCCCTGGAATTGTGGCTGGAATGCTGGTTTACCCCCGCCCGTGCGCTCGACATCGAAGTCCACGGCGAAGGCCGCGGCCAAGTCAGCCTGGACGAAACCAACTTGATTTGGCAAAGCGCGGAGTCCTTGCACCGGGCCGTAGCGCACCAGCCGATGCCGCGCGGCCATCTCATCGTGTCCAGCCAAATCCCTTTGGGTCGCGGCCTGGGTTCGAGCGCCGCCGCCGTGGTGGCCGGACTGACGCTGGCCAACGCCTGTTTGGAACATCCCCTCGGGGTCGATGACCTGTTGCAATGGGCGGTTGCGATTGAGGGGCACCCCGACAATGTCGCCGCCGCGGTCTACGGCGGTTTGGTCATGGCCTGGCAAAACGGGGCGCGGGTAGAAGTCCACCGCTACCGGCCGCCCGAACTGACCACGGTGCTGGTAATTCCGCAGTACGAGGTGTCGACCAGCACCGCGCGGGCCCTCTTGCCCGAGCGCGTCTCCCGGCACGACGCGGTCTTTAACGCGCAGCGCCTGGGTCTTTGGATTGACGCGTTGTGGCGGCGCGACTGGGGGCTTTTGAAGATCGCCGGCCAGGACCGCTTGCACCAACCGTATCGCCGGGCCCTGGTCCACGGCATGGACGCGATTATCGAGGCCGCCTTAGCCGCCGGCGCCGTCATCGCCACCCTCTCCGGATCGGGACCCACCATCCTCGCGCTGGCCGCTCCGGAGGAGGCGGTTTTGGTGGCTGCCGCCATTGAAGCGGCCATCCTGACCATTCCGGATCTCTCCGCGAGGATTCACCTGGCCTCCCCCGCTCTGGCCGGAGCCGCCCTGCTACCTGACAACCTCGGTTTAAAACAGGGTTGCTAACCGCCGGGCAACCCGGTCACGGCGGATCGTCCCAGCCAACCGGCAAGCACCCCAGGGCGCGTCCCGCCGCCTCTCCCCAAAGCTCCACCGCCTGGCTTCCCTGCCAGGCTTTCTGCCGGTAGCAGGCGGGATCTTGCAACCGCTCCAAGGCACTTAGCCACTCCCCCGGCGTCCGCGCCACCTCCACGGCCGCCCGTTGCCGTTCCGTCAGCCCGCCCACGCCGCCCGGGTCGGCCACCACCGGACGGGCAAAACCCAACGCTTCCAGCACCTTGTTGGGACTCCCCGCCCCCCACCGCACCGGGCTGACCGCGATGCCGGCGGCCTGGTAATACGGCAGCAAATCGGGGACCCGTCCCTGGCCCCTCAGCCCCGGCCCGAAGAGGCCCTGACTGCCCTCGCCGACCACCGTCAGGCGATAGCCCGCGGCTGCCAGCCCCGGCCACAGGGCCAGCATATGCGACAATCCCTGCCGGTTGGGCAGATAGGCAAAGTTGCCCACCAACAGCAGGTGGCGGGGATCCCCGGGCGGCAGACGGCGGCACTCGGCAACCCCGTTTTCCACTACCAGCGCAGCGACCCCGCGCCCAGCCAGCCATTTCTGGTCGGGCGCGGCCGACACCCACACCTGGTCAAATCGGGGCGCCCAGCGGCGTTCTTCCGCCCCCACGCCCCAAAGCGTCGCCTGTTTCATCCAGGCCCCCGGCCGCCAACCCAAACCCCGCCGGTACCAATCCAGGCTGTCGGTCAGATCCAGCACCCGCCAGGCCGCCGGCACCCGCAGCGCCACCGGCGCCATCCGCAGTTGAAAGGCGATGACCCCGTCCACCGCCGAACCCGCCCAATGCCACCCGGAGCGAAGCATGTAAGGCGAGCGCCAGGCACCGCCCAGGCGGATCGGCCAGGCTGCGCGAACCAGCCCGGGATGCTGGCCGGCAACCGCCACCGTCACCGCTCCGCCGAGCCGCTCGACGGCCCGCACAGCACCCATCAGCCGGTTGCGATCGCCTTGCGGCGGTCCCGCCGGATCGACCGCCGAGACAATCAGCACGGTCATCGTCGCGCCGCTTCCAAGAGGACCGCGTGGGTTGTCCGATGCTGGTCTTGAATATCAAATCGCGCCCGCGCCTCCTGGTGGCACGCCCGGCCCAGCCGCTCCCGGTGCGTCCAGGCGAAATTGATGGCCCGCTTTAAGCCGGCGCCGTCGCCCGGCTCCACCAACAGCGCCGGGTCGACGGCCCCTAGCATGGAGGACAGGGCGCCCACCCGGGTCGCCACCACCGGCACCCCCGCCGCCATGGCGTCCAGCACGGTATAGGGCGCACCCTCTTTCCAAGAGGGCTGCACCAACAGATCAATCGCCTCCCAAAAATCCGGATCCCGTTCTTCGATCCAGCCCAGCCAGGTGATGTGCGCGGCCGCCGCCGCCGCCCGCACCATCTCCTCCTGCGGACCCGATCCGGCCAACAGCCACCGCCACTGCGTCTCCCGCCGCGCCAGCGGCAGCAGCGTGTCCAGACCCTTCTCGCGGGAAAAACGCCCCAGAAACCCGACCGTCGGGGGACCCGGCCGGCGCCTTCGGGGCGCGGGCGGAATCGGCACCCCGTTGGGGATATAGTAGGTGCGCGGCTTGGCCCCGGCGCCCGCGGCAAATGCCGCATCCGCCTCGGTCAAGGCAATCACCGCCGCCGCATGCCGGGCTCCCCAAGCCTCCAGCCGGCGATAAAGACGCCGCTCCCAGCCCGCCCGGGTGGGATCTTGAAACACATAGCCATGCGCCGTGTACACCGCCGGAATGCCGAGGCGGCCGGCAACCCAGCGCCCGACCACCCCGGCTTTGGAACTGTGGCAATGGATCAGGTCGGGAGGATCCCCAAGCAGCATCCGGCGCAACTGGCGGGCCGCCCGCCAGTCCTTCCCCGGACGCACAGCGCGCACCAAATCCGGCAGCCGCACGATGCGCGCGCACCCGGCCAGCCTGCTGGCGACCCACGACCCGCCCCCGTGCACCACCGTCATCTCTTCGCCCGCCGCCGCCAAGTATTGGGTCAGAGCCACCAGGTGGCGCTGCGCCCCTCCGGGTTCCCCGCCCGTAATCAGTTCCAGGATCCGCACTATGTCCTCCACCACTCAGGGTTAAAGCCATTTTACCGCATATTTCGGCAGGGCCGCGGGTCAACTCGCCGCGGAGGTTTGCCGCATATTCATACAGCGGAGCAGGGCTGACACGCGCCCAACCCCGTATGGAAGGAACCGACGGCAGTATTGAAACTTCATACCAAGTGCCGTATAGTGATATCAAATGTCTTTCTATCCCTGCATACCGGTTTTGTGGTGTGCGGGCGTACTCGGCGTAAGGTCCTGTTATCCTTGCGACTGCTTATTTTGTTCCCTGCAGGGAGCCGTTTTCGTCCCGTTTGTCGCCTGCATACAAGAAATTGGCTAGGGTAATGCATAAGTATACGGGTTTTCGTGAAACCATTCACATTTCTCGAGGGGGTCGCCGATGGAAAATCAACACGCACACTTCATCCAGCAATATATCGGGCGGGAGCACGACGCATGCGCCATCTACGCCGCCGTGTCCAAGCGGCCAGCCGCCCCCCATGACACCCCGGTCTGGGTGACCGGCTTGCGGGCGCTCGACTTCATGGATCACCGGGCCGGCTGGGTCGACGAACGCACCGACGGCACCGGGCTTTTGACCGACATCCCCCGTGCCGTCTGGCAACGCCGCCTTGAGGAGGCGGGTCATGGCGGTTCGGCCTATGGCCCGGACTTTTGGATTTTGACCCTGGTAACTCCCATGTCGGAACGACGCGAGGCGCGCAACCGCATCGCGCAGATTTTGACCCCTTTTGGATTTCAGCGAGTCATGGCGCACGTCGAACTGACCGAGGGCCAGAACGCTTTGGATGCCCACGCTCTGCTTTACACGCGCTCCGCGGACGGCTGGACGTCCGACGCGTGGCAGGCGTTGCAGGCGCTGGAGAGGGCGTTCCCGGGACGGCTGGCGTCTTTTAGCAATCATCAGGCCATTGTGAAAATGACCGCGAGTCCGGCAACTCTTCACCACCTCATCGAGACGGAATGGGGCGGCCACGAGTTTTTGCCCCGCGCGGTGATCGGCCACAACCGGTTCTCCACCAACACCCTGACCGACTTGGCCCGGGTCCAGCCATTTTTAGGTCTGGCCCACAACGGCGAGGTCAATACCATCGACCGGTTGCAGCGTGAGCTGACCGCGTTAGCCATCGAACCGATTCCTCAAGGCAGCGACTCGCAGAACCTTGACCGCCTGTTGACCGCGCTGGTCTGGCAGTTTGGGCTGACCCATGCCGAAGCCGGGCGGCTGGCCATCAGTCCGTCGCCCGCCATCCTAAATCGCCTGCCCGCCGCGGAGAAAGCGGTGTGGGATGCCTTGCAGGCCTTTTGGGGACCATTGCGGGAAGGTCCCGCGGCCATCGTCCATCGTCTCGGCCGGAGCGTGGTAGCCGGGGTGGACGCCCTGGGCCTGCGCCCGTTATGGCTGCTTGAGACCGAAACCCAATATGTGCTGTCGTCCGAGCCCGGCGTGGTGCCCATCGGGGAATGGGTGGCCGAGCCGCACAACATTGGGCCCGGCGAGATCATTGCCATCGAATGGGAGGAGGGCGGCGAAGCCCGCGTGGTTCATTCCGACGCGATTACCGCCCGCCTCGCCCGCCGGGTTCCCCGCGACGCCGGGCTGCGGGTGTTCTCCCCTGCCCTGGAAAACCCTCACACCGTCTATCCCGACTGGCAACTCGTGGCTGACGGTTGGCATCGCGACGACCAGGCCATGATCAAAACGTTAGCCCTGGACGGCCACGAACCCATCGGCTCACTGGGCTACGACGGTCCACTGGGGCCGTTTAACGACGGCATCACCACCCTCAGCGACTTCCTGCAGGAGACGGTGGCGGTGGTCACCAACCCGGCCTTGGACCGCGAACGCGAAAGCGAGCATTTTCGCTTACGCATGCTGCTGGGGGGGCGCCCCGACCTCGGCCGGAGCATCGCCGGAGCTGCCTCGTTGTGGCTCGACTCCCCGTGGCTGACGGAGGCAGGGGCGGAGCAAGCGGTCGCGCACTTCGGCCGGAACGCGGCCACCCTGCCGATGCGACTGGCGGCCGCCGCGGATGAGTTATCGGCCGCCCGAGCTCTGGCCGCAGACGCCGTGCGGCTGGTCCAAGCGGGATGCCGCCTGCTGGTGTTGGATGATCGCGACGCCTATCAGGCGGGTCTCTCGGTCAGCCTGGACCCGGCGCTGGCGACCGGCGCGGTGGATGGCGCCTTGCGCCAAGCGGGCCTGCGCCGGCGGGCCGGCATAGTCTTACGGAGCGGCATGATCCGCCACCTGCACGACGCCATGATCCTGATCGGACTAGGCGCGGACGCGCTAGTGCCCTATCTCATCTGGAGCCAGGTGGCGCCCGACCGGATGGAAAGCACCCTCGCGGTCATGAACGGCGGACTGGAGAAAATTTTGTCGACTATGGGAATCCACGAACTGCAGGGCTATGGCCACGTCTTCTCCGCCATTGGCCTGCCCCGCGAGATCGCGGACGTGCTGGGCGTCATCTCGTTCGCCGCTCCGGACTACGAGAACTGGGTGGCGCACCGGCGTACCGTCATCGCCCTGCGCCTGGCGCAGCTGGGCGAAAAGGTCAAACCGAAGGCGGTTTCGCACGCGACCCCGTATATTTACAAGTGGGCGATCAAGATGGCGCAAGGCCAATTGAGCGGCCTGGAGTACCTGGCGCACGCGCGCGCGGTCGAGCAAAAACATCCTATCGCCTTGCGCCATACCCTCGGCTTTCGCGGCAAGCCGCAGGCCGAACGGCTGCCGGTTTCGCTGGCGGTGGGCGACCACGACTTGCCGTTTGTGATTTCGTCGATGTCCTTCGGCTCCCAGGGCGAAACCGCTTTTCGGGCTTACGCCGAGGCCGCCAAGGCGCTGAACATGCTCTCCATGAACGGGGAGGGCGGCGAGATTCCCGACATGATTGGCCGCTATTACGAATGGCGCGGGCATCAGGTGGCCTCCGGCCGCTTCGGGGTCAACACGCGTCTTTTAAACGGCGCCCGCTATGCCGAAATCAAGATTGGCCAGGGCGCTAAACCGGGCGAAGGCGGCCATTTGCCGGGAAAAAAGGTCTCCGCCAAAGTGGCCAACGCCCGCAGCGCGGTGCCGGGGGTGGATTTGATCTCCCCCAGCAACAACCACGACCTCTATTCGATTGAGGATTTAAAGCAGCTGATTGACGAGTTGAAACAGGCCAATCCCGATCTGCGGGTGGTGGTCAAGGTCCCCGTGGTGCCTAACATCGGCACTATTGCGGTCGGGATCGTCAAGGCCGGGGCCGACGCCATCAACTTGAGCGGATTCGAGGGAGGCACCGGAGCCGCCCGGATGCATGCGCTGCGCCATGTGGGACTGCCCGCCGACATCGGCGTGCCGCTGACCCACGCCGCGCTGACCCTGGCGGGTTTGCGCGAGCGGGTGGAGATTTGGGCGGATGGCGGGCTCCGCAGCGCCGACGATGTGATGCGCATGGTCTTGCTGGGGGCCGATCGCGTGGGATTCGCCACCATGGCGATGGTGGCGCTCGGCTGCACCATTTGCCGCAGTTGCCAGTCCGACACCTGCCACGTCGGCATCACCACCCAGATCGAAAGTCTGGAAGAAGCCCAAGAACGCGGATTAAAGCACTTTAGGCTGCAGGACTCCGCCGAGGCGGTGGAGCACCTGGTGCGATTTTTCCGCGGGCTGGCGGAGGGTTTGACGGAAAATCTGCAGCAGCTCGGGTTTCAACGGCTGAGCGACGCGGTGGGCCAAGCGCATTTGCTGATTCAGGAACGGTTTCAAGGGCTCGCCGGTTATGAGGATTTCCTGCAACAACTGACGGCCGCCATCTCCCACGAGTTGGCCAGCCAGGCCGTGCAGGCGGTGGGCGAAGTCGGGCGGCTGCCGGACGCGTTCGCGCGATGGTCCAAACCGCGCACCCGGACCATCGGCACCGGCATTTCCGGGCAACGCATACGCCGTTCCGAACGTCCGACGGCAGTGGTCAATCCGGTGCGCGACGTGGCTGGCCAGGGCTTTGGGGCTTTCTTGAGCGACGGGGTGGCGCTGGTGGCCCACGGCGGTGCGCAGGACGGGGTCGCTAAAGGCGCCTCCGGCGGCACCATCGCCGTCTTAAAGGGGCGTGGCGCCAACGGCGCGCATTACGGGGGACACGTCGGCAAGAGTTTGGCATACGGTGCGCAGGGGGGCACGTTCATCGTGCAGGGCGGCGCCGACGCGCGCGCCGGCATCCGGCTGGCCGGGGCGGATGTGGTCATCCTGGCCGATGGCGTCACCCCGCCCAGCCAAGCCCGGACCCTCTGGGACAGCGCCGCCATCAAAGGCTTCGGCTTCGAATACATGACCCGCGGGCGCGGTCTGGTCTTGGGCGACCCCGGCCCCTGGCTGGCTTCCGGCATGACCGGAGGCACGGTCTACCTGCGGGTGGCCCCGGAACTCGGCCTGACCCGCGAATTCCTCGCGAGCCGGCTGGCGCGCGCAGCCAAGGTGGCATTTACCGCACTCAACCCCGATGATATTGCCGCAGTCCAAACCTTGCTCGCGCATGTAGTGGAAGCCTATGGCTCGTCGGGACAGGACGATCGCATCGCGGCGCTGGAGATTTTGGCCAACAACCCGGTCAAGCACTTTGTCAAAGTGGTGCCGCAAGCCGCTCAGACCGACCCCGACATCTCCACCGAATGAGGCCTGGGCTGCGCGCCCCGCGCTTGGTCCCCCCATGGTATACTCGGGTAGACCACGGAGGTGTCTTATTTGCGACCAACATACGAAACTCGGATTCGCGTGCGGTATGGTGAAACCGATTTGGCGGGCCACGTCAACAATGCCGTCTACCTGACCTATCTCGAGCAGGCGCGGCTGGATTTTGTCCGCGACGCGCTCGACGTTGCCGGTGTCCCGTTTATCGTGGCGTCGGCCCGCCTCGATTATGTGCGCCAGGCCTTTTACCGCGACAGCTTGCTCATCCAGAGCGGCGTCTCCCGTCTCGGCCATTCCAGTTTCGATATCGATCACCAGATTGTGCACGAGACCTCGGGAGAACTGGTGGTGCGGGCGCGGGCCGTGCTGGTGCACTTTAACTACCAGGCCCAGCGTCCGGAACCCTTGCCCGCGGCTTGGCGGGACCGGCTCGCAGCCTTCCCCATGGAGCCGCTGTTCCCGTCCGAGCGGTGATCGACAGCCATCTGCACCTGGATGCGATGCCCGCCCCATTGGAGCAAATTCGCCGCGCGGCCCTGGCCGGCGTCACCGGGGCGGTGGCGGTATCGGGCGACGACGCCAGTTGGCGCGCTACCCGGCGTTTGGCCCGTAACATCGCGCAAGCCGTGCCGGGTTGGCGCTGGTGGCACGCCTATGGGCTGCACCCCGAGCGGGAGCGCCATGATCCCGAAGCCCTCGACCGGCTCGCGGCGGCCATTGGCCAGGGCCAGGTGGATGTGCTGGGAGAGATCGGACAGCCCTACTATCATGCGGTCGACCAGGCCGGCCGTGATTACCACGCCGCCCTCAGCGCCCGTCAGTTGCAAATAGCGCAAGACCGCGGGCTGCCGGTGATTGTCCATGCGGTTCACACCGCGGTGCGGCCGATGCTGGAGTCCCTCGCCCGCTTCCGGTTGGCCGCGGTGGTCTTTCACTGGTTAAAGGCGTCGCCGGAAGACGTGCGGGAAATCGTGCGCTTGGGCTATTACGTGGGCATCACGCCCGAGGTGACGTGGCGGGCTCGCGACCAGGAGTTGCTGGCGCACCTGCGGGTTGACCGCATATTATTGGAAACCGATGCGCCCTGGCCCCATGGTCCCCACCCGGCTCCAGCCAGTTCGCCCCGCGACCTGCGGGCGCTGGCCACCTGGCTCGACCGGGTCCATCCCTTGCCGGATCGGGGCTGGGCCACGCAGACCACGACCAATCTGGGCCGGTTTTTGGGTCGTACCCTGCCGTAACCGGACATGGGGAGAGTTTAGCGGCTGGCCGCTACAGGGACTGCCGACCGCCCAACTCCGCGCGCCGCACCCCCGCCGCCTCCGCCGCTAGCGCCTCAAGCGGGGGCAGCTGTTCCGGTCCCCGCCAGGGCACAGGCCCGGGAAATATCGCCGCCACATACACCTCGGCATGCCAAGTCCGCCCGTCGGCCAAGCGGACCGTCACCGGCCGGCGGCGGTAGCGGCGGGGAGTCTCCTCCCAGGCATCCAAAAGCCGCCAGTCCCCGGTTGGCACCCGCAGCACCTGCCCCTGGACCGTTCCGCCCGCCTGCGGCCACACCGCCGGATAGGGCAAGTCCGACCAGGTCCAGGCGCGGTAGCCGCGGATCGCGGCCGGCCACGATGGCAACCGGTGTCCCAGCAGCGCGGCCTGCACTGCCGGCAACCGCAGGCTGCCATACACGAACAAGCGGGCGCTTTTCACGAAGACCCCAGACGGCGCGGATCCCGGCCGCCAATCCTGCGGTCGACATACGTCAAAATCCCGCCGACCAGCGCCCAAACCCAGATCCCGCCCCAAAGCAGGGCGGCAACCGGGCCGAACACAAAGCCCAAGAGCCCGATACTGATGAGATGCAGCAATCCCACCAGCGCCAATCCCGCCACTTGCAAACCCCCGCTGAGCCATTTGCCCATGATGAGCGTGCCAACTCCCGGGATGAAGAGATTGACCGCAATGCCGATTCCCGCCAGTGTCCGTCCCATCGCCCGCGCTCCTTTCCCCCAACCGAACCGCCTGCCGTTGCCTGCAGGCATCAAGAGGCCTTTTCTTGCATGATACCACTTTGCGCCAGGTCGTCCCCGCCAGCCGGAGCGAATCCGGTGGCGAGGGCCTTAACCACCCGCGGCGCGGCGGAAATGCGGCCTTCACCCGGGCCGTCCAGGCGGCGCGTCGGCAAATCCGCGCCCGTTGCCGGTGCCGTCGGGTCACCCCGCCGCCGGGTCGCCCGCAGTCACGCGCCGCGCGTCGAGGGCTTGCTATAATGGGGGCACTGGATCGATTGGATGGGGAACGTCGGGGAATCTCCCGCGGATGATGGCGGCGGGACAGGGCCGATTTCCCCGACACCCAAAGGGGGACCTCATGCAGGTACTGGTGGTGGAAGACGAACAGTCGCTGGCGCGTCTTTTGGAACTGGAACTCACCCATTGCGGATTTGCCGTCGACGCGGTGGCCGAAGGCCGGAGCGCGCTTAACCGCCTGCGGGAAAAGCGGTTTGACTGTTTGCTGCTCGACGTCATGCTACCCGACATGAGCGGTCTTGAGGTGTGTCGGCGGGTGCGCCAGACCTCCGACATCGGGGTGATTATGCTAACCGCCCGCGGGCAAGTGCCGGATAAGGTAGCCGGACTCGATGTCGGCGCCGACGACTATCTGGTCAAACCGGTCAACATGGAGGAATTGGCAGCGCGCGTGCGCTCCGTGGTCCGGCGCCGCAATGGGCCGCTGGCAGGCGGCAGAACCCTCTTGGCCCGCGACGTGACCCTGTTTCGCGACCAGCACCGGATTGAGGTGGCCGGCCAGGCCATGCTGTTAAGCCCGTTGGAATACCAGCTGCTGGAGCACCTGCTGCTAAACCGGGACTGGGTGCAATCGCGCAACCGCCTGCTCGAGCAGATCTGGGGCTTTGATTACGCCGGAGAGACCAACATCGTCGACGTCACCGTAAGCCGCCTCCGGCGAAAACTGCACGACAGCAACAGTCAACTGGCAATCGAAACCGTCCGCGGGGTGGGATATGTGGTGCGGTCCACGTGAACAGTCTGGCCGCCCGCCTGACCCTCTGGTCGCTGGTCAGCATTGTGCTGGCGCTGGGCATTTTGGGAAGCGCCCTGTTGTGGGATGTCGGCCTGCACCTGAGCCAAAGCGCCGCGCAGACCGCCCGCACCCTGGCGCAGCAGTCGGCAGCCTTGGCCTCCGTGCCCAGTGCCGCCAGCCAGCATCTCTCGCTGGGCGATCCCGGCATGGTGGCCATGGCGGCGGGCCGCCATCAGGTTTTTCTGCAGGTTTCCAGCGCGGGCGCGGTGGTACAGCGGTCTGCCAACTTGCCGGTCTCTTTGCCCAACTCGCCACCGGCCTGGGTGCCCCTGCATTGGGGAGCCATCCCGCTCTGGGGGGTCGCGCTGCCCCTGGTGCAGCTCCCCTCCGGCCCGGCGGTGTGGGCCTCGGCTCCCATTACGCAATACGGGGTGATGGTAGGCCGGGTCGAAGCCGCCGTCTCGCTGGCCCCGGCGATTTCGGCGGTCAATACGGTCGGCCAGGGACTGATGACGGTCGGGGCGGCGATTTTGGGGTCGCTGGCGCTGGTCATCGCCTTCGTCTCCTACCGTTCCTACGGGCGGGTGCGGCGCCTGACCCGAATCCTGCTGCAGATCAATTCCGGCCACGACTTAAACCGGCGCATCGCGCCGGTCGGGCCTCGCGACGAAGTCTGGGTGCTTGCGGAATCGTTTAATCGCATGCTGGATCGGCTGCAGGAAAGCTTCACCCGTCAGGAACTGGTGGTCGCCCAGGCCTCCCACCAGCTGCGCACCCCGTTGGCGTCGGTGATGGGCTACGTCTCCATGCTCGAGCGCTGGGGCCTGCACGATCCCAGTCTGGTCAAAGAATCACTGGACGTCATGGCTGGGCAATTGGCGCGGCTTAACGCGACGGTCGAAACCATCCTGCGGCTGGCCGCGCTCGAAGGGTTTGAGGAGGTGCGGCGGGAGGCTGCGCCGCTCGCCTCGCTGCTGCAAAAATGGGCCGCCCGTCAGGCCAATCCCCCCCGCATCACCGCCCCGCTGCCGGACATCACGGTGCATTGGGACCAGGCGATGATGTTCGAAGTGTTGGATATTCTGCTGGCCAACACCGCCAAACACGCTCCCGACTCGCCCTCCGCGCACCTGACCATAAACCCCCCCGCCGAATCCGGCCCGCTGGTGATGGAATTTAGCGACGACGGCCCGGGATTCCCCCCAGACTTGCTCCCCTATCTGTTCCATCCGTTTGCCAAGCATTCCGGCAGCCACGGCGCCGGCCTCGGCTTGGCGCTGGCCCGCACCATCGTCGAGCGCCACGGCGGCACCATCCAGGCTCTAAACCATTTGCCGCACGGTGCCCTGGTCCGCATCACACTGCCGCCCGAACCGGTGGTCAGAGAATTGTAATGCGCCCGTTACCCCGTGTTCATGGTGCGAGCCCATGCTGACACTGGGACGCCAAGTTCCGCCATCTCACTGTTTAGAGGAGGATCTCAATGTCACCTTGGATCGTTCGCTCCGCCGCCGGCTTGTTGCTGGCGGCAGGAAGTCTGGCCGCCCCGGTGGCGGCATCGGCCCACGGCGCGCCGACCACGCCCACCGCAGTCAGCACCCAGGCGGTGTCGTCAGGCGCCAATCTCCAGTCCGGCGCCAACCTGCAGTCCGGTCCCAATGTTCAGTCGGGGTTGCAGCAAACCGGAGGGGCCGCCGACTCGTCGCCGGCCGCCGGTCAGTAGCCTTATCCACCTGTCGCTCCGGGAAGGCTCGCCTAAAGCCTTCCCGGCCACTTTAACCACAGCCCTTAAAGCCATCTCGGCGGCCCTGCCGCGCTCACCCGGGGCCGGCCAAAGCCCGCACGTTGGCTATTCTAGCCGCCTAGAACGGCCAAAGCCCGTCCGGGAACATCGCCTCGCCGTCAGTCTCCCTCGCTGGGTCTCGCTCCCCAACCCGGCCCGCGTCGTCGTCCACCGCCGTCTCCCAGCCGACGGGGAATAGATCCCAAAACCCGATGTCGTCGGCAGGGGTTGCCGACCGCACCAATTTCCGCGCCCGCCGGCCGTCAATTCGCGCTTTTTCATCCCGTCGCAGCCTCGTTAGTTCGGCGGCCTCCAAGGGGTGGCCCAGCATCTGCAGTTCCGCGATGGCGCACTCCACATCCACTCCAAAGTTCTTGGCATAGGCCTTGACCACATGCTTGCCGGAGTACCGGGCAAGCCAGGTTTTGCCCGCTTGCAGCCGTCCGCTGCGTCGCATCCGCTTTCGTCGCGGAATAGACGACTGTCGTCGTTTTTTGCCCATGGCCCCCCCTTTTCCCCCACCGCGCCCGGACGCATGATTGGGGTGGCAACCAACCCTGTCCGCGGTTTCGTCGAGGGCGACCTGCCCGTTGCCATTAAAGGTTAAAGACTCCCACCCCCGAGCAACCTGATATCAAGCGACGCCGGGGTCCCCTCATGACATCGTATCACGTGCTGTTGATGAGAACCCGGCACGCCCAGAGGGCCTGCTCAACATCCAGGACGCACACCGAGTCACCCAGCGAACCATGGCTGTGCGATTGCCCGGCCAAACCGGCCCGTGCCGAGCCGGGGCTGCGCTCAGTCGCGGGGTGCCCCACCCCTATCCCCGTCACCGCCCGCAGGCGGCCAGCGCAAGTCCCAAATCCCGCCGGTTTTCACGTAACGTCGAAGGCAGCTCGCGCAATCCATCCGCTCAGCCGCAGGGGTGAGCAAAGTCCCGCGGCAAGCGGGGCAGCACAACAATTCCGGCCATTCCGGGGTCGTTGCCGCCGGCTGATACGGCCGGGTCAAGCGATACATCATGCTCGGGCCCCATCCCAGCGTTCCCGCCGGGGTCTGGACCATAAAGTCCAGTTTCGCCAGCAGGGGGGCGGGCAGCAGGCGTTTTAGGCAGGCACTGCGAAAATTCGACAGGCTCCGCACGGACTCCATTTGCCAGCCTTTTCGCCGCAAACTGCGGATTAGCGCGGGCGGGTGGTAGTTTAAAAACACCCCGCCCGGCTCCGTGGCAATGTTGACCGCGTGCCAACCGCGAATCTCTCCACGGGTTCCCCGGCCGAGCCCGCTCCGCACCCGTGCCAAGCCATGACGCTTGTTGGGGACTTCCAGCACCCACTGCTTTTGGATGACGCGGCCGACCTCGGCCAGGGCGCGCTCGCTGGCCGCCAGATGGTGCAGCACCCGGACCATCAGGCCCGTGGTCAGCACGCCCGTCCGAAACGGCAAATGGTAGAGATTGGCCGCCACCCACAAACGGTTGCGGCTTTCTCCGCCCAGCCGCCGCTGAGCCTGGCGCAAGAGGGCAAGCGAGTAGTCGACCAGCACAACCCCTTCATGAGTGCCGGCGTAGGCTTCCCCCAAGCGCCCGAATCCCGCGCCAAAATCGGCCAGCCACCCGCGCTCCGGCCGGAGCAGGCGCGTCAGCGCCAGCATTTCCGCCAGGTGCTCGTATTGGCGCTCAGTCCAATAATCCTGGTACGAAAAACCGAATCGGTCATAATCCTCTACCCGCATCGGCACCCGTCACCTGCCCTTCCTGCGTACCGTCGGGGGCCGAAAGCACGTGCTGCAACCAGCGTTCCGCGATGAGCGAATCCAGAAATCCCGGCCGCAGGGGTTGGCCGTCGGCCTGCGCGAGGTGTTGATAATAGGACCAAAACTCGCCCATCCGCCAAAGTCCCCGCTCACGCATGGCCCGGCCCGCCAGCAAATCCCCAATCCAGGCCCGCCAGCGCGGCGTCAGCGCCCAGGGCCGTTCACCCTGCGACATTCTGGCCGCAGCCGGGGTCATCACCCTGGCCGCGACCGCCTGCAGCAAATCGGGCCGGCCCAACCGTCGCCGCCGCCACGCCGGGGGCAGACCGTCCGCCCAAACGGAGACCCGTGGATCCCCCCAGGGCGCGATCACCCGGATGCCTCGCGAAACGCCGAGCGCGGTGAGGATGCCAACCACGCGCTCGGGCCGCGCCACCGGAGCAGGGACAGATCGGGGGGGCAGGGAGGCCCGGTGGCCAGCCTGGGCCCCGGGCGTGACCAGTTCGCACACCCCACACCCCGCGTCGCCGCGACGACCGCCCAGGCCCGTCCAGCCCGCGGCCGCCCATACATCCCCGATACGGTTCGAACACGCCGCCAATACCGGCAGCAGCCGGAACACGGCCGGATTGGCGCTTGGTTCCGGCATTTCCCGGATCGCCCATTCCAGCTCGTCCGGTTCGACTCGGCGGGTCACCTCGTCAAGCCCGACCCCGAGATCGCGCTGCACCGTGCGCACAACCCGGGCGTCCCCAGCGCCGGCCGCGTCGGGATTCCACAGCAGGGGCCCGTCGGCGGCCCCCTCGCGCACTGCCAACGCGGCCAGCACGAGCGCTTGCAAGGTCCCGTCCAGCCAGATGCCGCTCGTCTGGCTATCGGGCACGGCACGAAGCCGCACCGCGTCCCGCAGTCGATCTTCCATGGCGTCCACCGCGTATCGGTACCGCGAGGGAGGAGGATCGCCTAACGGTGCCGCCGGCACCACCAGCGGCGGGCGGTCCGCTTGCAAACGCGCCACCGCCCCCGCCGCCACCCGCTTCACCCCGGGCAAAATGGTTTCCGCATCGGGCAACAGCCCGCCGAGCCATTGGGCCAACCGCTCCGCGTCGGCTCGGGGCGCAAACTCTTTGCACGCCCGAAATGCCGAAATCCGGGTCGATACCATGACCTGGCCCGCCACGTTGGTCCAATACAAGGGAAAGGCGCCCGCCCTATCGCTGATCAGCAGCATGGCCCCTGTGGACGCGTCCCACAGTATCGCCGAAAATGAGCCGCGGCAACGTCCGAAGGCCGCCGTCCCCCATCGCCGGTAGGCGGCTCCCAGCAGCGCGGCTGCCGACTGCCGACCATCGTCCGCCATACCCAGCGCCTCCGCCAACTGACGGCCATTGGCGAGGTCGCCAACCATCGCCACCATGAGGCCAGGCTCGTGATGCAGATGCGAAGCTGCCCGGCCCGCTCTACTTCCGACCCCCAGCGAGGCGCCCGCACTGGCCGCCGTGGTGAGGTCGCGGAGTCCTGCGGCCCGCAACAGGCGGCGGGTCGGTTCGGCGTCGATCCCCGGGCTGGCCGACACCCATCCCGCCAAATCGGACACGTCCATCCCCCCGCCTTGGCGCTTTTTTTTACATCGTCGTCAAGAATCATGACAAAACGATGACAGACATTTGCCAAGTTGCTAACAACTGCGGTAATATAAACATATGTTCGGTATGAGGAGGCCGCGATGCGCACCATTCACGTGAAATCGGCGCAATCTTTTTTGAATCGGGTGCCAGCCGGCTCGCGCCTGGGATTTGACTGGTCGCTTAACCCCTATCGCGGATGCACCCACGCGTGCCGCTACTGCTACGCCCGCGAGACCCACCGCTATTTCGATTTGTCGGTCGGCGAAGACTTTGAGCGGGTCCTGTTCGTCAAATCGAATTTGAGTCGGCGTCTCCCCCAAGAGTTGCGCAAGATTCCCCCGCAACAGGTCATCATCTTGGGCACGGCGACCGACCCCTACCAGCCCCTCGAGGGCCGCCACCAGTTAACCCGGGCCGCGATTGCGGCTCTGGCCGTGAGCGGCCATCCCTTCACCCTGTGCACCAAATCGCCGCTGGTGGAACGCGACCTCGATCTGTTAGGCCCGTTGGGGCGCCGTGGCCAGTGCCAGCTAAACGTCAGCCTGATTACGTTGGACGAAGCGGATCTTCGTCGGTTGGAGCCCGGCACCGCTTCGCCAACGCGGCGCCTGCAACTCATTCACACCCTGGCGGCGGCCGGCATCCCTACCGCCCTCTTGCTGGCTCCCGTCATCCCGCACCTCACCGATGCGGCGGAGACCCTGGATGCCTTGTTTCATGCCGCCCAAGAAGCTGGTGTGGCCTGCATCATGGCCTCCCCCTTGCGGTTAAGCGATGCCGTCCGCCCCTACTTCCTGTCTCAACTGGCTAAGTCCTTTCCCGCCCAGGCCCAGAACGTGGCCGCGGTCTACCAAGACCACTCTCACCCCGATCCCCAAACCTTAGCCAGGATTCACACGCAACTGGCGCGTCTTTACCAAAAATATGGGATCCCCTCCCGTTACCCTTCACCCCGACCGTTTCGCGTCACCGAGCAGATGCATTTCAGCCTTTAACCGGGGCAGCGCGCAGTCGGCTAGCTGGGGATGGACCCTGACCCGTACCCCTTCTTCACTCCCGTGGCATCTCCCGTTCCGCTCGCCGCCGAACCGCGCGATCCTCAGTGTGCCCGCCCGGCCCGGGCGGATGCCGGGCACCCCGAGCCTCGTCACCTCGCTCTATGTCAAATTATGAAAATATCCCCTATAATTAAAGGGATTCCCTGGAATCGTGTCGAATCCCAAAGGGATCAAAGGAGGTGGAACTGTGAAACGGCCATTCGCCCAATGGATAACTGGCGGCAAGCGAGCCGAAAGGGGCAGCCCGCTCCGGGCCACGCGCTTCCTAATGCAATGGATACGGACCATTTCAACCAAACTGGCGGATATTCAAACGATGAATTGGCGCATCCCGACGCGGGCCCAATCCGGGCAGTCGCTGGTGATTGTGGTGCTGGGCATGACGGTGTTGTTAGGCATGGCGGCGGCCGGAGTCACCATTGGCACCGTCTATTTCGCCAAGACCGACCTGCAGAACGCCGTCGACGCGGGAGCCCGCGCCGGTGCGCAAGAGTATATGTACAATCCCTCGACATCCTTTAGTCAGGCAAGAAACATCGTCGCGCTCGACGACGCCTCGTCCAGCAATGTGGTGGTGCAAATGGGCAGTGCTTACGATGCCTCCCACCCCGGAGCCAATATCTTGCCGCTATCGGTGGTGGTTACCGCCCAACAAACCGTCGCGGGCGGTTTCGCCGGGGTCTTTGGCATCAAAACCTTTACGGTCAGGGCGCTGGGTGCGGCATCCGCCAACAGCCAGTTTGACTATACCCTTTTCCAGGGTTGCCACCTCGCGCCCTCGGGTGCGTCGACCAGCGGCATTGCGTTGAAAATCAAGGGCAACAGTTCCAACGCATCGTCGGCCAACCCGGTCTGGGTCCATTCCAACAACATCATCGTCTCATCGTCTCAAGCCATGGGAGGTCCCGGCACCTGGATCACCACCGCCAGCCAATCGGGCTCCTCGGCCACCCCCACGCCGTTTTTCGCTCCGCCCATTACACCCCCGATTTGGACTCTGGGCGACCTGCTCAAGCAAGGCTACACCGAGATTACGCAAGCCAACGCGGCTCAAAACGGCTGGGTTTACAAGACCGGCAGCGGGGGATATTTTACGCCCGCAGCGTGTTCGACCGCCAGCGCTTGCACGGTCAACGGCCAGTTCGCCGTCGACGGCAACGTGCGTTTTCACAGCAGCCTAGGGTCTCTCAGCATGGCGGGAGCGGTCGTGTCGTTTGGCAACATGACCTTCGCCGGGGCCACCACGGTCAGCGGCAACGGGATCTCGAGCGGTGCTCGGTGGATTTTGGCGGCCATGCCCGTCTCGGCCCTGACCACGGCCACGGTCCCGCCGGCCAGCGGCAGTTGCTCCAACGACCTCAGCACCATGTCCTTCGATGGCGCGACGTCGCTGACCAACGGCGACGTTTATGATCCGGCGGGTAATATTCATTTTGGAGGTCATAATTCAGCGTTCGTCAACTCGTCCGTGGTGGCTCATTATTTAGAGTTGAGCGGTGGATTAACCGTCACACCGCCGACGTCGGTCGCAACGATGCCGGTCAACCAGATCACCCTGATTCGGTAGTTGCTGTCCCTATTAACCTGTTAAGGACGTGATGAATTGAAATCCCCGAGGGGCCTATGGGCTCCCAATGTCCGTGATACGCGCCGGTCGGGACAGGCTTTAGTGGAGTTCGCGCTGGCAGCTCCGTTGTTGGTCTTCCTGTTGCTGGGCATCATCACCTATGGTCTTTATATCAATGCCAATGTCACCGTCGAACAGGCCGCCCGGGTCGGAGCGCGGGCTGCCTTGATTGGCTATCCCATCGGGTGCCCGGGCGACGCCGCCGACAGCCAAACCGTCTATGGACAGGTTGACGCCCAGATCAACCAGGGATTTGGGCTCTCCGATCTTAATTCGGCGGGAGCGCCCAGAAATCTGCTCGATCCGGCCCCGACCACCGTGACCGGAGCCAATCAGGACATTACGGTCACCATAAAATATCTCTATCATCCCATCATCCCGCTGCCCGGCTTACTGCCGTCCGCACTGACCCTGCAACAAGCCGACACGGTCCTGTCGCAAGCCGCCTATCCCCCCTCGCAGGCTTCGTGCACCACCACCGGAGCCTCGCAGGAAATCGGCGGGGAACCCGCCTCCGATCCGGCGAGCGACTCGCCTTGACCATGCGGGGGACGACTCGACCCATTATCCCGGGAGGCAGGGAGACGTTTGCCGGCGGTCCTCTGCCCCCGGGTTTGGCGGGGGCCATATGCCAGTGCCCTCGACCAACCCAAACTCCTCACGGCGGCCTGCCCCGGCAAACCCCGGGCCAGGCCCCGTTTACTTTATCTGCTCCTCCGCATTCCCACCATTTCAGCACCTCCACCCATTTGGCGCAACAGCACGCATCCAACCCCTAAAGCTGGATCGCACCCGCATTTGCTGAAATCGCCTTCCAGAACATTGTGCTTTTTGTCACAATACCATTCCCATCCAGCACTCGACCGCGGGCAACCGGCAGTCGGCGTTGTCGCGCAACACCGCTCCCAAGAATTTGTATAATGACTAGGTTACTACATGCATCCGCCAGTCGTTACCGGGCAGACCACGCACGGAACGGATTTGCGGCGCGCAGAAGGGGCTAGCTATGAGGGAAAAAATCGTTGTGGTTGGAGGCGGCTATGCGGGACTGGGCGCGTTAGGGGTTCTGCACAATCTACCGGACCGGGATCTCGTGCTGATTGATCCCAGCATGGGCCATGAGCTCATCCCGGAATTGCCGGAGGCGCTTCGCCAACACGATGTCATCGAAAGCCACATCGTGCCCTTTGAACGCCTTTTGGCCAATCTGGACGTGGCCCATGTACAGCAGGCGGTGAGCAACCTGGCGGTCGACGAGCAACAGGTGATTTTGGCGGACGGCCGCCGTATCGGTTACGACTGGTTGGTACTGGCTCCGGGTTCGGTTCCGGCGTATCCCCCCATTCCCGGATTTCAGGCCATTTCGCGTCCCTTGCGAAACGCCCAGGACACACGGACCATTAAGGATGCGCTCCGTTACGGACGCGACCAACGGGTGGTGGTGGTGGGCGGTGGGTTGACCGGGGTGGAAGTGGCCGGAACCCTGGCCGATGACCACGATGTTTGGCTGGTGGAAGCGGCTTCCCGGCTGCTTCCCGCCTTGGGGGTGGGACTGGCGGCCTACGCCGCACAGCAGCTCAGCCAAGCGGGAGTGCGGCTCATGTTTCGTCAGAAACTGGTGGAGGTCACCCCGGACCGCCTGTTGCTGGAACGGGATCACTTGGCGTATGACGTCTTGATTTGGGCGGGCGGCATCGCCCCGCCCCGCTGGCTCCGGCAGACTCCGCTGCCGCTCGATGCCAAAGGCTATCCTATCACCGACCCGTACGGTGCCATTTTGCCGCGGGTCTACGCCGCCGGGGATATTTGGCGGGTGTCGGTGGATGGTGAAGACATTCCCCAAACCGCGCAAGTAGCCAGTCTGGCAGGCGCCTACGTCGGAGAGGTCATTACCCGGCGGATTGCGGGCGAGACGCAGATCCCGCCCTTTCGCCCCAAAATTCGCGGCATGCTCATCTCCTTGGATCCCGGCAAGGGGGTGGGCTGGGTGCTCACCGGCGGCATTCCCCTTCGAGGCTACGGGGCCCGCACGTTAAAAAATCTGTCGTTTCATCAGTATCGTCAGAAACTGGCGCGGGTTTTCGCGATGGCTGGCCGCTATAGACGGTTTTGGTCCCGGTCTTGAAAAAAAGCGGCCTTGCGGCCGCTTTGCCCTCTCCTTAATCGTGATAGGTGACTCGCGCCTTTTTCATCAATCCGGTCACAAACGCAGTAAACGCCGCATTTTTCTTTTGCTGCAGCAGCGACTGCTGCACCTGGCTCTTAACCGTCGCATAGGACTGCTGGGCACTGGGCTTAAGCGCCTGCACCTCAATGACGTGCCAACCGAACTGGGTGTGGGCGATGCCGTACTGTCCCGCCTTTAACTTGTCCATCTCTTGATAAAAGGCCGGAACAAAGCCGGATTGGGCCCCGAGATCCACCCATCCCAGCGATCCTCCTTGAGCTTTGCTGGGATCCAACGAGTATTTCTTGGCCAGCGCGCTAAAACTGCTGCCCGCCTTAATCTCCCCCAGCAGCTTCTGCGCTTCCGCCTGGGTTTTGACCAAAATCATGCGCACTTCGGCTTGGGCAGGCGTGACGAACTGCGACTTGTGCGCATTGTAATACGCGGTGCCGGTCCCTTTGGGCAGCGAGGTGATCTTGGCGGTTGCCTTGGAGAACGCCGCCTGCAGAATCATTTCCTGGGTCAAAAAACTCTGCACCTGGCTTTCGGTGACGTGATAGGGTTTCAGCGCCGCGGCGATTTTCGAGGATCCTCCCAACATCGAAGCCACATTCTGGCTGACAAAGGCACTGGCCTCTTGGGAGGCGGTTTTGGCGGTAATGATGTGGTTATGCAGCGCCCATTGATTAACCGCCGCTTGTTGCGCCAACTCGGTCACCTGTTGCTTTTTGGCCGCCGTCGTCGTAGGAAGTTTGGCCCCTTGCAGGATATCCGTGGTGGCCACGGCCGCTTGCCACTCGCTTTGGGTAATCGCCTGCCCGTTCACCACAGCCAGAGGCGTCGGCTTGGGCGCCGATGCCGCCTGGGTTCCGCATCCTGCGCTGACCGCGCCCAACACCGCAACCATTCCAGCCAGCACGAGCGGACTTGTCTTGCTTCGCATATGACATCCGACTCCTTTCAATGCACATGGCGTCCATTATATCACACTTCTGCCGTCGACTTGTGACAGGATGTGACACAAGCCAGGAACTCAGGACAGCGTGGAAGTGGTGGGCAGGCCCGTGATTATGGCATATTATCCGAAATATGTCTGAGACAGGCGAATGGCCTGGTCCATGACCGTCTCCCCCGCGCTCGCCCATCCCCAGGGCTGGCCCTCGCTGAAAGTGTTTGGCGTAGTCACCCCCCAGCGCCCTGGTCGCCGGTTTAGGGGATCGCCATCACACGCGAAGGGATTACCCGGTGCCCGCGGTTGTCAGCCGTTGACCAAACCCATCGGCCGGTTCCGGCACCGGATAAGGCACGCCGTCCGCTACGCTTTGCCGCCATCGGAGCAGACATTGCCAGAGCCGTCACCGCTCCGCCGCGACGTTCCAACTCCTCCCTCCGGGTCAGCGCCGGCATCGCTTGCCGAACGGTGCCCCAGGCCAATTCCCCTTAACCATCGGGTACCCCCTGACACGGGTGGTCCATCCCTTTCATTCCTGCCAGACCCTCTGTAGCATGCCCAGGTTTTCCGCAATCGCCGCTCCTTCTTGGTCAATTAAACGGATTTCCATTTTTTCGTAAGAATTTGCAAAGTTTTCATCCTTAATCGGTTGAAGAAACCTGTCGGATCCACCACAATACAGGAAGATGCAATGAGGCAGGTGACGGGATTGCGGCATTTCCGAAAACGTTCGGTCAAGATGATGGTGGCGCTGGTCGACCTTCTCTTGCTCAACTTTTCGAATACGGTGGCATTTTGGCTTCGTTTCCATGCCTGGCCCCCCGCCTACAACTGGCAGGCCTATCTCCGCATCCTGCCTTGGGAAAGCGCGTCGCTGCTCATCGTCTTTTATGTCTATGGCCTTTATCATTACGCCAATAAGACGTCCACTGAAATGAAAAGCGCGGTGGTGACCGCCGTCATCCTCAACAGCTTTCTGACCTTGGCCCTGACTTATTTAATCGTCAACATCGGCTACCCGCGGTCCGTCTTCCTGATTTCCTCCGTCGTCCAAATTCCGCTCTACGGCGTGTGGCACCTGCTGCACCGCTCCTATATGCTGCGTTCGGCTCCCTCGGTTGCCGTGTTGGTAGTCGGACCCGAGTCGGAATGGGGCGACCTGACCGTACGTGCCGGCCAATTTCTCCCAAGCATCACCATCCGCACGGCGACCCCCGAGACGCCGTTGACGGACGCCTTAATGGACGGCATCGGTGCCGTGGTCATCGGCCGGGTTGCCAAAGACGAACGCGAACCCTATCTCTTGGCCGCCATGGCCAGAAGCCTTCCCTGTCTATGGACGCCCGACAGCTATGACGTGCTGGTGGCCGGGGCGGAAATGACCAGCCTGGGCGATGCGCCGATGTTCTCGCTGGCGGCGTTTAAGGTCCGGCACGGGTCGGCGGTCTTTAAGCGCGCGGCCGATGTAGTCATCGCGCTTTTGGGTCTGGTCGCCGGGCTGCCGCTTTACCTCGCGATCGGCCTGGCCATCTTACTGGATTCCGGCCGCCCTGTGCTCTTTTTTCAAGACCGTGTCACCGCCGGCGGACGGGTCTTTCGGCTGGTCAAGTTTCGCACCATGATTCCCAACGCCGAAGCCTCCACCGGACCCGTGCTGTCCGCCGACGTGGAGGATCCGAGAGTGACCCGGCTTGGTCGGCTGTTGCGGACCACCCACCTCGACGAACTCCCGCAGCTCTGGAATATCCTGGCCGGTGACATGTCGTTGGTGGGTCCGAGACCCGAACGCCCCGTCTTTGTCGACGATTTCCGGCGGGACATCGCCCATTATGATCTGCGCCACCTCACCACCCCGGGCCTGACCGGCTTAGCCCAGGTCGCCGGCACCTACCGGTCGTCGGCCGAGGAGAAAGCCACCTACGATGTCCACTACGCCAAAACCTGGAACTGGCTGAGAGACCTGAACATCATCATCCAAACCCTTTTGCAATGGGGCCGACGCTAAGGCCGATGCCTGGCCCGGGTCGGGCAGCATGAGCGCTTTGGCCACCCATCCCTGAGAACCTGGCGCAGTCCGCAATCCCGCATGATGGAAGCCCCACGGAGATTGCGGTTGACTGGGAGACGCCTTTCTCGCAACCCGAAACGCTTTCTCCTGGCAGAGGCCCAACCCGCACCGCATTTCTCTCGGGCGTTGCGCCCGATTGACGCAAACCGGGTGCTCCGGTTGGTTCGGGCCACAGGGCTCGCGGCTCCCGTTTTCCTGCGCAGGGCGCGTCTCACCGGTGTGCCTTCCCGCTCAAGTGGGGACTAGCTGCTGCTTCCGACTACTAACAAACCCGGTTTTGCCCCATCATATGCCGCATTGCTTCCCGGTTCCGCAATCGCCCATTTTACGGATCAAGCGCACCCGCCGCCAATCGAACCGCGCCGAAAAGCCCTTGCGCACCAAAAGAGGGCCAACTCGCCTGGTTCCGCCCCGCGGTCCGCGGGATGCCCCGACCGATTGGGGACGCCGGGGGCAAGACGCCGCTCGGCAAAGCAAGCACCCCCAACCCGGAACCTCTTATCTTTGACGCCGAACACTGGGGCAAAACGGCCGCCGCTCCCTCTTCGCCGCCGGTGACGGCGCAAATTTTTCACGGACGCCGGCCACGATCTGTAACATATATCCATAATGGCCCGTTATTGTAAGGGGAAGTGTGTGCCGTCTCCCCCACAAAGTGCCTGACAGGAGGTCACAGGGTGCCGTCGGTATTGGAACTGAAAGCGATTGCCAAACGTTTTGCGGCGGGGACCGGGGTTTCCGACATCGCGTTCTGCATCGAAGCCGGAGAGGCTGTTGCCCTGCTTGGCCCCAATGGGGCGGGCAAGACCACCACGCTCCGCATGGTGTTGGGACTGATCCGCCCGGATCGGGGCGAGATCTGGATTAACGGCGTGTCGGTCCTACACGACCGCGCCGGAGCGTTGGCCCATACCGGGGCCATCGTGGAGGAGTCGCGCTTTTATGGATATCTGACCGGATTTCAGAATATCCGCCAGGCCGTGCGCCTGCGCAACCTGGACAAAGATCGCACCCGGATTATGGAACGACTCGAACAGGTTGGTCTTGATCATGCCGCCCATCGGCCGGTTCGCCAGTACTCGCTCGGCATGCGCCAGCGACTGGCGCTAGCCCTCGCCCTGTTGCAAGACCCCCGTTTGTTGGTGCTGGATGAACCGATGAACGGCCTGGATCCCGAAGCCATGCGCGACTTGCGCCAGCAACTGCAGCAACTCGCGGCGGATGGCGTCGCCATCCTGCTCTCCTCACACCTGCTGAGCGAAGTGGAACAACTCTGCACCCGGGTGCTGATCATCCAGGAAGGCCGTCTGGTCAGTGAAGAGTCCACGGGATTGATCGAACGCTCCGCGACCCAAATCGAGCTGACAGTGGATCCGGTGGATGAAGCGCTGGCGATTTTGGCCGCCTGGCAACCGACCCCGGGAAGGGTCGCCAACCAGATCCGACTCAATATTGCGTACCAGAGCATTCCGGACATCGTGGTCCGCCTCACTACCGCGGGTATCCGCATTTATCGGGTCGCGGAGACAGCTGCCCAACTCGAGGAACGCTATTTGTCCATAGCCGGTCGATCCAAGACATAACGAGGGGGAGATGCATCGGTGTTTGGTCTCATCTTCCGCAACGAATGGGAAAAAATCTGGGCCCGCAAAAAATTCCTCTTTATCGCGGGAACCCTGGTCATCATCCTGGCGACTGTAGGGTTCGCCTGGCGTACCGAACAAAGCATGTTGCAGCAATTGTCCGCCCAGTCTCCCGCCGCGTCCATAGCCCAAGCCATCCAACAGACCAAAGCGCAACTGAAAACCGCTTCCGCCAAACAAAAACCCCTGTTGCGCCAACAACTGGCCCAACAGGAGGCGGCACAGGTGCAGATCGAGCAAAGCACTCCCCAAACCGGCACCATGCGCACCGCCAGCGACTTAAAACGGCTAAGCCAGGCGTCGGGCTCGGGTCCCAACGCCGGCCAATCCGCCCTGTTGATCGCGTTGGACCACTACCGCCTGGCGCACGGCATCACGCGCTTTAACACCGCCCGGGACAGCGGGCTGCGTCTGCTTGGCCTGGTCTTCTCCGGCCCCGCCGTCATCATGTTTGCCATGATGGTGGTCGGTTTTAGCAACGACACCGTCTCCGGCGAGCGTCAGGACCACACCATCCCCTTTCTCTTCCTGCACGGATTCCAGCGCGGGCGCATTTTGGCCGCCAAAGTGCTGGCCACCAGCGCCCTGGTCGCCTTGCAGGCACTGGCCTCGGCTGTCGGCATTTTTGCCTTGGCCAGCATCGTCATGGGGGTGGGGCCGGCTTACGCGCCGCACGCGCTGGGCATCCGGATGCAGACCAGTAAAAACTCGTTTGCGGGGGCTCCACCCACCGTCCTGCCGGTGGCCGCGCAGCATTTTTTCATCGTCTCCCAGTGGCAGTATGACATCGCCGCCGTGCTTTTGGCCATCTTGGGTCTGGCCGCCTTGGTGGTGATCATGACGGGCATCTCGCTCCTGAGCCGGACCGTTAGCATGTCCGCTTTTCTCTGCACGATTTTGCTGATTTCCACCGGATTTTGGCACTTATTGGCGGGCAGCGCCGTGATCGGCCTGGACCCCATGGTCGACTTCAACTTGATGGCGGCCTGGAATGGGCAGACTGCCCTGCAGTCCGGTGTCGCGGGCTTAGGATTGGTCTGGGCGTTCGCGGTGATGGCCCTTTGGGTAGTAGCCGTGGGCTGGCTAAGCGTCGTTCGCTTCCGCCGCATCGAACCGTAAGCGGCCAAACCGGTTCGACAACAGCGGGGCCGGACCGGGCGTCCCCGCTCTTCGGCGGTTCTGGAGCGAAGCTTTTTCGGCTATAGATGGGGGCGCAATACTGTGCCCCGAAGCCGCACAAGCCAGCGGGTGTGGCTTGGTGTCTGACTGGCGTGGCTTACCCGGCGACGTCCGGATTTGCGAACCCCGTCTCGCCCATTGCTGACCGCGCCGCCAGAGGTAGAGGAGCGGGGGTTGCCAGCCCCTTGCGGTTGATCGCCGCGTTGCCATCGCGGTCGTGGATCACCTTCGCCTAGACAGGTCGATCGGCGATTTCCGTGTTCGTCCAGGTCTTATCCATACCACCCTTATGCCGGCTTGCGCCTTATTGCAAGCGATATGGCAACTCCCTGCGGAGCGTGGGGTGACGGGCGCTTTTCGGCCATCGCCACCACCTCCTCCCGCTTTTGGCCGAGGTTGGATGCATCCCGCCTCGGTCTGGCCGGCGCCGGATCCGCCGCCCGCTGCGGCGCCAAGCGGCATGCCCGGGGTCACGGGGTCAAGAGTCCGCGCATATTAGGCCATGGGCCGCTTAGGCGGGTCGCGGGGAGAACGCTGGGGTCGGCTAAGGAGCTTTCACCACAATCCGCGCCCCGTCCGGGGAGTCCCCCGGCTTTGCGGCCAAATGACGTCTCCCGCTTCATCCGGCAGAAAACCCGCGAACCGGTCGCGCTTCGCCTGGCGGTAGCTGCCGCCGGCCCCTAGGCGATGGTGTCAACCGATGCCTCCCGGCGGCGGGCGGTGTGCAAAATCCCTGCGGAATGGGCCAGCCGGGTGCATTCATGGCGATCTTTGGCGTCGAATTTTTTTAGAACGTGCTCCACATGGCGTTTAACGGTATGCGGGGAAATCACCAACGCGCTGGCAATGTCGAAATTGGTGTAACCCTTATCCAGCAATGCCAGGATCTCCAGTTCGCGGCGGGTTAAAAGGCTAAATTTGGCGGGATCGGTAAAATGGAGGATTTTGGGCACCACAAAATGCGACCAAAATGAGGGTGAGATCAAAATCACGTTCGCGTCGGTCTCGCTGCACAACAGCTTCAAGCTCTCAAGAATGGTTTCGGGATTGCTCGCCTTGTCCAAAATCGCGTCCACCCCCAACCGGATGGACTCCATGACCAGGGACTCGTTGTCGAAAGAAGCCAGCACCGCAACTTTTGACCGCATCTCCCAGGCGGCAATCCGGGCCACCGCCCCGCGCAAGGCCTCGCCCTGGTCAATGTCGAGCAAGAACGCCCGGGGATTGGCAACCCGTTTAACGATCGAGTCCAGTTCTTCCGGCGTGTCGGCATGCACGAAAAATGTGCTGTCGTGTTGAAAGATGGCTTTTAAACCCACCCGCATGATTGGCGATCCACTGATGATGACAAGGTTAAGTGGCGTGGCCATTGGTGATCCTCCATTCCGTTTCAAAAAACCCGTTGCGTCGCGACACACCCGAGGGGGTTAAGCTACTTCGACACATCGCACCGGTTTTCCTTTCGCTTCGACACATTTCGCAAAATAATAGGTCTTTAGACCTAGTCTGTTTTAACCTGGGTCGGATGCTTGCCTCTTGCGGCCTAGCCTTCCGCGTTGCCCAAAAATCCCTCCCCTGGCCAATTATCGGCATCTGTCCGATCGTCTATGGTGATGGCGGAGCGGAATGCACGGAACCTGGTGATTCCCGCGAAGCAATCGGGCGCTTGTCGCGGGGTGGAGGGGAGTAGCGCGACCGACCGGCAAGGAGCCATGGCTCACCCGTTCCAATCCCAAGAGGAGGATGAACCTGATGCGGATGAAAAAAGCATCCCGTGTGGTCCGATTCCTGTTGCCCATCGGGGGCGCGGTGTTACTGGGAGGATCCGCCTACGCCTTTATGGCCACCAACAACGTCCCCATATCGGGAGCGGGCCAGGGCGCCGGAACCATTACCGGTTACAACGTATCGCAGATTCACTATACATTGGGACCTCACGGCCAGCACATTAAGACCGTCCAGTTTCTGCTCACCCCAATGCCGGGAGGTGGCGCGGCCGCGAGCGCCTTCGCCTGGTTCGGTGGACCTGGACCCGGCCCCGGACCTGGCGGGAACTACACCTGCACATTGACCGGCAGCTACCTCGGTGGTGTCACCGGCTGGTCCTGCAGCGCGACTGGACCGGGACCGGAAGCCCCTGTCCAACCGTCGGTCCTGTTAAACGTGTCGGCGGCGCAATAAGCCGGGGGGTAAAGGGAAGGGTTTCACCCCTTCCCTTTTTGTCCTGTCCGTCCCCAGCCGGCGGAAAGGGTGGGAACGTCATGCGGCAAACCAGCGGGGTCATCTTGAGCCTCGCCATCATGGCACTGGTGGGAAGCGTCCTGGCAGGCTTGCTGGCGGCCAATACGGTCGCGCCTTCGGGAGCCGGCATCACCCAAGTGACCGTCTCCATTCCCCTGCCCTCCCCGTCGGCCGACGCCTCGCACTGAGCGGAGAAAGGGGCAAGCCGGGATGAACCGTCGCCAAACTCCTCGCGGACCCTTCGCCTACTTCTGGCTCGCCCTGGGGTTGTTGTTGGCCGTCTGGGCCTGGCTCAATGTGGCGCCCGCGCAATTTGGCGGCAACAAGACCTACTTGGTAGTAAAGGGCACCAGCATGCTGCCGCGGTTTCACGCCGATGAGTTAGTGGCGGTGACAACATCGCCTGCTTACCAGATCGGACAGCTGGCGGCCTATCACAATCTTCAGCTGCACGCGGTGCTGTTTCATCAGATCGTGGGCCAAATCGGTCAGCGCTATGTGTTCAAAGGGCTAAACAACCCGGTGCCCGACGCCTATCATCCGCTGGCTTCACAGATCGTGGGCCGGCTTTGGTGGTCACTGCCGCATGTCGGCCTCTGGTTGGCGTTTTTTCATCAACCCTGGCATGCGGCCTGGCTGATGGCCGGTCTCGCCCTGCTGGTTTGGGGCGGCGCGAGCGAGACCCGTTCGCGCGCGGCTCGCCGGCAACCGTCGCGAAAGGGCCGCCCGGGCAGCTGGCGTCGGCCTGGATTGGGAAGAGAAAGGGGTATGGTCAGTGTGAGTGCGACTCGCAACGCGAAAACCAGCCCGGCGGTTTATACCTGGGCGGCGGCGGCCATCCAAGTTTTCGCCGCCATCTGTCTGGTCGGAGCGCTTTGGGCCTGGTTCAGCCCGACGCAACGCACTGCCTGGCGGAGCGTTCCCTACCAAGTCCGCGGGCAATTCTTGTATCAGGCTGTGGTGCCTAAAGGAACCGTCTATCCGAGTGGAATGGTAACGCCGGGATCCAGCGTGTTTTTGAAATTGACCCACACCGTAACCATCGCCTTTGCGGGGCAGTGGAGCTCGCCGCTGCCCAAAGCGGGCAGCGTCCAGGGCCAAGGCGAACTCATCGCCAACATGACGAGCAGTTCGGGTTGGAGCAGCTCTTGGATCCTGGCTCCGCAAACCGTTTGGACCGGCCCCACGTTTGCCCTGAAAGGCACCCTGAACACGGATGCGTTAAATGCCCGGATTCTGCAAGTCAACCAAGAGACGGAAGTGCCCTATAACACCTACACCTTGACCGTCACGCCGCGGGTGACTTTGCACGGGCGCCTGTTGGCCGAGCCGTTTAGCGCCCACTTGGCTCCGCCCTTGACTTTCAGCTACAGCCCGTTGCTGATGCAGCTCATCTCCTTAAATCCCGGCACCGGCCCGCTGGTGCAACTCTCCACCCGTTTCACCGGCCATGTGAACGACCCGGTGATGGTTCCCAACACCTTGGGCATCGGGCCCGTCCAGGCCCCGGTCAGCCAGGTGCGGCTGGTGGCCAGCGCGGGATGGGGAGCGGCCGTCCTGCTGGGTTTGCTGACCTGGCTCATGAAGCGCCGCTGGGGGCGGCGCCACAACGCAATCGACCGCATTGCGGCCCAGTTTGGCGATCTGCTGATTCCGGTGGTAGAGAGTGAGGTGCCCTCCCTGAAAGGCGCGCTGCGCGTGCCCGCCATCGAAATCCTGGTCAAACTGGCCGACCAGGTTGACCGCTCCATTCTCTACCATAATGCCGGCGGTGGTCTGCACCGCTACATCCTAAAAGATGGCCGCGACACCTATTACTACCAGTTGCAGACGGCCCTAACGCCCACCGACAGTCCCCCGGATCCCCAAGCGTCCCTGCACGGGTCGTAAGCCGGCGCCCACGGGGAATCACGAAGGGAGGCGGCTGATGCCCATCGACACGGTCCCGGGCGCTTTGCATGCCGCGGAGGAGGCCGCTCTCTCCGAGGAACGCATCCGCCTTATCCTGGAACGCGGCCTGAACCACAGTTTTCAGCCGATCTGGGATCTCTGCAACCACCAGCTCTTGGGTTTTGAAGCCCTGGCGCGTTTCCCGGAGCCGTTGACTCCCGAGGAAGTGTGGGCTTGGGCCGAGACCAATCAGTTGCAGGATGCCTTGGACCAACTGTCCATCGCCACGGCGCTTAAAGACGCCCAGACCCTGCCCGGCAAACTCTTCTTGAATGTCTCGGCACGATCGCTGGAATTGGACGGCCGTGCGGTGGGCGAGCTCAGCCACCAAATTCAGTCCTGCCGCCCCTTGGATTCGGTGGTGTTGGAAATTACCGAAACCGCTGTGGACAATATCGCCAAGGCCGCCCGCGGCGCCACCAACTGGCAGGCGCGGGGCGTATCCCTGGCGTTGGACGATGCCGGAGTCAAGTCCGCCACGCAAGAACGCCTGGCCCTGCTGCGTCCGCAATATGTCAAACTGGACCAACTGCTCTTACACGAGTATCTGGCCGGTCACCCCGAGCGGTTTGACAACTGGATCGAATGGGCCACCACGGTCGGCGCCGTGGTCATCGCCGAAGGGGTGGAAGAAAAGGGCTGGATGAGCGCCCTGCGGTCGCGGACGGTGCAGGCGGTGCAAGGGTACGCGCTGGGCGAGGCCGCGCCGGCAGACTACTGGACCGACCAAACCCTGGCGCAGACCTGCCCGTTTCCCCCCACGGACAGCGCGGCCGCACCGGCGGCAGCCGCCATTCCGCCGGATTCCGGACGAATGCATTCGGCCTGGCCCAGCTGGGGCGAGTCGTTATGGCTTTGGCACGTGCAGCTTCGCGCGGAGCGGATTTTGTCGCCGCTGCGGCTTTTGATTGTCGCCACCAACACCGTGATGTGGGCGGTTTTGGCGCATCCTCCGCAGGCCCTGGAACGCCTGCCCTGGATTACCTTAATCCTGGGCTGGATCTTGGCCGGCCTGGATCTCATCGGCATCTACTATGGCTTGTGGCGGCGGTTCTTGCAAGTGCCGTATGTCACCACATTGATTGACCTGATCTTGATCTTAAGCTGGACGTTTTCTACCGGGGGCCGGGCCAGTCCGTTTCTGCCGCTGATTTTTGTGGGCATGCTGATGGCCATGATGCGGCTGCCGTTGGCTCCCGCGCTGATGGTGGTGGGCATCTATACCGGAGCTTATGCCTGGCTGCTGGGACCGAACCACCGCCTGCTGGGCATCTACATCCTGGTCTTGGGTTTGGGCCTGGGATTTTGGAAATCCGTCTTCGACCGGGACCGGTTAATGGCGTTGCGCGACAACCTGACCGGAGCCTACGGCCGCGAATATGGCATCTTTCAGTTGGAGCGGCTGCTCAGCCGGACGCAAGGCACGGTGGTGGTGATGATGCTGGACATCGACCGCTTCAAGCAGATCAACGACCGCCACGGCCACCTGGTGGGTGACGAGATCCTGCAGCGCTTCGTCACCCTGGTCAGCAGCCTTAAACGCCCGCCCGACACTCTGGTCCGCTACGGCGGCGATGAATTTCTGTTGATTTGCGCGGATTTGCCGGTTCGCCAAGCCGTCACCCTAGCCAACTCCATCCGCCTGGCGACGGCGGCGTCGGATACCCCGCACAGCCTGGCCAAGGGCTCCCTGCGGATGACGGTCAGCGTCGGCCTGACCGAGACCGCCTGCCCTTTTCCCGACGTCGTCGACACCCTCTTCCGCCAAGCCGACCAAGCCCTTTATGAGGCCAAAGCCCAACGCAATACCGTGGTCTACGCGCACGACCGGCGCTGATGACGTGAGCGCGCGTCCGCCCCCGACCCGGACTTCTCCCCGGAACGGATCCGCGCTCCCCTCCCCGTCTCGCCACCCCGGCCCCAAGGCCGGGCGCGAACTTTCAGCCATGTTTCAGGTACCGCTCAGCCGTTCTGAAGCCAATCGGCATATAGTCTGTCTGAAGACTGCAAGATGCTGGGCTGCGGAATCTGCCCAAGATTTCCCCGGCGTCTCAGACGGAGGGACAACATTGATGAAAATTCGGGCGTGGGTGGCCACCATCGCGCTAGCGGGCACGCTGGCCACCGCGACGGCCGGGTGCGGCGCAACCGCCTCGGCCAACACCAGCAATACGACTGCCTCGGCTTCGGTCAGCGCGTCCAAGCACCCCCACAAAAAGCCGCACTTGCATCGTGTGAAGGGCCAAGTGGTCAGCCTCTCGGCCACCCAAATCGTCGTCAAGACCAAAGCCGGCACCCAATTTACCTTCCCCATTTCGTCGAAAACCCATTTCCGCCAAAAGAAGACCACCATCACCGCAGCGTCCATTCACACCGGGGCCACCGTGCTGGTGGTGTCCCGCCATACCCCCAAAGGCACGGTAACGATGGCGGTCCGCTTGCTCTGATAAGAGAGTCGAGGGCACCCGCCGGGAGTTGCGCAAGGTGTCTCCCGGCGCCGTCATCGGGGGCGGCCAGCCGTTCGCCTTTTGTTGGCATGAGCGCGGACGGTGTGAACCGTGCATGTTAACGATCGGGCATAGCCCGCCCGCGCCCCGGCCGACGGCTCTGGGCTTTTCTCCCGACTGATGTCCTGCCCAATGGTTCCCTCCCGGCGGCAGGACCCTGGGCTCAAAGCGCCGCAGCGCGCCAACCCGGTTCCGGTCTCGAGGCACGGGTTGCGCGCGAACCCCCAAGCAGCTGGGGGGTCACACGCCAGATGATCCGGCCGCATCGGATCTGCGGAAAACGGCCTGGCGACACCCCTGCCCGCTGACTCCCCAAGCCGGCCGGGCGCGGGGCCGGGGAGTCCGCCGGCAACGGTTCGACATCGCCGCAATATCGTGAACAATGCGAGTTTTGCGATAGACCTATCGCTTGTTCTGAGGGCTCGGTTTACAATGGGGAGGGAGAAATCCGTAAAGGGGTGTTGGCTGAAATGATGGACTACCCGCTTTCCTTGCAGTCATTTGTTACGCGCGCCGAACAGCTCTTTCCGACCAACCCGATTGTGTCGCGAACAGCCGACGGCCTGTTCCGCTACACCTACCGGGAATACGCCGGGCGAGTGCGGCAATTGGCCAATGCCCTCTCCCGGCTCGGGGTCGCACCGGGAGACCGCGTCGGCACCCTGGCCTGGAATCACCACCGGCATCTGGAGGCCTATCTGGCCATCCCCGCCATGGGATCGGTCATTCATACCGTCAATCTCCGCCTGTCGCCGGACCACCTGACCTACATCATCAACCACGCCGAGGACAAAGTGATCCTGGTGGACCAGTCGCTGCTGCCGCTTGTCGCCGCCATCCACGACCGGCTGCAGACCGTATCCGCGGTCGTGGTCATGGGCGACAACACGCCGTTGCCGCCTACCACCTTTCCCATCCTGGACTACGAGGCGCTCTTGGCGGCGGAGTCCGACGCTTTTTCCTATCCGGCCATCGACGAGCGGCAGCCGGCCGGACTCTGCTACACCTCCGCCACCACCGGCAATCCCAAGGGCGTGCTCTATTCCCACCGCGGAATCTACCTCCACAGCATGAGCCTTGGCCTGGCCGACAGCGCCGCGCTCTCGGAACAGGACGTGGCGATGCCGGTCGTCCCCATGTTTCACGCCAATGCCTGGGGCATGCCGTTTGCCGCCGTCTGGTTCGGCACCCCCCAGGTTTTGCCCGGCCCCGCCCCCACCCCGGCCGACCTGGTCGATCTCATGGTCGGCGAGAACGTCACCCTGGCGGCCGGGGTGCCCACGGTGTGGCTTGGCGTATTGCGCGAACTCGACGCCCGCCAATCCCCGCCGCCCCCGCTGCGCGCCATCCTCTGCGGCGGCTCGGCCGCGCCCCGCGCCCTGATTCAGGCCTACGAGGAGCGCTACCGGATTCCCTTTGTGCATGCCTACGGCATGACCGAGACCGCCCCTTTGGCCAGTATCGCCCGGCTTAAGCGCGCCCACCGCGATTTGTCCCCGGCCGAGAAGCTAAATGTGCGCGCGCTGCAAGGGATGGCCGTGCCCGGGATGGAGATTCGGGTGGTGGGTCTTAACGGGGACGTGGCCTGGGACGGCCAGGAAATGGGAGAAATCTTGATGCGCGGACCCTGGGTGGCTGACTCCTATTACCACGACGATCGATCACAGGAGGCCTTTCAGGACGGATGGCTGCACAGCGGCGATATTGCCACCATAAACGCCGAGGGCTATTTGCGGCTGGTCGACCGCACCAAGGATCTGGTCAAGAGCGGCGGGGAATGGATTTCGTCCGTGGACCTGGAGAATATGCTGATGGCTCACCAGGCGGTCTTTGAAGCCTGCGTGGTGGGCTTGCCGCACCCGCGCTGGGATGAGCGGCCGGTGGCCTTCGTGGTCCCCCAAGACCCCGCGCACCCGCCAGCCAAAGCCGACCTGCTGGATTCGCTGCGTCCGCATTTTGCCAAATGGTGGATTCCCGACGACGTCGTTTTCATCACTGAAATTCCCAAGACCTCGGTGGGCAAGTTTTTGAAACGGGCGCTGCGAGAAGAGTATGCCGAGCATCTGCGCGGAGCCACTTAACGGTTTAGCTATCCGGCCGCACGGTAATGGCTTGCCCGCCCAATTGCTGCCAGGCCTGAATGAAGGGGGCCTCCGGCACTTTCTGGGCGGCCACGCCGTTTAACGGATTATTGACATAGAGATAGCCGGGGGAATAGCCCACCAACAGCACCGCGTGCTCCAACGGGGTGGCCGTCACCAATCCTTCGGGGCTCTGCCAGGTCACCCAGTCGCTGGTCGGCTGAAAGGTGGTCGTGGTCCAGACTTCCACCGGGATGCCGCTGGCGACGTGCTGAAGAATGTCGGAAAACGGCTTCCCGGTCAGATCTTCTGCGCGGCCCGGCAACAGTCGGTTCAAAAATGCGGTCATCGGCCCGTGGTAAATGCCGTAGCCCTCGCCCGCCTGATAGACGCTGCCCACAAAACCCACGTTGGGATTGCCCCAATACTGCACATGATGCACGGTCTCCCCGTCTGCGGTGGTCGAGGTCAACACCAGCTTGGTTGGGTCGACCGGCATTTGCTGGGCCAGGGTCATCTTGCTCACGGGATGGCCCACGGCGGTCATCAGCATGGCCAAACTGGTCACCTCGCAGCCGTTGGGCAATTGCGGGTACTGGTCCTTGGCCGGCACCTGAATGAGGTAGGAGGCGGGAAGCGCCTGGGCCGCCGGCTGGGCGCTGGCGCTTGACGCCGAAACGGCCGACGACGAGGCGGAGGGTGCCGACGACGAACGCACGGCCGACGACGAGGGCGGAGTTGACGATGAGGGGGTCACGGCCCCGGACGGCGGCACCGACGACAGCCGCACCGCGCCCATGACCGCCTGGCCGCCGTAATAGAGGCTAACGGTGGCGACCGCCAAGGCCGCCAGCCGTTTCGGAAACCGCCATCGTCGCGACGGCGTCTGCCTGCTTGGCGCCATGGCTCCCCTCCTTCCTTCATCCCTTTAAACCCGCTCCGCCGGACACTCGGGCCGCTCCGCCCGGACCGGCTGTTCCAGAAATGCCCGGTGCCAAAGCAAGAACACCAGAATAGTCCACAATTTCCGGTCGCGATTGATCACCGTGGGACCTTCGGCCTCCAGTATATCCCTCAGCATCGCCCGGTTAAAGTACAGAACGTCGGCGGACGCAAACTGGTCACGCACAAATTCCCGCATCTCATGGCCAATCCACCGTCGGATGGGGATGGGAAACCCCAGTTTGGGACGCGACGCCAGCGGTTCCGGCAAGAGCGGCCGCAGTGCCTCGCGGAGCGCGTACTTGGTCGTGCCGCCCGCGACTTTGTAACGTTCGGGAACCGTCGCGGCCAGCTCAAACACCTGCACATCGAGAAAGGGAACCCGCAACTCCAGCGAATGGGCCATGGACATCTTGTCGGCCTTCATCAGGATGTCGCCGGGAAGCCAGGTGTGACAGTCGACCGTCTGCATGCGGGTCACCGGATCCAATCCGGTCGTAGGCGCCCAATATGGCGCGGTCAGCTCCCAGGCCGCGGGAGTGGCGCGAGCCGTCGCGGCCGGGGTCAGCAGCGCGCGTTTTTCCGGATCGCTAAACATCTTGGCGTTGCCGATGAAGCGGTGTTCAAGCGGCTCGGCTCCGCGCTCAAGGTATCCGCGCCCTTTAAGCCCGGGCGGCAGCCGGAGCGCCCAACGGCCCACCGCCGCCCGCATCCCGGCCGGCAGCCAGGCGAACGGCCGCAGGGCATAAGGTTCATGATAGATGGGATAGCCGGCGAATAGCTCGTCGGCACCCTCCCCGGACAGCACCACGGTCACATAGCGCCGGGCCTCTTCCGCCAAGAAATACAGGGCGGGGGCGCTGGGGTCCGCGATGGGATCTTCCTGGGCCCTGATGATGCGCGGCAGTTCGGCCTGATAGCGTTCCGCGGTGACGATGACCTCATGGTGGCGGGTGCCCAGCTGCTGCGCCGTTTGGGCCGCCAGGGACAGTTCGTTGATCTCCCCGTGCCGTCCGGAAAACCCGATGCTAAACGTGTCCACCGGTTCCCGTTCACGCAACAAGGCCACCACCGCGCTGGAGTCAATGCCGCTTGACAGGTAGGCTCCGCGCGGCACGTCGCTGACCATGTGCCGACGCACCGAATCCCTCAGCCGCTCTTCAATCGCCAGCGCCAGATCCGGCAGCGTCCAGCGGTCGTCCGGCCGAAAGGCGGCTTGCCAATAGCGGGTGAGGCTGGCCGTTCCCCGCCGGAAAGCCAGGTAATGGGCTGGGGGCAGCTTTTGAATGCCGGCGAACATGGTGCCTGGCTCGGGCACATATTGAAAGCTGAGGTAGTTCCACAGCGAACTTAGGTCCAGTTCCGGCTTCACCCGCCCCGAAGCCAAGAGGCTTTTGATTTCCGACGCGAACCACAGCCCGCCGCCGGACTGGCTGTAATAGAGCGGTTTGATGCCAAAATGATCGCGGACCAGATAGAGGGTCTCGGTGGCGCGATCCACCAGCGCCAGCGCGAACATCCCGCGCAGGCGGGCGGTGAGTCCGGCGATGCCCCCCTCTTCGAACAGGTGGGGAACCACTTCGGCGTCGCTGTTGGAGTGCAAGCGATGGCCCCGCCGGCGAAGTTCGTCGCGCAGTTCGCGATAGTTGTAGATCTCCCCGTTCACCACCGACACCACCGACCCGGACTCGTTGGCCATCGGCTGGCGGCCTCCCGCCAGATCCAAGATGGATAGCCGCCGAAAACCCAGGGCCTGTCCGCCGCCCACCCATTGCCCGGCATCATCCGGTCCGCGATGGATCATCGCCTGCATCATGCGGCCCAGCACGAACGGATCCACCGCGTCTCCCGGCGGAGGCACGATGCCACAAATCCCGCACACGTTGCTTCGCCCTCTTCCCTCACAGAAAAATTTTCGCGCGATCACTCGCGTCCCTCATACCCTTAGGCTATATGAATACTTTAACGGCAAGATGATCGCGGAAGCAACTTTCGACACCATCCGCCCGCGACCGCACCGCAACCGTACCACAATACCCCATTTCCTCCGGCGATTGGCGGATGAGGAGGGAATTCCCCGTCGAAAAACAGGAATTTTCCCCGACCCTGTCACCCACTCCCATCCAATATCGTTTAGGATAAGGGGAAGTGACAATGTCCCGTCCTGGGCTCTTTTTTATGTTCGGGACGGGTAGCGCGGACGGATAGGAGAGTGACCATGCCACGACGCAAGGACAGTCAACCCCGGCCCCGGCGACTGGGAAGGTGGCTCATCGGGATTGCGGGCGTCATCGCGGTGCTGGGGGGGGTCGCGTACGGCGTCAATGCGTATTACGCCAACCTAAAGGATACGTTCAACACGGCGCCCATCAACCATCATTTTTCCTCTCATTTCCAATTTAACCACCGGATTACCATCCTGCTAATGGGCAGCTCCCTGGTCACCAATGCCCAAAACCAGGTGGTGATGTCGCGCACCGCGCAGGATCGCACCGACACCCTGATGCTGGTGTCCATCAATCCCGCCACCCATCAGGTCGGCGTGGTCTCCATTCCCCGCGACACCCGCGTCAACCTGCCCGGCATCGGCCTCACCAAGATCGCCGAGGCCAGCTTTGAGGGCGGCGTCAAAGAAACCGTGCAAGTGGTGCAACAGACCTTTCACGTTCCCGTCGACTATTACGCCTACATCAGCATGGCCCAGTTCGCCAATGTGATTAACGACATGGGCGGCATGACCATGTACATTCCGCAAACCGAGATCTATCAGCCCAGCGGCGGCAAACTGGGCATTGACCTCACCAAGGGCTGGCATCACCTCAATGGCTGGCAGGTGCTGGAGTACGCCCGCTATCGCAACACGGCGCAAGGCGACATCGGCCGCATCCAACAGCAGCAGCAGATCTTGCGCGACATCGCCAAACAACTGCTGCAACCAAAATACATCCCCTTGATTCCCAAGCTGGCCAGTGACCTGTCGCATGCCTTGGCCTACACCAATTTGAATACCAGCCAGATCGTCTCCTTAGCGCTCTTTGCCCGCCACATCCCGCTCTCGGCGGTGCGCTTCGGCACGGTGCCCGGCCACTCCTCGACCTATCAAGATCCGATTTTGCATCAACCGCTCTCCTATTGGACGTACGACGCGCACCTCTCCACCATTTTGGTGCAGGACGTGCTCTTGGCCGAACCGCTAACCGCCGCCCAGAAACAGAGTCTCAAAATCTATATTGACAGCGGCACTGCCTCGCTGGCGCCGGCCCAGGCCTTGGCCAAGACCCTCGAGCAGGATGGCTACACCGTCACCGGCGTAGGTTGGGCCAACCACCACACCCACCACAGGTCGGTCCTCATCAATACCACCGGTGACCGCTTCCTGGGAGCGCGGCTGGCCGCCCTGCTCGGTCCCACCGTCAGCCAGTTCGCGCCCTACCACACCACGCCCTGGGACCTCAAGATCACGGTGGGAGCGGACTACACAGGAAAATAGGGCGGACACCTCTCTGGTCGTGATACAATACATTCGATAGTGACGCGCGGTGCTTCCCGGCGGGACAGCACCGCACACGCCCGCAGAACCCGCCCCCCGGCCGCATGAAGCCGCCGGGGGTCACATGCGGCTTTTCGCGGCATGGTTCGGGAAATTCCCGTGGCGCCCCAAACCCGATGACAAGGAGGTCATGTTTTTGGTTCCGAGAACCCATAGCAAGACCTGGATCGTGGCCACCATTTTGCTGGCCATGATGCTGACGGCATTGGACATGACCATTGTCGGCACCGCCATGCCCAGCATTATCGCCAGTCTGCACGGCGTCTCGCTTTACAGTTGGGTCTTTTCGGCCTATCTGCTGACGTCTACCACACCGGTTCCGATTTACAGCAAACTGGCCGACATGTACGGTCGCAAACCGGTTTTTCTGGCGGGCGCGGCCCTTTTCACGGTCGGGTCGGCCCTCTGCGGGGCAGCGGTCAACATGCCCGAGTTGATTCTCTTTCGGGCATTGCAGGGACTCGGCGCGGCCGGCGTGCTGCCGGTGGCGTTGACCATCGTCGGCGATCTCTTCACGTTAGAACAACGCGGCCGGGTGCAGGGGCTGTTCTCGGCGGTCTGGGGCTTGGCAGCGGTGGTGGGCCCGCTCGCCGGGGCTTGGATCGTCGAAAACACCTCCTGGCGGTGGGTGTTTGAGATCAATTTGCCGATTGGACTGCTGGTTCTCCTGATTCTCTGGCGCACCTTCCATGAGGTGATCGCGCGGCGCCCGCACGACATTGACCTGGTCGGTGCCGGGCTGATGAGCGCGGCGGTGGTGCTGGTTATGGCGGCCCTGCTGCAGACCGCTTGGTCCCCTTCCCTGCGATCGGCCACTGGTTTGGCCGGCCTGGCCCTGCTGGCCGGGTTTTTAGTCTGGGAGACCCGTGCGCCGGAGCCGGTGCTGCCCTTGGCCATCTTTCGCGATCGCCTGATTGCCCTGAGCAGTGTGGTCAATTTGGCCGCGGGCATGCTGATGTTTGGCCTCATCTCCTACCTTCCCCTGTTTGTGCAAACTGTGCAGGGCGGCACGCCGACCATGGCTGGCCGCGCCATCACGCCCATGATGGTGGCCTGGCCGATTACCGCCTTTGGGGTGAGCCCGCTTTTGATGCGCGTCGGCCATCGCCGGGTGGCGGTGGCGGGAGGCTTGATGATTGCCGCTGGCGCCCTGGGCGTGGCCTGGGGAGTGAGCGCCTCCCCGCTGGTGCTGGGAATCGGCACGGCATTGGTGGGGTCGGGGATGGGGCTTTCGCTCACCGGCCTTTTGATAACCCTGCAAGGTGCCGTGCCCTGGAACCTCCGGGGGGTGGTCACCGGCACCACCCAGTTCTTTCGCACCATCGGCGGGGCGATTGGGGTGGCGGCGATGGGGGCGCTATTCAACCAAAACACCATGGCGCTGGCGGCCGCGACCCCTAGCCTGCACGCCTTTTCCTTTTCCCGCCTGACCACCGTGTTAATTGTCCCCCATCTTCGCGCCGCGCTGCCGCCGGAGGTGCGCAACACCATCGTCAGCATCATGGGGCAGAGCCTGCACGCCGTGTTTCTGCTGGGAATCGGCTTTGCTGCCCTCGTGCTGGTCTCCGTGCTGGGACTCCCGGCCGCCAAACCGTCCCCCGCCGAACAGCCGCTGGCCGAAGAGGCCTTCTAAAGGCGCTGGGGGCGGATGCGCGAGGGATCCCCTCGCCAGGGGCGGGCAGCCACGACGAGGCGCCCGCCCCTGGCCCTCCCTCCCCACCCGCCAGTCGCTCGCGTTCCCGCCGGCAATGCCACCGCCACCGTTTTGAAGACCGGATTCGGGGCTTGTCGCCAGCCGGGCGTCAAACCCGTGTCTGGGGTGCGGACCGCTCGCACTCTCCGCGCACCATCCGCCCTGCCATCCCGGACGGATGGGTATCCGGTCCCGCAGTTCAGGACGGATGGGTATCCGGTCCCCCAAGAGGGTTAACCGTGACGGAGGATAGTAATGGCTGCCAGGCAGATCCACGCCTCAACACCCCGCCTAAGCGGACCGATAAGGAAAGCTTTTCGAATGTTCCTTCTCTGTTCTCCCCAGATTTTGACTGTTCGCCGAACCTGCGGTAAAATAAGCGCGATGACCGAGACATCATTTCGTTCAAAGGAGCGAGGGGCCATGGTTAAGCAGACCTGGCGACAAAAATGGGACGCGTTGCCATTTCACAAGAAAAACGGTACGCTGACGGGGCTCATCGCATTGGGGGCCACCATGGTCACCGTCAGCGCGACCAGCCGCATACCCGTTTTTTGGGCAGACACCCTGGCGGCGGCGTGGGGGATCTTGACCGTTTTAGCGATTAGCTGGCAAGTTCTCCTGCAGTTGCGCTATCGCCATTCGCACAAATAGGCCGCTGCGCTCCGCCAGCCGTCACGCCCTCGGCCCCGGCGTGGCCCAGATGAAAGCTCTCCCCTCCCCGATCGATGACAACCGGTCATCGTTGGGGTCGGCATCTTGCGTGCGACAGCCCGACCCGCAGTGAAATGTCATCTTGTTTCCGGCTCACGCCCATCGCTGTCGCGGATGGCGGCCAAGCGTGTGAGTTGACGCTCTCACGACGACCCGCTATCATCCCCAAAACACCCCTCCCTTCTCCGCTCCCCGTCAAAACCCTATGTAACCGCGTACCGTTCCCTAACCCAGAGAGAAGCCCGGGCATAGCATGCGGAACCCTTTTAGCTCAAACCCGGAGCCGGACGACGGAGCTACCAGCCAAATGGTTTGCGATCGGCATGGGATATTGCGCCCTGCTCACTTCACAGCCGCTCTGGACGGCGCTTTTTGGTCCGCTCCGCTAGGCCATTTTTCGTCGAAACATGTTATGATGGCGAAAAACTCTTGGTTCGCCCGGACCATTGATTGAAGAAGGGAATTGTCATGCAACGGTACACGGTTAATACCCAAAAGCGCCGGGAATTGCGTGATGTCACGGCCTTAGTGGAAAGCGCCATCACCGCCTCGGACATCCAGACCGGCATCGCCGTGGTCTACTCGCCCCACACCACCGCCGCGCTCACGGTCAACGAAAATTGGGACTTGCACGTGGTCGACGATTTCCTGCTCTATGCGGAACAGGCGGTTCCGCGCGGGATGGTCGGATTTCAACATGCCGAAGGCAACTCCGACAGCCACATCCTGGTCTCATTGATTGGACCGTCAGTGGCCCTCATTGTGGATGACGGCCGTCTGGCCCTCGGACAGTGGCAAGGCGTGTTTTTGGCTGAATTCGACGGACCGCGCACCCGTGAGCTTTGGGTGATGATTTCTCCCGGTACGTAACAGCCCCAGGCAACGACCCATTCCGACCGACACCCGGGGCCTTTGGGATCGGGTCTGGGCTCCGTCCCACCCGTTGGGCTCGCGCCCGCCCTCACGGGCCATGGGCGACCGACCCGCCCAACGCTGCTGCCCAGCCGCCGATCCCACTAGGCCGGGACGCCGCTTTACAAGCCGTTAAGTAAGGGGACCAACGCGTGTTTTCGGCGATGCCGGGTCAAGAGCTCGGATTTCAAGTTTTGCCAGGCTGCGGCTTCGCCCTTGGCCTGATAGGCATCGCGCACAATGGCCAGCCACCCGGCCGCCTGCTGATAATGAGACGATTTTCCCGCTTCTACCAGCGTTAGCGCCTGCGAACCGAGCCGGTCAATCACCCAATCCGGCGACACCTCCACGGCGGCTCTGCCGACCTCCCCCCAAACCTCGGCCTGGGACCAACTGCGCCGGTCGCATAGAGCCATGGCGTCCTGGATTCGCCCCTCGCTCAAGAAGATCGTAACCGCCACCTGCAAAATCCCCTTCTCGCCCAACTCGGCCCAAATGTGTTCCGCGATGGTGGGCCAATCCGAACCGGCCAAGGTTTTGATGCGGGCATAACGCGCTGCCGACGGGTCCACTGTCCACGCTGCCTGGTGAGACTGGTAGGCGGCATCCCGATCGCCCAGTCCGTCCGCCAACTCGGCCACCAGTTGGGCTAGCGGGCGATACCGTGCCAAATCCTGGGCCAGCGCCCACATCCCCAGCGCCACCGCCGGGGCACCGGAACCGACCGCCCACAGTTGAGTGACCACTGCGGCCATATCATCCGGATTATCCAGATGCCGCTGGGCGTAGGCAATCCCCTCCTCCACGCGACCCAAATGCACCAGATAAAGGGCATGTTCTGCGCGCAAGCCGGCGCGGTCGGAGTACTCCAGATATCGCTGGTGATCGTCTTGGCGGAATACGATCGCTAGCCACCCCAAAGCCAGCTGGCGTTCGGCCGGAGACAGGGCCTCGTCTCGCGGAGCCTCGGGATCCGCCGTTCCGGTGGCCAACGCCCGACTTACCGCCGCCATTTCGCCAACCCCGTAATCCCGCACGATGTCGTCCCACTCGCTGGCCTTGGCCTGCCACAGGGCGCGTTCCTCCGCATCCAACTCCACCAATAGCGCCGCCTGAATCAGAACAAACGCCACCTCGGACAAGAATCGGCTGCCCTCCCCGTCCTCTTCCTCCTCCAGTTCCTGCCACGGCTCAAGGTAGGCGTCGACCAGAACCATCAACATCTCAAAGGCGGCGCGCGCCTGATCCTGAGCCAATAGCTCTTCGGCTTGGGCCCGCAAGGGCTCTAAGCCGTCGACCGCCTCTTTGACATACCAAAGCGCCTCATCGGCGCCCACCTCCCTGACGGACCTAAAGGCCCGTCTCACTTGTCGCCTAACGTCCGCTGCCGGAACCGGCGAGATGGGGGTCTTGGCTGAGAGCCAGGGACGCATCTTCTCGCCAATGGCCGGATCCTGAGCCAGCCGGAGCAAGAGCGCTTTGGCCGCCTCCAATGACAGCCGCTGGATTTGGTCGGCTACCGATTCGATGGGAATTCCTCCTTGTCGCGCCGCCACGTTCTTGTCAAAGGGTGTAGGCCCGGGTGGCGGCCATCACCGGGACGGCTGCAGCGTCCGGTTCATGATCAGATAATACCGCGATCGGATGGGCTTGGGCATCCGGAAAAAGACCCGCCTTGCCCCTTCACCCAAGATCCCGGGAATCTGGACGCGAAGGCCGCCGGAGACCCCCACCTCCGGGTTATCCTTAGCCCGCGCGTTTTTCATCCCCTTAGGCGTACCGCGCTGCTCACTCCTCTCCTGTCCTGTGCGGTAGTCCCGGCGCCAGGATGTTCGGTGCCAATGGGTCCGCAAATGCCCCCGCCCGCATGGCGGGACTACCGGACTGGCCCTCACTCATGATACAATTTAACCAAGAGAGAATAATTCTCTTTAAGTGCCGCGAAAAACGGCAGGCGGTCTGGGGTTTTTTGGACAGTGCATTCGGGCGGAGCGGCTAATTCGGCGGGCGGGCGCATTTTCGCCAAGCCCCCCCGCAGCTGGATGCCATGCCGGCACCCGCCGCCGCCAATCGGCCCGCGGGACCGGTTGAGTGAGGCCTCCGTCCTTCGTCCGGGGCCCGGCCAACCTACGCACAACACCCAATACCAATGAATAGCGATCATGGAGGACGAACGTGGAACTGAACATCCGCAAAGTCGGAGGCATCGCGGGGCTGGTTGGACTTCTCTTCACGATTCTAAACAATCACCTGCTGGCATTTCCGTCGGCTATCCAACCTGCTTCGGTTATTGTGCAATTCTTCCGCGCCCACGCAGTCGAGCTAGGTTGGATCAACCTGATGCGCGCCGTTCTGATCGGACTTTACGCCATATTTGGCGCATCTTTGGTTGCCGCCGTGCAAAGCCCGGATCCGCTGGAGGGCCGAACCTGGGCGTATGTCTCCATCATCGGCGTTGCCGGGCAGGTGATGATCGTCGCGATCCGGGTCGGACTGGCCTCCGCGGCGATGCATTCCGCCGCCGACGGGGCTCCGGGCGCCATCACGGCGGCGCTTTATGCCGCCGGCTTTGGCGATGCCATCGGAGATCTGGAGCTGATGTTTTTCGCCATCACCATCGGTAGCTTAACCATCTCCGGAATTCGCTACCAAACCCTGCCGAATTGGCTCGGGTGGTCGGGATATGTCATGAGCTGGCTCTGCGTAATCGGGGAAGTCAGCCTGATCAACGCCAATCTGGCCCCGGTCAGCACCCTTGCGCGGGTGGTGGCGATGTCTTGGGCCGGGCTGGCCGCAGGCACGATGCTGGTGCTGCGGCCCCCCGCCCGCGCCAAAGGCCGCATGCGGGTCCCCCGCGCGCGCACCCTGCTTTAGCTTCCCGCAACCTCCCGGTAAAGACGCGCATGCGCCCGCCAGGTCTCGCGCCAACCCGGAACCGCCAACGTTGCGCGGCCTGACCCGCCAGCCAATTGGCGATGCAGCAGGGCGGCCAACTCGTCAGCGGTGCCTGCGAGGAGCCGGGTCACACCCGGACCGGTCAGTTCGCGCATCACGCCGGTCGGCGTGGCCAGCACTGGGACTCCAAAGCGGAGCGCCTCGACGGTTCCTAACCCGAAACCTTCGTAGCGGGAGACCGATACATACAAGGCGGCGTGAACGAAATAGCGGGCAAGTTCCTGATCGCCCACGTATCCGGGGAGAACCACCCGGTCGCCCAGCCCTCCAATTTTTTCGGCTAGATCAGAATTCTTCCATCCCGCGGCACCCACCAGCACCAGTCGATGAGGCAGGGAGGTTTCCTCGATCAGCCGCCGAAATCCGTCCAGCAGCAGTCCCAGGTTCTTGCGCGGCTCCATTGTCCCGACGTGCAGCAGATAGGGTTGAGCAAGCGGAGAGGGCGCTGGCGGCGGCATCGGCAGCCGGTCCGCCCCCAGCGGGATAGTCCGCACGCGAGCCGCGCTCAGCCGCGGCATCCATTCCAACAAATCGTCGCGGACTTCGGCGGAGGGGACGATTACCGTCGCGGCGGATCGCACGCTGGCCGCCACGACTCGCCGGAGATACGCCACGGTATCGTCATTGACGGTTTCCGGCATGCGCACAAACGCCAAATCGTGAACCGTCACGACGCGCGGAACCCGGGCCAGCGGCGGCACCGAAAAAGCGGGACCGTGGAACACCGAAACCTGCCGGGGGGAGAGCTGAAGGGGCAGCAGCGCCGACTGCCAAGGGATCCCGGCACGGGCCTTGATGACCGTTACCGGAATCCCAACCCGCGCCGACCGCTCCGCTTCCATCGAAAACCCCGTCAGCGCAATACCGGAGGCATCGTGCTGGTATCCTCGCACCAACCCCGCAATATATTGCGCCACCCCGGTCCATTGCCTCTGCACCGACAAAACCCGCACATCCATGCCGACTTGCATCGTGCGCCACGCCTCGCCAACCTTTTCGGTTCAGTGTACCATACCCTAGAGAGGACAGATTTTGGAAAGGACGCTGCCGCTTGCCCTACCGTGTCGAGGACGTTTCGGTCATCATCGTCAATTTCAACGGCGGAGCGGTTCTCGCGCGCGCCATCGAATCGGTCTTACGGCTCACGCCCTCGCCGGGCGAACTGATCGTGCTGGACAACGGCTCAACCGACGACAGTCTGGCCATTATCCAACGCTACCTGAGCGACGCGCGGGTTAGGCCCATCGTATCGCATGAAAACCTGGGGGTGGCGGGGGGCAGGAACTTGGCCGTCAGTCAAGCCCTGCATCCGCTGCTGGGATTTCTTGACGCCGATGGCGAGGCCCTGCCGGAATGGCTGGTCGAGGCCGTGGCCGCGCTAAATCGGTATCCGGATGCGGGAGCCGTGGCTCCGTTGGTGCTGATGGAAGGGGGCCAGCGCATCAACGGCGCGGGGTCCGTGCTCGACGCCGCTGGCCATGGCCACGACCGCTTGTGGGGAGAAGATGCCGCCACCCAGCGCGAACAGTTGCAAGCCTGGGCCGAACTCCCGGTCGACTACGCCATGGGCTGCGGCCTGGTCTTACGGGGAGAAGGCGGCGAGGCGATTTGGCCTTTGGACGACACCTTGCTGAAATGGCACGACGACACCGAAATCGGAATCCGTCTCGCCCGCCTCGGCTTCGTCACCCGCTTCATTCCCGCCTCCCGTCTGCTGCACTGGCCCGGCCACTCCAACCCGATCAACCCCCTCGCCCGCCATGCCCAGGCTGAACAGGCGCGCTTTTACCTGCTGCTGAAATATTACCCGCGCCATGTTCTCGGCTGGAGTCTCGCCCATTATCTGCTGCATGCCGCCAGCGGCTCCCGCCGCGACCCCTCCCGACTCGACGAAGCCCGCGCCCTGCTGGGTTTTTTGTGGCGCCATCGGCACCGCGCACGAACCATCCGCAAGCAGTGGCCAAGCCGCCGGCCGCGACGGTTCCTGCGGCTCGACTCCGGACGCTAAACGCTGCGGTGCGCGCCAACGCCGACCGCCATCCTGCCGGCCCCAGGCCACGCGGAGCGGCCCCAAAACGCAAAGGGCACCCGGTGTCGCTGGTCCGGTGCCCTTTGCCCGAAAATCTTCAGCCCCCCCCCCGCGTAATCCGCCGCAGTCCTCTCGGCAGACCTATTCCAACGGCAAATCTTCCGCAATTTCGTGGATTTGAATCCCGCTGGCGCGGGCTTTGGCCGACGCCCATTGGTAAATCGCCACGCCGGCGATAACCGCCACAAGGGCCTGAAAGGCGGGCTGAAAGTAGAAGGGAGTCTTTGGCACCACCAGCACACTGCCGATGAGGGCGACGGCGATGGCAATGCCGAGGATGGCCGCGACCAGGACGCCCCATCCCTTGGCAATCGGCTCGCGCCACGGGGTGTTGCGAAAACGCGATCCCCAGCGAAGATTTAATACCCCGATGCCGAGCAGCGCCAGCACCAGCAAGATGGCGATGGAACGAAAGGTAACCCCGATCGACCACCCCACCAATGACGACTGCACCAGCGAGAGCGTTCCGATGACGGCACTTAGCAGCAGCGCCGCGGACGGCGTGTGCCACCGGCTGGTTTGGGCAAACCGGGCGGGGAACAAATGATCCTGAGCCCAGGCGAATACCAGCCGCGAGGTGCCCATCATTTGCGGCGCGATGGTTTTACCCACGATGAGCGCAACCAGCAGGTTAAGCCCGGCGGCCAAGGCGGGTGCGCCCAAGAGTCCGACCAATCCCGGGGTGGTGGCGTACGCGGTGTCGCCATGGTGAATCAGAGTGACAATCGCCCACCACGGGGCACTATGAAAGAGCGCCGCCGCCACCAAGGTGAAAAGAACCACCGCCGCCAGCCAGGCCCACAAGATACCGAGCGGAATCGACCGCTCCCCGTTTTTGGCCTCGCCGCCCAGAAACGGCGCCGCGGAAATCCCGCCATAGGCGAAAATAAACAGCGTGCAGACCGAGAGGAAGGCCGAGAGGCTGGGAGCCGGGGCATGAGCTGGCACCGTTACCGCCAGATGCAGTTTGGATTGGGCGGCTTGCACGAAGAGCGCCGGGGTATGGCTAAACCCGACCGCCACCACAATGGCGGCGGCGAGCAAGACCGCTCCCAGAAGAATCGTGACCAACTTGGCATAATTGCCGATGCCCCGGTAATGCAAGGCAAATATCAGCCAAATCGCCACCGCTCCGGCCAGGATGTGCCCCCAGGGCGTTACAAAAAACGTGCCGCCCGCCAGCCCGGCGCTGACCAGGCCCGCCGATAAAAAGGTTCCGAAGGCAAAGGCCAGCACGCCAATCGCAAACGCCAGACTCGCCCACCACAGAAAATGCACGATAAAGCCAATCTGCATGCCGAGACTTCGGGTAATCCAGACGTAACTGCCGCCGGCGCGCGGCATGATTTTGCCAAACCGCATGAAAAGAAAGACTTTGGGAAGATAAAAGAGTCCGGTCACAAACATGGCGAGCGGCACCAGCGACTCGATTGTGGGATAGACCCCCAGACTTTGGGTGGCGACAAAATTAATCCCGGAGCCGTATTCCTGGGATAGGGCCGAAGCCATGACCGCGACCACGCCCACCACTTTGGCGAGTTGGTACCCGCCCGCTTTGGTATGTGGTTCGACCACGCGATTCACCTCGCAATCTTGTGAACAGCCGGGCTGGCTGAACAATCTGGCTAACCCTGGCGAACGGGGGCTCGGTCTCCCAGCAGAACTCTCAAGCACAATCCGGCGGATGGCGGCTCCCTGGACCGCAATAGGACTTCCGGCCGAACCGGGCAGCGCGCCACCGCGCACAGCCAGTTGCTGCTACGGCCGCAAAACCGTTGTCCGCAGCTGGCCGCGCCCGAGCCTAAGGGTATTCGCCCAGACTGCCCGAATTCCCTGCAAGGATGACGGTGTCATTCTCCCGACAACAGAAATTTTCGCCAGCGGCGGAACCCCCTGCGTGCCGGGGAACTGTTCGATCCCGACACCGCGTCCACGACCGGCTCCTCTCCACACACCCGCCCTGCTCGGAGAAGTCTGATAAAATAACCGGGAGACCGTCAGTGCAGCGGAATTTGATCTTTGGCCCCGGTTGTCGAATTTGGCGCAATGTGCAAAGTGGATACCCAATCTAGGGATGGAGGATCATAACAGAGTGACCCACAAGGACGACGTTGTCAGCGTTGTGGTACCCTGCTACAACCAAGGACTATTTCTCGGCGAGGCGCTGCAGTCCCTCGCAGACCAAACCTACCCTGCCCTCGAGGTGATTGTGGTCGATGACGGGTCAGGATTAGACACCCAATCCGAAATCCGCCGTCTTCAAGCCCGTTATTCCTTTACATTGGTCACGCAAGCCAACGGGGGATTGAGCCGCGCCCGCAATGTCGGCATCGCGCACGCCAGTGGCCGATACATTTTGCCGTTGGACGCCGACAACCGATTGGCCCCGGCGGCTATCACGCAATTGGTCGAGCGCATGCGATCCGCTCAGACGGATAACCCTGACGTGATGTTCGTCTACCAGGACAAGGTCTTATTTGGATTGGAAGATCGTTACGTGCCGCACCAACCCTATAATCTCTACCGGCTCCTGACCGATAACTTTGCCGACGCGTGTTGTCTCATCGACCGGCGCATCTTCGACTGGGGGTTTCAGTACAACGAAACCATGAAAGACGGGTATGAAGACTGGGAATTTCATTTGCGTCTCGGCGTCTACGGGTTTCAAGGAGTACGCCTGGCAGGCCACACCTTTCTCTACCGCCGCTGGGGATATTCCATGGTCAATGCAGCCGACCAAAAAAAACGGCAACTGATGGCGAAAATCGAAAGCGAACTCGCCACGCTGTATCTCCCCAGGCACCAACGGGCCATTAAACGCGTCTGGGCGCCGGGCCTTAGCCTGATGGGATCGCCCGACCCGACTCAGTGGAAAAGCCAGACTTTCGCCGACTGGGTGCCGAGTCCCGACCAAGGTTCCTTTTTGCAACAGCTCGCGACGGTCCGCGGAAGATTTGTTTTGGTCTTGATGGACAACCCCGGTCTGTTGACGACAGATCGAGCCCTATTTGAAAAACTGCTCACTGTCGCCGAATGGGATGGCACGATCAATGCCATCGCCATCGGCAACGCCGACGGGCCTCGTCCCTCCGCTCTGTTGCTCGCATCCCGGTTTTTGTTCGGAGAGCTCCTGGCCTTGGCCCCGCAATCGGCCGATGCGCTCTGGGCGTTAACCGAGACGGCCACATCATTACGATGGTGGGACCCGGAGCGTCAACAGCTAAGCGATCGCCCTGTCGTGCACGCCGGGCGGCGGGAAAAACGGATCTCGCGCTGGCTAAAAAATTTTGGCAAACGCTTCATAGCCCCCCGCGTCGGATTCGACAACGCCTACCAAACCTTTTACCATCTTTATCAGGCAGGCCAAATTATTCGCCGGAGCCTTGCCCATCCGCAGCCGCCCTTGGCGGGAACCGCCTCGGACACCCTTGCTCCCGATGATCGCGGCATCTTGTTGGACCAAGGCTTTCGGCACTACACGCCCCTCCGGTTTTATGACGGAGTAGCAGCGGCCCCACCGGTTACGCCATCCGCCGCCTGGCACCCGGAAAATCCGCCGCCGGTTCTCGGCCACCCCGATTGGATCGCCGCCCATGCCGCACGCCACACGCCCACGACAAACACCAACCCGGTTATCGGCGAAGAGCTCGCATCCGTGTTCCGGGCGCTCCCGCATTCGCGTCGCACCGCCCTGCTCGGAGCCGACTCGCCGGAGATCATCACACAATTGGGGTTGCAGGGGCCACTCGATATCTTCGAATTCTCCTCGCCGACCATCGAATCGCTCAAACAGTCCCCGCCGCATGCCGGGGTATACGACCTGGCTTTTGCGGTTCCCGCCGACCGGTCCTACGATGTGGTCGTGACCGGTCAAGCCCTTGCTCACCGCTACCCCCAGCCAGACCTCATGCTGCGGGCCCAACGAAGTCTTACCGCCAACGGCACCCTCATCGCGCCCGAATTTCTCCAACCCTCCCCGGATCCCCGGATGACGGCGACCGGCGGCAGCGGCGGATGGATGACATGGCGACGAAGCAGGCTCAAGGTGTTTGTGATCGCTCCGCATCTCGTGCAAGGCGGAGCCGATCGAGCCCTCGTCGACCTCATTCGGGGATTGCCGGGGGAACGCTACGACATTGTGTTCGTAACCACCGAGCCCGCCGACAACACCTGGATTTCTCTCGTCCTCCCCCAGGTCAGCGAGTATTGGGATCTGGGTTCCTTGTTGGCGGACGACAACGCCCGCATCGAGCTGCTCGTCGAGCTGATCAAGCGAAAATCCCCGGACGTCGCCTACATCATGCACTCCAAGGTGGGATATGACACGCTCCCGCACTTCCGGGCACACCGGGTCAAAACCCTATTGCAATTTCACCTGGAAGAACCCGGCGGGGGATGGATCGGGTACGCCACCAGCCGTTATCAAAATTTGGTGGACCGTTACGTGGTCATTAACCAACACCTCAAGGATCGCTTGCGAACAACCTATTACGTCGAGCCACACAAAGTGGACGTCATCTACTTGGGCGTGAATCTCCCGCCCAACGTGCCGCCGCTTAGTCCCGACGAACGTCTTCATGTCGTCGTTCCGGTGCGGCTGGATCCACAAAAAGCGCCGCACCGCCTTATCCCCATCGCCCAAGGCTTAAAGGATGGCAACATTCCCGCCACCATCCATGTGCTCGGCGACGGTCCCCTCCGTCATGAATTGGAAACTGGAATCGGTCAATACGGGTTAGACCGCCAGTTGGTCTTGCATGGAACGGTTCCCGCCGACGCGATGGCCGCTTGGTACGAAAAAACCCATGCCGTATTGCTAACCTCCGACTACGAAGGGCTGCCGCTCGTTCTTCTCGAGGGCATGGCCCACGCGCGGGCTATCGTCGCACCCGACATCGGCGCCATCAGAGAACTCTTTAAGGATCACGTCGGCATATTAATCCCGGACCCGGCTGACATTGGGGCCTATGTCAACGCTTTGCGAAGCTTGGCGAAAGACCGCCGCCGGATGATCCAAATGGGCTTAAACGGGAGAGAGGCAGCCATGAGGGACTTTAACCAGGCCCGTACCGAAGAGCGGTATCGCGCACTGTTTGAGAACTTGCTCGGGGAACCAGACCTCCGAGCGAAACCTGGCACAAGAAATAAACCGCTGCCACACCCCCGGTGAGCCGGCCCGTTTATGTGGGTACGGATCGCCACTCGCCAACCAGCTCGCCACCAGACGTAGTCCCGCCCCCGACCTGGGGCGCCGCCCACCACCTGGGCGGGGTCTCCATGCCCTGTCCTCAGGAAGACGCCATAAACCCGGGGCCGATGGCCGGCAGCGCAAAGACTTCGCTGAAGCCTGTCCTTCTGTGACACCAATGGTCTCCCGCTAGCTGTCATGGCCCACTCCGCGATTCACCCCATCGTTCGGAGCATGGGCGCAAAACGGGTCCAACCGCCGCGATGGCCCCCCATGCACCGGACCAACCCATTCTCACCGGCGTTTTGCGCCACCGGGCCAATCCTCAGCCGGCGCGCAAGCCGCACCATCGGTCGTCCAGAGTCTGGGTCTCGTACCGGCCCTCGCCCCCCCCGCCGAATGGCCTATGCTGCAAAGCCCGGTTAGCCGCCCAGGTGGCCACCTCGACCAAACCCCGTCAACTTCCGGTCTTTCGGACCTTCGCGGAGAACTCGTATGCTGCGCCAAATTCACGCACCTGGCAGACTGCGGGGCTTTTTTGGCAACAACTGAACCTCGCCGAAGACGGCGCACACTCATTTGGAGTCGTTTCTCCGGACCAGCCCCAACGCTATCGTCCAGGCGGATCCCATAACCGGTGTGTAATCGGTTAACGTCTCCGATATCCCCTGGGGTTCTTCCTGCAGAGTGCTGGAATAGGTCGCCGATACCTGCCCCGCGGAGTGGGAGGCTTTAAACAACACGGTCAAAGCGCGCGAAACTCACGGGGGCCATTTCACGGCGCGACAAAATCTATGGGGAAACTTGGGAGGCGGTGAAGCGTGTCGTGTAAGGGAGGCCATCCCGTGCCCCGCCTGTCCCGACCACCAGCCATGGGCCCTGCCTGGGGGGTCCGGCGCCATTTTCGCTATTTCAGGAACCTGGAATTCTCATCACGGATGATGAGGCGACGAAACCACCGGGCCGGCCGACTCAGGGGTGAATGCTCCATCCAGCGCCAATAACGTTGAATGAGACGCCAGGACCTGGCGTTTTCGATAATCTGCAAGCGGGTGGTGATATCATCCAAACGTCCTTGCAGACTGGCCAACCGGGCTTGGGAACCGGCCAGGTCATTAAGCACTCTGGCTAATTCGGCGTCTCGTGCGGCAAGTTGGCTGTCCCGTTCTGCCATTGCATTCCGATGGGCCGTTTGCAACTGGTCATGCTCCACGGACAACTTTAGGTAGCCGTCCGACAACGCCCGGTTGTCCAGGTGGATTTTGGCTTTGGCCTGGTGAAGCTCTACGACCTCTTTTTGCTTTGCCGTCGACAGCCACTTCGCATCCGCCAGATCCGCCCACAGCCGATTCCAGATGACGCGGTCGCGGTTGACGCAAAACCCTTGCAGTCTGGGGAGCGGGGCGCCGTCTGAACTGGCCACCGCGATTAGCGTCAAGTGTAGCGGGAAATGAACCGGTGCGGGCTTGGACCCGCCGCCGTCTGGATCAAGAGTCATGGCATACCCTGCAAAACCCGTGGCGTCTTGATCGGCCGCCCACAGAAAACTGCCGGCATCCACATCTTGATAGTAGATCGCCACGTCGGCAAACTGCTCAGACAACAGCCCGCGCAACTCCGGCTCCGTCAATTCCCCGACGTGATACGGATTGGCGGTCCCGTAGAGCACGGTCCGGGCATGGTCGGGAGTGGACAAAAACAGCAACCCGTTGGGTGTCAGCACGCGCCGGACCTCGCTTAGAACACACCATTGCTGGTCCCTTTCGAGATGCTCGATAACCTCGAACATGACCACCACGTCAAACGACGCGGACAAGAATGGCAGGGATTGGGCAGATGCGGTGACGAACTCCAAATTGGGTCGCTGATAACGACTTCTGGCCTCCGCGACGACATCGCCATCAATATCTGCGCCGACCACCTGTGCAGCCGTTTCGGCCAGATAATCCGCCCCATAGCCGGTACCGCAACCTACCTCCAAAATCCGCTTGCCGGCTGTTGCCGTCCCAATCGACTGATACCGGTGCCAATGAAAAAGCAACTCGACGTAATCGGTACTGAATGGCGACATGCGCTCTTCAGCCATTCGCGCTCCCCTTTCCCTGTCTCACCGGAATTATACGGAAATGGGGAGACAATAGGCAATCATCGTCACCGCCAACCGGCAACTTCTGCTCAATCGTTGACCCCTCAAACCCCATCTCGCTATAATCGGGTAGCCGCACAAAGGAGCGTTTCCCTATTTTATGAATGTCTGGTTGCTTACCACCGAATTCCCCCCATATTTTGGTGGCGGCATCGCGACCTACGGGGCGCACCTGTCCCGTTTGCTGGCGCATTATGGCCATGCGCTAACCGTTTTCGTGCATGATGCCGAGGCCGCTTTCCCATACGAAATGCGGTACGATGGCCCCACGCGCATCATCCGCTTTCCGGACGATCGCGAATCGCATCTGGACAATCTCGGCCCGGCCGCCCGGCTCAGTTATGACTACGCCGACCTGGTCAGCCGCCTTATCACGGCGGAAGGTGCGCCGGATGTTATCGAAACCCAGGAATTCAACGGCATCGGCTATTTCTTGCTCCAGCGCAAGCACACGCTGGACCCGAAGTTGCAGCATGTGCCGGTCGTAGTGACCATGCACGGCCCCAAGTTTATTCTCGACAGTCTGGACCGCGCGCCGGCCTACCGCCTCCCCGACTGGTGGACCGGCGAGATGGAACGGTTTGTGCTGCGGGCGGCCGACCATATCATCTGTCCCAGCCGCTTTATCCAGGCCGCCCTCGACCAGCATTTGCCGGGGCTTGCCTCCACGGTCATTCCCAATCCCTATTTCCCCTTCGAATCGGTCGTGCCCGCGGTTGGTCAGGGAGCCGCGCACATCGGACGGGTGCAGTATATGAAGGGCATTACGGTGCTTCTGCAAGGATTTCAGCGGTTATGGGATCAGGGTTCGCGACTGCCTCTCCGGGTGGTGGGCGGGGATAGTTTCTTTCACCCCCAAAACCAGTCATTAACCGACATCCTCACGGTGCAATACCAAACCTATCAAGATGCCGGCCTGCTGGCTTGGGAGGGTTCCCTGCCCCCGGACGCGGTGCAGAAGGTGATGGCTGAATCCCGGATAGTGGTCATCCCGTCCTGGTTCGAAACCTACTCCTATGTGGTCATCGAGGCGATGATGCAGGGACGGGTGGTGGTCGCATCCTCCACCGGCGTGCAACAAGCCATCATCGAATCCGGCCAAAACGGGTTTTTGTTCCCGGCCGGCAATGTCGCAGAGTTAGCGGCTGCCATCTCGGCGGCGTCGGCATTGTCGGATGACGGCTGCCGGCAGATCGGTGAGAAGGCCCGGCAAACCGCTCTGGCAATGACCGATCCCGAGCGGGTGATGGCAGCTCGCCAGGCGTTGCTGGCAAAGGTGCTAAACCAAACACCCCGAAGCTCTTTCCCTTTTATACGGGTCAAGCCGGTTCGCGTGCCAGACGAAAAGACAGCGAGTCGTCGACTCAGCGTGGTCGTCCCCTATTTCAATCTGGGCCGCTACATCCCGGAGACGCTTAAAAGCCTCACGGCGGTTCGCGACCTGGAGCTTGAGATTTTGGTGGTGGACGACGGATCAACCGATCCCTACAGCATCGCCATCCTCTACCGCCTTGAGCAATGCTATCCGCTTCACGTCATCCGTGGTCCCAACCGCGGCCTGGCCGCTGCCCGCAATTGCGGCGCGTCCCGCGCAAGGGGTGAATATCTGGCCTTTTTGGACGCGGATGATCGCGTGCATCCCGACTACTACCGGCGGGCAGCGACGATTTTAGACCACTATCAGGACGTCAGTTTCGTGGGCGCCTGGACCCAATATTTTGACGGCAGCACGCAACTTTGGCCGACCTGGAACCCTGAGCCGCCCTATCTGCTTTTTCACAACACCATCAACTCCAGCAGCCTGGTATTTCGTCGGGCGGTTTTCTTGCAATACGGCCAAAACGACCCCGACCTGGAATACGGAATGGAGGATTATGAAACCGTAGTCCGCCTGGTCGGTCAGGGATTTGGCGGCGTAGCCATTCCGGAACCGCTTTTCCATTACCGGATCCGTCCCGACTCGATGTCGCGGGGATTTAACCTCGGCAACCAACTGTATCTCTATCGCCAGCTGGCCGAGAAAAACCGCGAGTTCTTTCGCCTCCATAGCGCCGACTTGATTCAGCTGTTTAACGCCAATAGCCCACAATATCTTATCGACAACCCCTCCTGGCCCCCGCCCTGGCCGGGCTAATCCCCGTTCGGCCGGATAACCGCAATCCTTCACCTGACGCACCATCCGGGGAACAGCCCGTTTCATGACGGCACACGCGTCTTTTCCCCGATCTGCTTTCGCTCGACGATCTCTTCCTCGCGGTGAACCCGTAATCGCTTCCAGCTACCTCCTACAAGTGGAAATTTTCCCCGAAAAAGAGGAATTCACGCCCCCCGGTGCGAACCTCTTAAGGAACATTGCACAATTCGACATATCCATAACAAGTACGTTAAGGGGTTCTGCCTGATGAAACATGTTTCTGCCATCGTGGCGGTTTTTCTGGTACTGCAACTCTCAACCGCTGCCTGGGCGGCCAGCCCATCTGCCTCGCCGCCAGCTCCGTTGCGCCTTTCCACTCTGGCTCATCAACCTGCGGTGACCGACTCGCTGCCGCCGACACCAGCGTATTCCGCTGCTTTGGTCAAGCAAGAGTTAAACACCATCAAGGGCTATACGACACCGCGCCCAGTCAGCGTGATGATGAATTCTCCGGGCCTGCAATCGCTGTTTCAGTATGCCCAAGCGGCCAGTACGCCCGGAAATCCCTTATATCGGCACTTCCTCACCCCAGCCCAAATCGCTCGGCGTTTTGGTCCCACCGCCACCCAATGGGCAAAGGCCAAGGCGGCCTTAACCGAGGCGGGATGGCGGGTTACCTCCCGTCAGGGATTCATCATCCACGCCATCATCCCCCCCCGCCAGGTCGATCCGGCCCTTCCCGTCTCATCGGCCATTTGGAGCATAAGCGGAATTACCCCGCACCGCTCGTCGCCGGTGCCTCAGGTCACAGGCTCCTCCGGCCCGTCTACGCGGGCTGCCGCCAGCACCAGTTTTAACCTGACCCCGTCGTATACGGCGTCCGCCACTGGCGCCAACGGTGACGTGATATCGGTCATGAGCTGGAATCCCGGTTTTCATAGCGGGACCATGCCGGCGGGATTGCCCTTTACCCTGGTCGTCTCGGCGGCCACCTCTTCCGGATCGCCGCTGACCATCACCAACATCAGCAACATTTCCGATGCCGCACGCAACTTGCTCTTTTATTTGCGAGGACCCAACGGCACCATTGCCGCCCCATTTCCGGGCAGTTCCCAAACGCTGTGGCAGGTCCAGGGAGCCGCCCCGCAACCCATCGCCAGCGGGGACACGCTCTCCTTGACGGTATCGTTAGGCGATGGGCAAAGCGTCTCCCTAAGCGCCCCCCTTCCGGCCTTTACCGGCACCGCCACCGTGCTCTATCCGGTCACGGGCCAGCAGGTCAGCACCATGACCGGATCCCAAAAAGTCATGGCGCACGGCCCCGGCAGCGGGCCTGGCATCGCCATCTATACCCAGGGCCAAATTCCCAGTCTGGCCGATCTGCAGTCGCTGATGACGCAAGAAAATCTTCCCATGCCGTCCGTAACCTTTCAATACTTTGACGGCGCCTCGCCCTACATGATCAATGCCAGCGATGCCTTCGAGTCCAACTTGGACGTGCAAACCGCCGCTTCAGTGGCGCCGGGGGTGCCCATCACCGAGTATGTCTATCCCGCCAATGACACCACCCAAGATCCGCTCATCGCCATGCTCACCCAATTGGCCCAACAGTCCACCATTAAGATCGCCTCGTTCAGCTACGGATTCGCCGGCGAGAACACGTCGACCGTGGCGGCACTGGTCGCCGAATGCACGGCCGAAGGAATCACCATTATCAACGCCAGCGGCGACCAAGGGGCGTGGGAAACCGGAAACGACCCCGGCCCGGTTGGAGTCGACACCATGGACAATCAAGCGGGCGTCGTCTCGGTAGGCGGTCTTGATATGGCCGCGCCCGCATCCAATCCCCTTACCGCGCAACAGTCGGTGTCGGGTCTGGCCATTGCCAAAGCGTGGGGCGGGGATTACCTAAGCGGTCTCCCCACCGCCGTCGCCCAGGCCTACACCAGCCCCAATGCCGCCTCGACCGGCGGCTTCGGCACCGCCCCGGTCCCGTCCTGGCAGCAGCCTTTCTTGCCATCCACAGCTACCGGGATCGGCGTGCCGGACATCTCCTCGCTAGCTGGCTCACCTTATCTGTTAGGGGTCTTTAATGCGCAACTGACGGGATATGGCGGCACGAGCCTGGCCGCTCCCCTCACCGCGGGTTGGCTGGCCGACACCGAGGCCGTGATAGGCGGGCAAACCACCGGCATGGGAAACCTCAACCCCCTGCTTTACCAGAGCGCGGCCAGCCAGCCGCAGGATTTCCTGCAAGCCCAGTCCGGTAGCAATGGCGTCTACTCCGTCACCTCATCCGCACCGGGCTCGTGGAATCCGGTTACCGGATTGGGCGAGCCGCTTTGGGACAAACTGGCGGCGCTTTGGAATCCCAACACGGTGACGCGCATCGTTTTAACACCCTCGTCTACCCAAGTGACGGCAGGATCGCCGGTCACGGTGACCGCCGAGGCGCAGAATGCCTTGGGCGGGGTCGTGACCACGTTCTCCGCCAACGCTGCCATTTCGAGCTCGGATGGCAATGCCACGTACCCGGCCGCCGTGTCCTTTCAAAACGGGACGGCCACTTTTACCGCGACCTTTGCCACCCCGGGTAGCGACTCGCTGAGTCTCACCGAAACCCAAACGGTTCCTGCCCTCTCCGCCACGGTAAATGTCTCGGTCACTTCCCCCCTCACGATAACCCTAAACTCCACCGCGCCCACTGTCGGCCAGTACCTTACGGTAACCGCGGCGGCTCCGCTTAGCCAGGCCACCTATCAATTCTGGCTTTACGACCCCGCGACCCAGCAATGGTCGGCCTCAGGCACCTACAGTTCCTCGAACCAGTGGAGTTTCACGCCGGCAACACCCGGTTCCTATATCCTAATCGCGTACGCGAAATCGGCGGGGGCCTCGTCCTGGGCCTATTACACCCGCACCACCATCGCGGTTCAGGCGGCATCCGGGTCGCCGATGGTCTCATCGTTAAGAGTTACCGCACCGGCCATCACGCAGACATCGGGAAGTTCGGTAACCTTTTTGGCCACAGCCAACGACCCCGGCGGGAACCCCCTTTACCAGTTCTGGGTGCACGGGCCGAATAACCGCTGGGTGCAAGTGCAAAATTACTCATCGACGGCCAGTTATACCATCAGCAACCTGTCGCCCGGCAGTTACGTGGTCGCGGTTTACGCGCTCGATCAGCGCCAAGTCTCGGCCGGTCAATGGTCAAAAGCCTACTATTACTCAACCGTCATCAATGTGGGCAGTTCCATTTCCCTGAATGCCCCCGACACCGGCACTGTCGGGCAGTCGGTGGCGGTATCGGCTTCAGCCAGCGGTCTGACCAATCCGGTGTATCAATATTGGATCAAGACCCCGACCGGGTTATGGACCCAACGGGGCTTTGGGGGAGCCACCTTCTCCTTTGTGCCCACCATGGCCGGCACTTACGAAATAGCCGTCTATGCCAAGGATCCTTACGCCCCGGCCACCCCCGCTTTTTCGGTCATGACCGACCAGACCATAACGGTAGCGGGCTCCTAAGGAGTTCGGGGACTAAACAGGGGCACCCCATTTCGGGTGCCCCTGTTTACGTAGTCCTCAGGGATGGACGGTAATGGCCAGCGCTGGGCTTTCAACCTCATACTCCGTCCGTTGGATTTGGGTTTCATTAGCTGGGGCAGACGACGACCGCGCGTACACCACCACCTGCCAGGTCCCCGGCACGGACGCCGGCACCGTAAAAGTCGCAGACGCACTGTAGTGGCCGCTGCTTTCCCACCCATTGCCGGGATCATTGAACCAAAATTGATACACGGGTTGATTGATCCCCTGCGCCGAGGCACTCAGGGTGATCGTGCTCCCCAGACTTACCTGATTGGCGCTCGACAATGCCACCCAGCCAGCGGTCGACGGATTGGGACCGGGCGCAGGAGCAGTGTTCGCGGATCCAACCGGTATCACCGCGGTTGACGATTTCGCTTCATATCGGGCGCGTTGGGACGAGGTTTCATTGACGGGAGCCGAGGCTTCGCGGGCGTAGACCACCACATCCAGCAATCCGGTTCGTGGCGGGGAAAACCCATACATATTGACGGCCTGGTACCGTCCGCTTTGGTGCCATTGGCCGCCTTGCATGGCCCACCAAAATTGATAGACCGGATTTGCAAAGCCCGAGGGTTCAGCCGACACCGTAATGCGGGATCCGACCTGACCATCAAAAGGTGCCGACAAGCTGACGGATTGACCCGCGGCATTGACGTACCCGGTATTGTTGCCGATGCCTTGATCCGACCAGTTTACAGTCAGAGCCGGACTGTTGTCGGCAATACGCGCGGAAAAGGTCTGCTTGCCGGCCAATGTGGTTTCATATGTAGCCCACGCTGTTTGCCCAGAGCTGGCCGATCCCAAGACTTGGTGGGTGGTAGTGTCAACGATCTGCAGGATCTGCCCGGTCAATAACGGATACGGCACATGCGCAGACAAGGTCACGGTCTGCCCCGTACGAAGTACCGGGTTGCTAACCGTCAGGGTTACCGGTTCAGCTTGGCCCGATGCGGCAAACACCCCGGAATCAAATGCTATCGGCAATACCAACACCATTACCGCCATCCCGATCGATCTCTTCATGGCTTCCTCCCCGCTACCAGCCGAATCGTCATGATTCCCCCTTTATTATGATGAAGTCGACTTGCTGACGCCACTTTTCGGGAGAGACATTTTGCTGAACAGTTTTTCATGCTGCAGGGCGGCACCCCCTGGCATGAAAAAGTATGCGATGCTCGTGGTAGGCGTTGCAGTTCCGAGGTCGAAGTTTCTATGGTCTTACGAAGCCGTGGAACAGTTTGGACCCAGACGCCCGCTGTGAACCCCCTATTGCTGCCTGAGAGCGCGCGGAGCAGAATACTCCATTCATTGACGGGG
>JAJZZA010000004.1 GCA_021797825.1 Bacillota bacterium | reverse complement strand
CGTTTGTGACGAGTGGGACGGGTCGCGACCGCCTCGCAACCGACCTAACCGGACTGCGGTCCATCATGTCGCCCACCCTGTCGACCTTGCGGTGTCGACAGGCGTTGGCCTCCCCAAAAGCCCCTTGGCTAGCACTTCTCGGTCGAGATTTCCGGAGCGTGGGCCGACCGCCACGAACGTGGCGGAATTCGAGGACCCCAAATCCGCCGTGCATCGGACTAATTTTCATATATCGTGGTAAACACTGGGGCGACCATGTTGACATCAAGCCATGCTATACGGAAGGGGAGCGGGGGTCGATGCCGGATCGAGCTAGGATGCTTGCCAACGTGGCATATGACATGATCTTAACGGCTTTGAAGTGCGAGGTGCCCCTTACGTCGGGCTATTTGCTTCAAGGGGACGTCTGGAAATCCAATGGTGGTGGTAACCCAACGCGCACGATGCCTATGACGTCCTATGCTATTCCGATGCCAAATTGGTATTTGTGGTTCCGCATGGAAGGGAAGGAAGAATGGGATCGTGATCCGCTCGCCGGGGGGATCACTAAGGCTATTCAACGGGACGGTGCGTTCACAAAATTACTCTCCACCTTACCGCTAAGCATACCGGGGGCAGCGGTGTCGCCTCAGGAACCGACGGAGCCCTTTCGGGAAGGGGTGTTTGAACGTCTCATCGTACCGCTCTTCGCACGCGCACTTTTTCCCCCGAAACCTCTTGCCGAGATTGACGTTCAGAACGTGGCTGATCGGGTGGCCTTGACCTTCCAAGAATGGTGTAATCGTAGTAGTGGGCGGTTACGACAGCCGCCCGCTTGACCCCACCAGTACTCGCTGTAAAGCTCGCCTCCCGGCTTCGCCTGGGCAGGGGAATGTGCGGGCATTATGTTCAACTCGCCAGGCGTGGCGACACGACGGCCACGTAATTGCTGCCCGATGGCCCGCCAGGCAAATCCAGGGGTTGGCGACCTGCCATGGAACCCCGAACGGCGGTTTAGGGAACATGGTCTGCGGAGGAATCCGCCCCTTCGCCAAAATAGGTCCAAAAGGCTCGGGCCAGATGTTCTTTCGACCCTGTCGGCGGAGCCCACCTGGCTTTAGTGTGGTTCTAGACTGATCAACAAGGAGTGGCGGTATGGATCTCAATCGTCAACCGCGGGTCGTGACGTGGGAAATCACCCGTGCGTGCCAGCTTCACTGCCAGCACTGCCGGGCGGAAGCCATCGTGACCAGAAATCCCCAAGAGTTGAGCTATGATCAAATGATGCCGGTTCTCGACGACATGATGGAGGCCTTCGATGTGCCGCCGATTTTAGTTTACACCGGGGGGGATCCGTTGGAACGTCAGGATTTGGACGACCTCATCCGGGCGGCGGTGGTGCGAGGGTTTCCCACTGCGGTGGCGCCCAGTGTAACCGACCGCTTGACGGAGGAGGTGATTTGGCGCTGGCAGGACTTAGGGGTGCGGGCTGTGTCCTTGAGTTTGGACGGACCGACGGCGCAAGTCCATGACCAGTTTCGAGGGGTGCCGGGGACCTATGACCGTACCTTGGAGATGGCCGATGCGATCGTCCGCTCGGGCATGATGCTGCAGATTAACACCTCGGTGGCCCAATCCACGCGGTCTCACCTGGTGATGACGGGAGACCTGGTGCGATTCTTGGGAGCCAATGCCTGGGAGCTGTTTTTCGTCATTCCGACCGGACGGGCGATGGTGGCGGATGCTCCCACCGCAGACGACATCGAACAGGTGCTAAGCTGGCTGGCCCATTGGGCGGAAGGCTCGCGCATGCGGATAACCACCGTGGGCGCCCCGCAATGGGTGCGCGTCAGACAGGAACTGGGTGCGGGTCGGGCGCCCCGCGTGGTGGTGCGCGAAGCGCGTGGATTCGCCTTTATCGACCATCTCGGGCAGGTTTTTCCGAGCGGATACTTGCCGGTTGCGGCCGGCAGCGTGGCGAGCGAGCCATTTTCCCGCATTTACCGTGACTCGCCATTGTTCCAGCAACTGCGCAACCCGGCTTGTTTCGAGGGACGATGCGGCACCTGTGATTTCGCCGCCCTGTGCGGCGGTTCCAGGGCCAGGGCCTATGCGGTGACAGGCAATGTCTTGGCGGAGGATCCCGGTTGCCGGGGCATCGCGCGCGAAGTGACGGCCTAAGATCCCCATCACGGTTGCAAAGAACGCGTGCAGTTCGAACGGAGGACGAACATGGGCGCCATGATGATGCTCCGGGGGTTTTGGTTCATGCCCGTGGTGGGGATCGGCCTGATGGGGTTCTTTGGCTGGATGATTACCCGCCTGGGGTGGACTCCCCCGTCCGAATCCGAGCCGCCGCCAACCCAGGACCCCGTTGACATCTTGCGCGAGCGCTATGCCGAAGGGCGTATTTCGCACCAGGAATTTGAAGAAACCGTCGCCAAATTGTTAGAAACGGAACGGGAGCTGCCGCACCCGTCGCCCTCATCGCCCCTGCCCCGGGCACCCGGGATGAAAACCGGGCGCAAGACGCGGGGGGGATGCTGAAGGGCCGCGGGATTTGTTGCGGTGCTCTTAAGACGTTGGGCGGTGATGACCAACCGGCTGGTTAACCGGCGTTCGCCAAGGGAACTGACGGACTGTCACCCTGGCCGGAGGTCCTTCTTTTTTGCGTGCTGGGAACTCTGCGCGGGGACAAAGTCCGGTGCGGCCCCGCGCTGCCCTGAGCGGTTAACAGATAACGCGTTTGCTGCAATGTCTCGCCTGGTGACCCGGCCTCAGCGGGGCGCCGGCGAGATGCGAGCCCTCAGCATGGCAGCCATGGCCGGCGGTCCGTGGTATGCTTAGCGCGTGGTTAACCAGTGGGGGGGCGTGGCAATGAACGAGCCGTGGCCTCAGGCCATCTTGCTCGATATGGACGACACCATTCTCGCCGACGGACGAGCCGTCGATACCTGTTGGTCGTTGGTGTGCGACCGGCTCCAGGCTCGCTTGGCCCCGGTCGCTCCGGATGCGGTGGTGGCGGCGATACGGCGTCAGGCCGCGTGGTATTGGAGTGATCCCGAGCGCCATCGGAGAGGTCGTTTAGATTTGCCGGGGGCCCGCCAATGGATAGTCGCCCGGGCCTTCGATACGCTAGGCATTGCCGATGACCACGGACTGGCGGCGCAGATGGCGGCCGAATACGGACTCGAGCGCGACCGGATGATCGAACCGCTTCCCGGGGCCCTCGAAGCACTGCGGAAATGGCGGGAATTGGGCGTCAAGCTGGCCTTGCTGACCAATGGCGCGGCCCAGCCGCAGCGGGGCAAGATTAATCGGTTTGGGTTGGCTCCGTTGTTTGATTGCATTGTGATCGAAGGGGAATTCGGCGTCGGCAAGCCCGACGACCGGGTATACTGGCACGCGCTGTCGCAACTAAAGGTTCAGCCGGAAAAGGCCTGGATGATCGGCGACAACTTGGAATGGGAAGTGTTGGCCCCGCAACGGCTGGGTATCAAGGGCATTTGGGTGGACCAGCGGGCGGTCTCCTGTCCTCCCGCTTGCGAACCCCAGCCGTACCGGATTATCCGCGCCCTGTCAGATCTCTGGGCCGATAGCGGGCAACCGATTCCCGTCGCCCACACGTATTGATGGTGCCGACGTGCCTTCTTTTCATTCGCACAGCCCCTGACCCATCCCCACTGAAGGGGAAAAATTGCTTGCGCAAAAGATCTTATCGGATGGATCAACCCGCTCATTTTTCGCGATAAATAGCGACCTCGGGCCAGAGTCAACACCTGCCGGATGATGCCCTGTTATCCTTGGCGATTGCCGTCACTTGTATCGGTGCGGTTGCCCGCTTCGCTGACACCGGCTCGGGCGCCCGAGCTGGCGGTGGCCCGCCTGAGTCGCAAGGAAACTACGACCACAATGCCCGTATTACATCGCGGCATACCGACTTGGCCGACGAAAAATGCCGGGTCACCGTCGTCCTGGCCGGCGTCTTCATCCACTCAAATCTCGAAAGGGTAGTCGCGCCTTAGAAACGGCTGGAGGGTGTGAAACACGCCGTGAAGGAGGCCTCGTCATGATTCTGGCTCATAACATGGCGCTCGCTCCCCACACCAGGCAGGCGACGGATTTGCGCCAGTCGGGGGGCCCCGTACGGTTTGCGTACCATGGGGCTTGGGAGCAATGGCGGCGTATGCAGCGGGGACGGCGGATCCGACCTGGCCCCAGCCGGCCGATCCGGGCTGGCGCAAACCGCTCCAGGCCATCACAGCAGGCCGCAGAGGCGACAATCCGTGGTTCCCGCGGGCGTTCGGGTCAAACTACCCCGCAGGCTCGCAACGCTACAGAGACTACCGACCTCGTTCCGCGAACGCCCCCTCAGTATTGCCGGTCCGCCGAGTTTGTCATGCGTCGTGGTGCCGCCAGAGGCGGCATGGGGAGCTACCCCGAATGGGGGACCCAACGCGTGCACGGCAACCGTTCTTCGCGAGACCGTACGGGACGGTGGCGAATGGCATGCGTTGGCTCCGCCAACAGGCCCAGCTATGGCAACCTCAGCGCGGGTCCGGAGAAAAAACACCCACATGATGCCGATAATGGCAGATAAGGGGATGAGACGCGCTGGATTAAGGTGGCGGGATTGTCGCGGGATGCCTGGGGAACGGTCTTCTTCAGCCGGAGTCGGGCCGGCGTGTCGGGATTGCCGTCGGACTGCCGGCGACGTTATGCGGTGACGCCAACCGGCAGGTTGCGGGTTGACGTCAAACCGCGGATTCCGCTACGTTTAGGTTGGGTTCAGGAAGTGTTTGACAAATCGTGTGCGGCGCAAGGTGATTCCTTTAACCCTGGAAAGAGGGGAAAACGATGCGTAGGCAAATGGATGGCGCGGCGGGGGCCGATGAGCACTGGACGCGCACTGACACCTGGGCTTTTTGGGCATTTGGACTCGGGATGCTGCTCGAAGCGTACATCTTTGGCATGGCGACGATAGCCACCGGTTGGACTCACATGCCAACCAGTCTCCGTTCCCTGTTGTTGTCGTGGGCGCCTTTGTGGCTGATTATCGGGATTGCCGTGGCCGGTCCGGTGGCCGACCGGGTGGGGCGCAAGAACACCTTCTATATGACCATGGCTTTGTACGGAATTGGGGCCATAGGAATTGTGTTCAGTTATTCGTATGTGCTTATCCTGCTATTCTTGGCGGTTCTGCTCTTTGCCGCAGGTGGGGAAATGAACACCATCATGGCGGCCTCGCATGAAATGATGCCGAGCAAACATCGGGGCAAAACCATGATGATGGAGCTGAATTTCATCAATCTCGGCGGGTTTTTGCTGGCGGTGGTATCGCTCTTAAGCGCGTATAACTCGGTCGCTTTTCAACGCGGAATGATTGCCGCCACCATTGTGGCGGTATTATTTATTCTCGTGCTAGCCCGGCAACGCACCCCGGAGTCCATCCGCTGGCTGCAAAGAAAAGGTTGGGCGGACCGGGCCAGGACTGAAGCCGAGCGCTACTATGGCATCGCAGAGTGGGAGAACCGGCAACGGATTGCCCTCGAAAAATCCGCCCCGGTCAGCCGTGGTGGACGGGCGGTGTCGATGCCGGTGCGGTTTTACGTGACCATCACCACGGCGTTTGCCGGTGCGGCGGGATTCGGGTTGATGACTTATGTGCTGGGTCCCACCTATTTCAAGGCGGATACGGCGCTGATCTTGTTGATCGCGACCGGGGTCGGATTCTTCTCCGGGTTTTTCGGGTTGTTTGCCGACCGCTGGAGTCGCAAGATGCTGTTGCTGGTGGGCTATGGCGGCACGTTTCTGGTCACCTTGGTCATCTTCCTGGCGGTTCCGCAGTGGACGCGGACCATCGCGCTGTTTTGGGTCCTGCTGGTGGTGCTGAACCTTTTTGTCAATGTCGGCTATCTGACCGAGGACACCTTAAAAGCCGAGATCTGGCCGACTGAGCGGCGGGGAACCTATACCGCCGTGGTGCGCTTTGTCAGCATCGGTCTTTATATCGTCACAATCTACATGAGCGCCAACTACAGCCTGCACCAATATATGCTGTTTAATTTGGTGATTTGGGCGATAGGCTTGTCGGGCGCGCTGCTGTGGTTTATCCGCGGCAACGAAACCGGGCAGGGCGTGACGTTAGAGCAAGCGGCCGAGGAGTCGAGCGCTTAACCGGGGCAGGGTGATGAGGCCGTCTGCCATGTGTCTCGGTGAACGGCCTCATGACCTTGCGTGTGCGAGCGAACGAGTCGCCAATGCCCACTGATCCGGACGATATGTTTGGGTGATCGGGATTGTGCCGCATGGCCAACCGGGTTCCGGGATGTCTTCTGGCTCCCGCTCGGCTGGTCACTCTGGCCCGAAAACGCTTCGGGGTCGACCTCTGTTAGCCGTCGCGCGACGGCGGCTTCCCGGGGGTTCGATTATCTGATGCACGTGCCGTTTCCCTGCCTGGACGCGGGGCGTCAGGTGCTCGAACCGGTTGTCCGAGCCGGTCCGCTAATCAAACTCCCGATTGGCGACCTGTTCCGGGTGGGTGGCACACCATGGCCGGCGATCTTGCGGGGCCGACGTTTTCGGCATTGACACCCACCGCATCCGAAGAGTTCTCACCTTAATACGCTTAGAAGGCGGATCTTGGCATCGACCGCTATCACCACCTTGATGGTCATTGCCCTTCCTTGCGGTACGCTAAGGCACCGCGAATGGAGTCCATAGGCGCTTGTTCGCCGAGTACTGGACACCGCGGCGTGTCCGTCCCTCATTCGGTACCGGCCACAGGACTCGATGTGCAAGATCCCGGATGGCAAGAGGTGATCCAGATGATTTTGCCGGGATCTGGACATCTAAGCCATGACCATCCCGGCCGGTCTCGCGGGGCAAAACTGCTTGGCGGATGTTGCCGCCGGATGCGTATAATCGAAGGGAACGCGACCCGGACGACAACGCGGGTGGGATCACAGGAGGAAGGAATATAATGGCAGAAGAGATTATGGTGGGTTTGTCGCTGGCCGTCAATCTCGTGATCGTTGTCTTGCTATTGACGCACGCATGGTCCAAGGCGCTCCGGGAGCAGATGGGTCAGCATGCAGCCACGCTGGAAAAGGGCCAGGAACGCGTGGAGAAGAGTCTTCGCGAGGAGATGGCGCGAGGCCGCGAGGAGTTCAACCGGTCGTCAATGCAGACGCGGGAGGAAATGGCCACGGCCTTGACGAGCTATAGCCAGACTCTTCAGACCATGTTGCTGGGACAAGCCCAGGAGCAAAAAAGCCGGTGGGAGCAAATCCGCCAGGACATGTTGGAAAGCTTGCGGGATCTGGCCAGCGCCCAAAAAGACCGGTTCGAAGGGTTCGTCAAAGAGACGGGCCAGCTGCTGGAGGTGCATGATAAACGGGCGGCGGCGGCGTTCGAGGAATCGCACCGTTTGGCCAAGGTCAGCCGAGACGAAATGGCGACAGCATCCGCGGCGTTAAATACGACTCTGCTGGAGCAGTTGAGAGAAAGGACCGAGCAACAGCAAGCCGGCCTCGACGCCATGCGGCAGGGGGTGCATACCAGTCTGGCGCAAATGGCGGAATCCCAACATAAGCGGTTCGAGGCGTTTAACACCGAGACCAGTCGCGCGCTCGATTCGCATGATCGCCATACCGTCAGCGCCATTAGCGAAATGGCGTCGCAGCACAAAGGATTGCTCGATTCGTTTTCCCGCCAACTGACGGATTTGACGCAGATGAACAGCCAGAAACTCGAACAGATTCGCGATACGGTCGAGGCCAGGCTGACGGCCTTGCAAGAGGACAACAGCGCCAAATTGGAGCAGATGCGGGCCACGGTCGACGAAAAACTTCATCAGACTCTGGAACAGAGATTGGGCGAATCCTTCAAACTGGTCAGTGAACGGCTCGAACAAGTGCATAAGGGCTTGGGTGAAATGCAAACGCTGGCATCGGGCGTGGGCGACCTGAAAAAGGTTCTGACCAACGTCAAGACGCGCGGGACCTTAGGCGAAATCCAGCTGGAGAACATTTTGGAGCAAACCTTGTCGCCTGAACAATTCGAACGCAACCACGCGGTTATGCCGGGCAGCGCGGAACGGGTCGATTTCGCGGTGCTCCTGCCGGGTCCAGAGCAAGATGCGCCGCCGGTGTTGTTGCCGATCGATTGCAAGTTTCCAATAGAAGATTATCAGCGGCTGCTTGATGCGGAGGAGGCGGGCGATCCGGGGACCGCGGCCGACGCGGCCAAGATGCTGGAAAGTCGGGTCAAAGCGGAGGCCAAGAGTATTCAGGAGAAATACCTCAACCCGCCCCGCACCACCGATTTTGCCATCATGTTTTTGCCCATCGAGGGCCTTTATGCGGAAGTGCTGCGGCGCCCGGGGCTTTGGGACACCTTGCAACGGGAGTACCACGTGGTGGTCACGGGGCCCACGACCATTACCGCCTTGTTGAATAGTTTGCAGATGGGATTTCGCACCTTGGCAATCCAAAAGCGCTCGAGTGAAGTCTGGTCCCTGCTGGGGGCGGTAAAGAGCGAGTTCGGAAAATTTGGCGACGTATTGGAAAAAACCCAAAAGAAACTGCAAGAGGCCAGCAACACCATTGATTCCGCCGCCAGACGGTCGCGCGCCATCGAACGCAAACTGAGGACGGTCGAGGCTTTGCCAAGTGCCGCCGCAACGGCCATGCTGCCGGAAGTCGAGGCGGTCGTGTCGGATTGAGCGGAGGCCCCAAAGACGGCCCCCCGCCCGGCAGTCAGCTGCGGCGTCGAGGACGGCTACATGTTTTGGGAAGGTCACCGGGTGCCCGTGGCCCATCCCCGAGTCCGTACGACGACGGGCCAAGTAGTCCCCCTGAACACATGCCAAATCTTTCAAGATGCTGGCGTGGCCATGCACGCGGTTTTGGAGCGCATGCTCGTTGGATTGGCCAGTCGGCAACCATCCGTGATCGGTTAACCATACAATAAAGGCAATTACTCGTTGGGTAAGAGGGTGGTCCAGGGGTCTAAGAGGCCTGGGCGATGCCCATGGGGATCGGTGCCTTCATGGAGCATGAGGTGGACAATCTCCGCGAGGGGGGCGCGGAGTCCCTCCGCGGCCAGCACGCGGTGGCGTAACGGATTATGGAAAGAAGCGGCATGGGATTGGTACAGGCTTCCCCCAGCCGCTCCGGATCTTTCCATAACATCGACGCTAGTTACCGTGACCCACGGGATAATTGGTCCAACCACTGTAAGAGCCCCGCGTCCTCGGTCCATGAATCCTGTAGCGTGTCGATCCCGGGAAGCGAAGCCGACTTCAGTGCACTGCGCCCAAGCTCCACGTCGACCCGGGTATAGATTTGCGTCGTTGACACATCGACATGACCTAATAAGTCACGGATGTAGGTTAAGTTCACCCCCGCCTGCAAGAGATGTACGGCCTTGGAATGCCTCAAATGGAGAGCTCCCCATTTTCGCCATTATGGGGAGTGAAATGAAATGGGGAGTGTCTCCCAAGAAACCGTGTGGTCACGCCATTCGTCCCTCGAACGCTCCCCATAATCATAAATAAGATGACCCACTTCCAGTAATTCTGCAAGCAACGCCTCGCGTCGTGATCTTCCTTCCAGTTGGACGGTGTGTCGTCCCACCATTCTTTGTATGTTGCTTGGTAGGGCTTTTCGTGTCGTTGCGGAATCGCCTTTGACCGAAATCTCGGTCGCGACAGCACGGACCGTCCTGCGCCTGAGGTGAATCGTTGGGTCTAACTGGATGAAGAAGCGCTTCTCGCCATTCCGAATACGAACGGATTGCACATCATTATGGGGAGTGTTTTGGGGGTGAATGGCGCGGACACACCGTTTGCGCCCGGCACTCCCCATTTGCCGATACTCCCCATAATGCCGCAGCACATGGGGTGTGACGGATTCGGGAAATCCCTTGAACTTAGGCCCACCGTAGAAATTTTTTTCTCCGTGAGGGTGCTGATGATCGGATGAGACGGCCTCAGCTGACGAAGCACACCCGCCTGACCGGAGGTCCCGTTACTCCTTCCCAAATTCCAGGAGTGCGAAATGCAAGATGAACATAAATCAAGGACCAGGCATACATTCCTGGTCCTGATGGCGTATATGCTTTGCTCTGCAGCGTGAGATTACCTGCCAATGGCAGACCCAGCCCCTTCCGGCAAAGGGCCATCCCTTATTAGTCCTGAGGGATAGTGCTAGTCATTGACACGCCAGCAACGGCCGGAATGGCATGGGCAGGATGGTGCAATATTTTGGTCATGGGCACCACCCCCTTGAGCCAAGATTAACATAATACTCTTCGGAATTTCTAGTTGCTGGTAATGTCTAGACGCCGCGCGTTCGTGCGAAAGCGCACCCCACGGTTATGCGGCCCCAGGTCTGCAAGATACGGCCCACCTCGGCGGCGAGGCTTCGCCTCCTTGTATTACGGCGCACACTACGCACCTCCGATGGGCCACGCCCGATCCCCGCAACCCGCACGGTGGCGCGGCTTTCCTGTGCTACGCTCGATCGCAGTCGCGTAGCACACACGGGTTACCAGGCAATTGGAAGGAGGTAGCTGCTATGGATAGCATTCACGTCCGCCTGCCGGGGCGCGTGTCCTCGCCCGGATCGACACCTGGGCGCACGTGCACGCCGTAGATACTTGTGGGGGTGATCTGGCAGAATGATTCAGAGGGGATGCCTTCGGGCCAGGCATCGGATGACAGAATCAACCTGTGCTGTTCGCTGCCAGCGCGTCAGCCGTGCATCCATCCGTGCGTCGAGCTCCTGCATGATGCGCGCGGCATCTTCGTTCGGATCGGGGGCCGCCCCAATGCAATTTTCTTGGAGATACCGCAACAACAACCCTCTGTTTCGGAGGCCGACCCGCTCGGCGGCTTCCCAGCTGGTGAGCGGGATTGTGGCATAGAGTCGTGCGGCCACGCGAATGCGCAAGCCGTCCAGTCCCTCTTGCCTCATCAGCGCGCGGGCTTCCTCTTGCGACATGCCCCCTTGGGTGCGCAATTGGTCAATCGTGTTGTCATCCACGGCGAGGGGTTGCTGTCTGTTGATAGCCATTACACCGGCCCTCCCTTCGCGCGTAGTTGGACGCCATGTCTTCCCGGTGCAGTAGCCCATTTATGCTACAAAGTAGGACGAAACGTGGGATAACCCTCGAAATAAGCCTCCGCGTGGCGTACACTAAGGGCAATACAGTTTACGCCTATGCGGGCGTCAAGAGCTACGCAAGGTATTAATGGAGCCGTTTATGCCGAAAATAGCTGAGTGGGGCCGAATAAAGATTTATATGTATTATCCTCCTAAGGAACACCAACCCTGTCATATACATATTAAGGGAGCGGGGTGTGAGGTTTCAGTAGACGTTTTAGGAAATATTTTGGGAGGCGTTTCAAGTTGCTTTGCTCCTAGCGAATGGAAGAATATAGTGAATTGGATCCAGAACCATTCCCAAGAATTACGGGAAAATTGCACCCGGGTGCAGAAGCATGAAAACTTGAACCATATTCCGTATCCTTAGTTAGAAAGAAGGTGAAGAGGATGTTGATGCCGGATGGCTTCAGTCGCCCTCCTGCAGGATCAAATGGAAGTTTGCCGCAGGTTATTGCTGTGCGGCCTTTTCCGGAATACCAACTGGTCTTGAAGTTTAAAGACGGAGAGCTTCGTGTCTTTGATATGGAACCGCTGCTGTGGGGAGAAATGTTTGAACCATTACGTACTAAAGACTTGTTTAACCAAGTGCGCGTAGAGGAGGGCACGATTGTATGGCCTAACGGGGCTGATCTCGATCCGGAAGAATTATATGAAGAATCGAGTCCCCTCTTTCCTCTAGGCGGCCTATAAGGCGGAGCGCAGTGCAGACTATGGTTGCGGGGACATTTGCCGCGGTAAACGTCCTGAGCGCGTCTGGGATAGCTCGCGAAGCTCCGCATCCGTCATCTCCCCGCCCAAATCATTCATCAGATAGTTACGGCGTGGAAACCCCGTCCTTCAGGGCGGGGAGGAACGCCGTGGCCTCCTTTCAGGTTGACCTATGGAAGCACATCGTCCTTAATATACTCATGCAACTGACACTGATGGTCAAACTCCAACCGAATCCCGCTCAAGCCGCAGCGCTGTTGGCCACGATGGAGCGTTTCAACGCGGCGTGTAACGCGATTGCCGAGACCGCCTTGCGTGAACACACGGCCAGTCAGGTCAAACTGCATCACTTGATGTACCGCGATGTCCGCGAACGCTTTGGCTTGTCGGCGCCAATGGCCGTGCGAGCCATCGGACAAGTCGTGGAGGTTTACAAGCGGGACAAGTCGATTCCGCCGACCTTTCGCCCACAGGGAGCCATCGTGTGCGATGACCGCCTGCTGTCGTGGCAGGGCGCGGATCGCGTGTCGCGCTTGCCTCGGCAAGGGCGCACCGTGATCCCTCTTATCAGGGGGAGCTATCAGGCACCACGTTGGCGTCGGGTACGCGGTCAGGCCGACTTGATCTACCGTGACGGCCCCATCTATCTCGCGGTCGTGGTCGATGTGCCCGAGCCGCCCCCCCTGCAGCCTGACGACTGGCTGGGCGTCGATCTGGGGATCGTCAACATCGCCGCCGATTCGGATGGCCAGACCTACTCGGGCGGTCAGGTCAATGGCCTGCGCAAGCGTCATGCGAAATTGCGCCAACGTTGCAAGCCAAAGGCACCAAATCGGCCAAGCGATTGCTCAAGAAACGTCGTCGCCAGGAGCAACGCTTTGCCGCGAATGAAAACCACCGCATGGCCAACCAGTTGGTGACGAAAGCCCCAGACCCTGGGCGCGGGATTGCCCTCGAAGATCTGACGGGCATCCGCGACAGGAACACGGTGAAAAAGGCGCAGCGCCGTCGCCAGCACAGTTGGGCGTTCTCTCAATGGCGCCCGTGTATTACCTACAAGGCAAAACTGGCGGGCGTTGCCGTCGCGTGGGTGGATCCGCGCAATACCTCGCGGACCTGTCCCTGTTGTGGATTGATCGCTAAACGCAACCGTTCGAATCAAGCCTCCTTGCGGTGTATCGGGTGTGGCTGCGCTGGCCGTGCCGATACCCTCGCGGCGGGCAATATTGCTCGTAGGGCTGCTGTCAACCAGCCAGACGCGGGATCTCCCTCGGAGGTACCTGTAAGCTCCGCCCTAGGGCGGGGTTGTTGACTACCGACCGCTCCGTCTTGTGCTGCGGCCATCAGGCGACCGCGTCCCTCTATCCAGGCGCATGGGCAGAAGCTTGCCCATGATCGCAACCCGTGGGCAACGAGCGGCAGACCTCCCGGGGCAGCAGGCGATGGTGTCGACGCCGAACCCGGCGTGTAATTGAGGCACCCGTCGCTCCGTGAGGAACCGTTTTGTCTGGCGGAGCGGGAATGTTCGCCGGAACCGGGCGGGAATTGACGGGTTGGGGCCTGATGATGGGCATACCGGTTGCCCCAAGCGGTTGGCAGTTGGCCGAAACCCTCCGGTCACCCGCGCCTGCCGCTGGGGGGTGCACGCGCGCGGCGCGTTGAGCTCGTGGGCTGTGCCCAGGAGCTCGGCGAGGGCCGTTTGACCGGAATGCGGAGCTCTGGGACCGCTATGCTATAATACCCACGAATGGCCGACCGGCTGTCAATTAGGAGGCGCATACGGTGGCGGACACGTCACTTAACCCGTACATCCGGGCCCAGCAGAGTTTCAAAGAGGCTGTCGATACCCTAGGTCTTGAGCCCGCGGTCTTTGATATTTTAAAGCAACCTCTGCGTACGTTTGAAGTTGCGGTGCCCTTCATTCGCGACGATGGCACCCTGCAGGTGTTTACCGGCTACCGGGTTCAGCATAACGATGCCCTAGGCCCTACCAAAGGCGGACTTCGCTTCCATCCCGACGTGACCGCCGACGAAGTCAAGGCGCTGGCCATGTGGATGACGGTGAAGTGCGCTCTGCTCGGGCTGCCGTATGGCGGGGGCAAGGGCGGCATCGCCTGCGACGTCGACCAATTGTCCGACCGCGAAATCGAACGGTTGAGCCGCGAATATATTCGGGCGGTGAGCTTGGTGATCGGGCCCGACAAGGACATTCCCGCACCCGACGTCTCAACCAACCCCCAAATCATGGCCTGGATGGTGGATGAATACTCTCGTATAAGGGGAGAAAATACCTTTGGCCTGATCACCGGCAAACCGCTGGTGATCGGGGGATCCGCGGGCAGGGTGGCGGCCACCGGTCGCGGATTGGTTTTTGCCACCCGTCAGTTGGCCACCGCACTCGGACTGGATTTTGCTCAAAGTCGGGTGGCCGTGCAGGGTTTCGGCAATGTCGGCTCCGTCGCCGCAGAGATCGCGGCATCGCTGGGCGCGAAAATGGTGGCAGTCTCCGACAAGGATGGCGGTCTTTACAACCCGGACGGTATCGACATGGCGGATCTGCTGGAATACAAACGGACCCATCGGGCGTTGGCAGGGTATCCGCAGGCCGATCCGATTAGCAATCACGAGCTGTTGGAGTTGCCGGTCGACATCTTGTTTCCGGCCGCTCTGGAAAATCAAATTACGGCCGACAATGCCCACAACATCCAGGCACGGATTGTTGGAGAAGGGGCAAACGGCCCGACCACCCCCGAAGCGGATGCCATCCTGTTTGAAAAAGGGGTGATGGTGGTGCCGGATGTGCTGGGTAACGCGGGCGGGGTGACGGTTTCCTACTTCGAGTGGGTGCAAAACCAAACGCGCTTTTATTGGAGCGAGCAGGAAATTAATGGGCGATTGGAAGAGTATATGGCGCGGGCGATGGCGGAAATGCATAAGATGCACGAACGCTACGGCGTCACCTTGCGCAAAGCCGCCTATCTGGTCGCCACCGAACGTTTAGCCCAAGCGATGCGGGTAAGGGGATGGCTTACCTAGAGTTTGGGGGGGGACTCGGTTGGACGAACAAGCGAATAATTTGCGGCGCGCTTACCAGCAATGGACCGCGCATGTGCTGGATCCGTTTCTCGTCCGCAACGGCGAGCGGCGCGACCACTTCGAGACGGTGTCCGACGTTTCCGTGGACCGGGTGTACTCGCCGCTCGATGTGGCCGCCAGCTATATGGAGAGCATCGGGTTTCCCGGGGACTATCCGTATACCCGCGGCATTTATCCGACAATGTATCGCGGGCGGCTTTGGACCATGCGGCAGTATGCCGGCTTTGGCACGGCGGAAGAGTCCAATCGGCGGTACCGGTATCTGTTGGCGCAGGGACAGACGGGGCTTTCGGTGGCATTTGATTTGCCTACCCAGATGGGATACGATTCCGATGACCCGCGTGCGGACGGGGAGGTTGGCAAGGTCGGGGTCGCCATCGACACCTTGCGAGACATGGAGATCTTGTTGGAAGGGATTCCTTTGGACAAGGTTTCGGTTTCGATGACCATTAATGCTCCCGCCGCGATCCTGCTCCTGATGGTGGTGGCGGTTGCCAGAAAACAAGGCGTGGCCTGGGAGCGGCTTTCCGGCACCATTCAAAACGATATCTTAAAGGAATATGCGGCGCGCGGCACCTATATCTTCCCGCCCCGGCCATCGATGCGCCTGATTACCGATACCTTTGCCTGGTGTCACCAACATCTGCCCAGTTGGAACACCATCAGCATTTCAGGATACCACATCCGAGAGGCTGGCTCCACGGCCGCCCAAGAAATCGCCTTCACCCTCGCCAACGGCATTGCGTATGTCGAAGCGGCGCTCGCGGCGGGGCTCGCGGTTGACCAGTTCGCGCCACGGCTCTCCTTCTTTTTTAACGCCCACATCGATTTTTTTGAAGAGGTGGCGAAATACCGGGCGGCGCGCCGGTTATGGGCCGGCATTATGAAAGAACGCTTTCACGCGGCCGACCCCCGCTCTTGGCAGTTGCGTTTTCATACCCAAACCGCCGGCTCTACCTTGACCGCGCAACAACCCGACAACAATGTGGTGCGGGTGGCCCTGCAGGCGTTGGCGGCCGTGTTGGGCGGCACCCAGTCGCTCCACACCAACTCCAAAGACGAGGCGTTGGCTTTGCCCACTGAGGAGGCGGCGCGGCTGGCGCTGAGGACGCAGCAGATTATCGGGTTTGAAACCGGAGTGACCGATACCGTTGATCCGCTCGGGGGTTCATACTATGTGGAGACGCTGACAGAACGGCTGGTCGCTCTGGCCCAATCGTACATTGAGCGGATTGATCGCTTGGGCGGGGCGGTGCAAGCCGTTGAACAAGGGTTCGTGCAGCGCGAAATTCAGGATTCCGCCTGGCGCTTGCAGCAAAAAATCGAACAGGGCCAGCAGGTGATTGTCGGAGTCAACCGATTTCGCGACGCGGGTTCCGCCCCGGGGGAGATTCTAAAGCCCGACCCCGATCTGCAGCGCCGGCAAATCGCGAAAGTAGGCCGAGTGCGGGCGGAACGGGACGCGGCGGCCGTGGCGGCCGCATTAAGCAACCTGGAGCAAGCGGTGATGACGGCCGATCGCAACCTGTTGGATCCGTTGCTGACGGCGATTGAGCGCTACGCCAGCATAGGCGAGATGGTCGCGGTGATGAAGCGACACTTTGGACAGTATCGGCCACCGGCCGTGCTATAGGGGAGGGATGGAAGTGGCGGAAGACCGGTTGCAATTGGACCATTTGGGGGTCGCCGTGCGCGATTTGGAGTCGCAGTTGGCGACATATCAAGCGCTTGGGCTGACGGTGGCACACCAAGAGCACATCGCCCAGGATGAGGTTGCCGTGGCTTTTGTGCCTTTTGTCGGCGGCCGTTTCGAGTTTCTGGCGCCCACCGCCGACTCCTCGCCGGTTGCCCGTTTTTTGGACAAGCGAGGACCGGGGCTGCATCACGTGGCCTTGACCGTGACCAGGCTGGCCGAGACGCTGGAGCGCCTCGCGGCGTTGGGCGTGCGTCTCATCGACCAAACTCCGCGCCAGGGTGCGGAGGGGAGCCAGGTCGCGTTTATCCATCCGTCAGCCACGGGAGGCGTGCTGCTGGAGTTGGTGCAGCGTCCGGAGGGGTCATCGTGAGCGATCATCAAAACGCGCCGCTCGAACACCTTAAAGCGCGGACCGAGCACATTTTGCAGATGGGGGGACCAGCGCGGGTGGCGCGCCAGCATGCGCAGGGCAAATGGACCGCGCGCGAGCGGCTGGACTACCTGCTGGATGACGGGACGTTCGAGGAAATCGGAGCGCATGTCCGCTTGCGGGGCACCCTCTTTGGCATGGATCGCGCCGATTCTCCGGCTGACGGGGTGGTAACCGGCCATGGACGGATTCGGGATCGGCTGGTCTATGTGTTCGCCCAGGACTTCACGGTACTGGGGGGCTCGCTAGGCGAAATGCATGCGGCCAAAATCCAACGGGTGCAGGATCTGGCCATGAAGACAGGCGCTCCCATCATTGGCCTTAACGACTCGGGGGGAGCCCGAATTCAAGAAGGGGTCGACGCCTTAAACGGCTATGGCGAGATTTTTAAACGCAATACCTGGGCATCCGGGGTGATTCCGCAAATTACCGTGATTATGGGCCCGAGTGCCGGCGGCGCGGTCTATTCCCCGGCTCTGACCGACATTATCGTCATGGTCCGGCATAGCGGCCGCATGTTTATTACCGGACCGCAGGTGATCAAGAGTGTTACCGGGGAGACGGTATCGGCCGAGGAATTGGGTGGAGCGGACGCGCAAATTCGAAAATCCGGGGTGGCGCACTTGGCTGCGGATTCGGATGCGGCGGCCCTGGACCTGGTCCGCACGCTACTCGGGTATTTGCCCAACAATTGGCGGGAAGAGCCACCGGTGGGGACGTCGGACGACCCTTTGGACCGGGTGGAAACAGTTTTGGCGGAGGTCATGCCGGTGGAACCCAGCCGGCCGTACGATGTAAAAACCATTATCACTGCCGTATTGGACCGGGGTTCGTTTTTCGAGTTGCAAGAGGGGTTTGCGAAAAACTTGGTGACCGGCTTGGGCCGCGTGGGAGGGCATGTTGTGGGGGTGGTGGCCAATCAGCCGCGCGTGTTGGCGGGCACGCTGGACATCAATGCCAGCGACAAGTTGGCCCGGTTCGTCCGGTTTTGCGACGCCTTCAACATTCCGGTGGTCACCTTGGTTGACACGCCAGGATATCTGCCCGGCACGTCCCAGGAATATGGCGGAATCATCCGCCATGGTGCCAAAGTCCTCTATGCCTACGCCGAAGCCACCGTGCCGAAAGTGACGCTGATCCTGCGAAAAGCTTATGGTGGCGCCTATCTGGCGATGTGCAGCCGATCGGTGGGCGCGGATTTGGTTCTGGCCTGGCCCACCGCCGAAATTGCGGTGATGGGTCCGGACGGGGCCGCCAACATTATTTTCCGGGATGACATCGAACAGTCGCCCGAACCCGCCGAAACTCGCCGCCAAAAGGCTGAAGAGTACCGTCAGGAGTTTGCCAGCCCGTATGTGGCTGCGGCCCGAGGCTATATCGACGCGGTGATTGATCCCCGTCAGACCCGACCGCACTTGGCGCGGGCCTTGATGGCCTTGGCCAACAAACGGGAGGCGCGCCCTGGCAAGCGGCACGGCAACCTTCCGCTTTAGGCCAAGTGCCATAGCGGTTGCCACAGATAGTGGGAGGAGGAGGAAAATATCGTGGAGTCGTCCAAACTGCCTGCTCAAGCGATGTCCTCCCCAACCTGGGAAGAGGCGCCGGTCTCTTCGCAGCACCTGGCGGTGCTCACTGCGGCGCTAGCCATCATGATGGGAGACGACCCGGCGACGCACGCTTTAAAGCCGCTGAGAATCCGGGAGACTTGGCCGAAAAGTTCGCCCTGGCGGTGGCTCGGTTAACGGGCCGGACCGGCGATGAATCGGATGGCAACGACAGGAACAGCATAGAAGGCGAGGAAATGACAGGTGTCAACTATTCGACGATTTCGTATCACGGTTAACGGCACGGTCTACGAGGTTGAGGCCGAAGAGATGGGCGCCGAGACCCGTCCTGCACCACCAGCACCGGCCGCCACGAAGCCGGCGCCGGCTTCCTCGCCAAGCGGCACTCCGACAGCGACTGGCACCGGCGGGACGGTGGTCACGGCTCCCTTGCCGGGCATGGTGTTAGACGTCAAGGTGTTGGAGGGGTCCCTGGTCGAATCAGGCCAAACCGTTGCGATTCTGGAGGCCATGAAAATGGAAAATGAAATTGCCGCGCCGATTAGCGGGCACGTCACCGGGGTGCGGGTAACCAAGGGCACCGCCGTCAACGCGGGCGATGTGCTGTTGACCATCGGCGGGTAATGCCGTGCGTGAGGGGGTGTTCCCGTCTTCCATTCTGGTCGTTGCGCCCCATCCGGATGATGAAACGCTGGGTGCGGGAGGGATGATAGCGCAGGCGGCGGCCGCCGGCAGCGCCGTGCATGTGGCCTTGTTGACCTCGGGAGATGGTTTTCGGCAGGATGCCGAACGGTATTATTTAGCGCTGGAAGTGACCCCGGCAGAATATATGCACCTAGCCTATGAACGGCAGGCGGAAACTATCCGCGCGATGGCCCGCCTCGGTGTGCCCGCCCACCAGGTTCATTTTCTGGGTTTTCCCGATGGCGGGCTCGACACCCTGCTGTTAGCGGCTTGGGATGGGGAACCCTGGGAAAGTCCCACCACCCGCGCACGCCAGGTGCCGTATGTGAACGCGTACGACCCTGCCCAGCCCTACCTCGGATTGGCCTTGCTGGAAGTGTTGGGGCGTTTGACGGACCAGGTGAGACCGGCCTTGACGATCATGCCGCATCCGCTGGACCAGCATCCTGATCACTGGGCGGCCGGAGCCTTTGCGACCCTGGCGGTGGCCCGGGCCGCGTCAGCTGGGGAACCCTGGGCGGTTCAGGCGCAACGATGGGGATATCTGGTGCATTGGCCGGCGTGGCCCATGCCGCCAGCGTATCGTCCCGATTGGCCACAGATGCCGCCTCCCCAGTTTTCGGCGACGGGCCTGACGCCATGGCAGGAAGTGGCCTTGGAATCGCGCACGGTGCTGGATAAGCGGGAAGCGTTAATGGCGTACGACAGCCAGGTGGAACTGATCAAACCGTTCTTGCTGGCATTTGCGCGGCGGTCTGAGGTGTTTCATCCGGACGCGGATTTGTGGCTGGTGAACGGTCGCGGACGATGGCTGGTTCCGCCCATGGATCGGGTCACGCGATGGCTAAAGCGGGACAACGTCGTGCGCGCCGTGCAACTCGATTGGCAGCCAGGCGGCATGCGGTTGGAGGTAAGAACCGCCAAACCCTGGCAGGAGGCTTGGCGTCTTCGGGTCAGCGGGCATCTCCTGTTGGCGGCCACGGTCTATGATTGGTGGTGGCCGCCTGCCGGAAAAGGCGAGGCGCCGGCTGGCGCCGAGGTGACAAAGGGGGTCACCGGGGCCCACGTGACCTGGGCCGAAGGCTGGCCAGCCAGCGGCGGGGTCATGGTGGGCGTTCAGATCTGGGACGGTGACCGTCTGATCGGACGGAGTCCGTTGCGGGTGGTGCGCTGGTCGGGCGACGGTGGGGGACCGTCGGGCTAAGGAGCGCGCAGTTGAGCCCGGTGCTGTTTATTGGCGGTGGCGGAACCCAAAAGGGGAGAGGGGTGGGCGAGCGCGGCAGGGATGCGGTCCCTCAGAAATGGCGGGCAGCCCGGCGGCGATTTCTCTCGGGTTATGCTCGGCAAACCCAGCGGGTGGCGACAAAAAATCCACGGGCCGGTGTCTTGCGCGGCTATGGAGAGGTTAGAATACCTACAGACCTGATGCGGCGCGTTCTACTATAGCCGGCCCCGGCATTGGGGAGTGGGGACGCAATATGCGGCGCGGCGTCCGGATGCGGTTCGAGTCAAGGTTCCCCGCAGATGCTGAGAGCAAAGCCGTCGACGGGAAGTTGCGGCACGGTGTGCTCTATTGACGGTATGATGCCCAAGGGCCCTGGGGGCGTGTGCAGACCTTGGGATTTGCGCGCTGTCCAAGCCGCCATCCATCTTTCATGGTGAAAGGCAGGTTCGCATGAATATTTGGATTTCAGTTGATATGGAAGGTGTTGGCGGCATTGTCGACCGCGACCAATTGATGCCGGGCAGAAGCCGCTATGAAGAAGGCCGCGACTACATGATGGGCGACTTGGCGGTGGTGGTTGAGCAGTTGCGGCAAGCACCCGACGTGGATCGCATCATTGTCAACGATTCCCATGATGGGATGGTCAATGTGCGCTGGGATGCGTTGCCGGCTGGGGTCCGCCTGATCTCCGGCGGCGGCAAACCATGGTCGATGAACCAAGGAATGGCTGGCGCGGACGCCGCGTTTTTCGTCGGCTACCATGCGCGAGCGGGAACGGCCAGCGCCATTGCCGATCACACCTATGCCGCATCCATCTACGCGCTGCGCATAAACGGGCTGGAGGTGGGCGAAACCGGGTTGAATGCGGCCCTGGCCGGGCATTTCGGGGTGCCGGTGGCTATGGTCACGGGCGACGATAAAGTGGCGGAGGAGGCGCGAAGCCTTCTGCCCTGGGTCGAAACCGCCATCGTCAAACACGGGGTGACGCGGCGGGCAGCCGAACTGTTGGCGCGAGCCGACACCGACCGCGCGCTGGCATCGGCCGTCCACCGGGCACTGGCCGCGGTGCGGGAAAGGCGATCGCGAATTTGGGTGGTGCCGCCTCCCGTTACTCTGGAAGTGACCTTCCTAACCAGCGATATGGCCGATCGCGCCCTTTATTGCCCGGGCAGCGCCCGGGCTGGCGGACGCACCGTGGTGGTGACCGAGCCCGACATGCCCGAGGCGTTTCGGGCTTTTTACACGCTCATGGCCTTGGCCAGCCAGTCCGGCGGGTAGGTGGCGGGCATGCAGCCGCTTCGCCGGTTTTGGCGAGACAATAGCGTGTTGGGAGCGTCAACCGCCGCGGCCGGAGTGGCCAACTGGCTTTATGCGGTGGTTTTGGCCCACCGTTTGGGGCCTGTCGCCTTTGGCGATGTCAGCGTCCTCAACAATATGGTCGTGGTGCTGATGCTGCCAGCATCGGTGGTAACCTTGGTCGCCACCCGCACGGGGCGGACCGGGGTGCGCTGGCGCCGTGCGGCGGGCTGGCGGTGGCTCGCCGGCGGGATGCTCTGGCTGATACCGGCGCTCTTGAACCGACGGTTGGGATCGGCCTTGCACGTGCCATCGGGCTTGTTGTGGGTCTGGCCGTTAGCGGCCTTTCCGATTATGGATTACGCGGCCAACGTCGGATATCTGCAGCGGGCCCGTCAGTATGGGCGGGTGGGGGGTCTGGCCGTTGGCGGATCCCTGGCGGCGGTGGGCGCGGCGGGAGTGGCCGCGGTGGTGCCGCACCGGTTGCTGGTCTTGGGAACGCTGCAGGCTTTGCTGGCGGGAGGACTCTGGGCCTTTAGCGCCTGCTGGGCGACGAGATTGACACCGCAGCCAAACCTGCCGGAAGGTCGTGCGGTGTTGTTGCCGGCGATCGCCGGGACCCTGGGCAGTCTCTTGACCTTGACCGATTCGATTGTGGCTAAGGCGAGATTTTCCCCGTTGACCGCCGGCCACTATACCGGACTGGCCACCATCGGTCAGGCGGTACCGTTTGTGGCCGGCGCGCTGGCGACGGTGCTGTTAACGGCGGTGCTGGATCATCCCGGGGATTCGCGACGGTGGCTGGCGCGGACCTTGATGCTCTATGGGGCGCTAGCCGGGGGCGCGGACATCCTGTTCTTGGCGGCGCCCGACGCGGTGGTGCGAGTGGCGCTGGGATCGGCGTTTTTACCGATCAGCGGACTGCTGCCGCTTTACGGGGCGGGCATGACGGGATTGGGAACGGTCCTGATTCTGCTGGCATTTGCGGTTGCCAGGCACCGCTGGGCAGGGGTGTGGCCCGTGATGTTGGGGTGGACGGGGTGGGTTCTCTGGTTGGCGCGAGAGCCGACCTTGCCCGGTTTGGTCACGGCGACCGCGGTGACGATGCTGACCACATTGGCCATGCAGGGGGTGGCTTTGGGGTTGGTGGCAGGTTCGGAGACGGGTCGGACCCAAAGGCGCTACGGCTAAAGGCGCATGCGCGCGAAGCGCAGGAAGGCTTTTAGCACCGGGGCTTGGTCGGCTTCGTGCTCGCGGTACACCATGAAGAGCTGGCGTCCGATCGGCAGATTGGCAATCGGGGCGATGCGCGCTCCGCGCAAGGGGCGACTCGAGGCAAACTGACGCGATACGAACCCCGCCCCAATACCCGCCTCGACCGCGTGCAGCAGGGCAATCCCGGTGCTGACCCGCATCACGGTGCGAAAGTCGGCCGAAAAACCGTGGGCGCGCAGCGTTTGCGCGACCGTATCGGCCGTGCCGGACCCCGATTCGCGGTCGACGAACGCCAGATCGGCCAGATCTCCCGGCTCCAGCACGTCCGGAAGGCTCCGGAATTCTCCGTGGGTCGGTACCAACAGGACAATCTCGTCATGGGCGACCACCACCGCAGTGATGCCGCGCAGGTGGGGGGCAATGCCCATAAAACCTATGCTCGCCTCGCCCTGGGCGACCGCGCGCTCAACCGCGTGCGAGGCCATTTCGCTGACGGTGACCCGGACCCGCGGCTGGGCCGACACGAAGTCGGCCACCCAGTCGGTGACCAGGCGGGCGGCGGGGGTGGTGCTGGTGGCCAGGAGCAGGGTGCCCGCCACCATTTCCACCTGGCCAAGCCGTTGCTGCAGTGCCTCATACTGACGCAACACCACGTCCGCAAAATCGAGGACGAAACCGCCGGCGGAGGTGACCTCCAGCGGCACCGCCGAACGCTGCACCAACTCGGTATGCAGCTCTCGTTCCAAGCGTTGCAGCCGGCGGCTGGCGGTGGGCTGGCTCAAGGCCAGGGAATGGGCGGCCAAGGTTACGCTGCCATGCCGGGCAATTTCGCGAAACAATTTTAGGTCCAGCAGTTCCATGCCAACCTCCATGCACAATGCGAATGGGTCTTGCGGATATTATACTCGTTTCGTATTGTATGGGGGAAGATCGGACGGTAATCAAGGAGGTGCGGGATGACCACGTTGCGTTTGACCCACATGACGTCGAAGTCGGGGTGAGCCTGTAAACTGGGGCCAGAGGAACTGGACCACATTCTTTTCAGTTTACCGAGACCCGCGACCACTGACTGGCGGGTGATGGTGGGCAATGAGACGCACGACGACGCCGGCGTGTTTTGGATGAGCGACGAGCAGGCTCTCGTGCAGACCATCGACTTCTTTACGCCGGTGGTGGACGATCCGGAATTGTTCGGACGCATCGCCGCGGTGAATTCATTGTCGGACGTCTACGCGATGGGGGGTTGGCCAATCACGGCCTTGAACTTGCTGGGGCTGCCGTCCGGGAAAATTCCGCCGGAGATGGTTGCCGCGATGCTGCGCGGAGGGTCATCGGTCCTGGCCGCAGCCGGGGTCGCCTTGTTGGGAGGACATTCAGTCGACGATCCGGAGCCCAAAATGGGATACGCCGTCACGGGGCTGGTGCATCCCCAACATATCTGGCGAAACAATACGGTTAAGCCGGGCGATCAGCTCTTCCTCACCAAACCAGTGGGAACCGGGGTGATTATTAAGGCGACGAAAGACGATGTGGCCAGACCGTCGGAAATTTCAGCCGCCACGGCCATGATGGAAGAGCCAAACCGGTTGGCCGCGGAAGCGATTCGGGCGGTGGACGATCCGAGCGCATGTACCGATGTGACCGGATTTGGCCTGTTGGGCCATGCCTGGGAGATGGCGCGAGGGTCCGGGGTGCGTCTCGTGATTGACAGCCGAAGTGTTCCATTATTGCCCGGGTCGTATCGCCAGGCGGTTCAGGACCGGTTTCCGGCGGGGAGCCGTGACAACCTGCAATACGTTCTGCCCCACTTGGCCGAAAACCTCGCCGATCGCGCCTTGCTGGGCCTGCTGGCCGATGCGGTCACCTCTGGAGGCCTGTTGTTTGCGATGGATCCCGCTAAGGGTGAATCCCTGGCCCAGGCATTCCGCCAGCGTGGCCTTGCGCTGTATGCGATAGGAGAAGCGCAGGCGGGCGCGGCCCAGGTGAGGGTTAGCTAAGCGGGCAACAGGATCCTCGCTAGGCGGCGGCCGCGTGCCGGCGTCCAGACCATCTCGGGGCGGCAAGCGGGCCGGCCGTTTGGCTTTGCGGCGGGATGGCTCTCCGGCGGACAAGATTCTGTCCGCCGGGTTTTTTTCGGGTGCGGTAGTTTGTGATGGATCAGTCCATCCTTGTCCAAAGAGTTGAGCAACCACTGATACCGTATAGGCACAGCCGCTCCCTCACATCCACACAATATTCGGAGTGCGGAGGGTGCATTCGGGGCAAGTTCTCGCAGAAATTAGGGATGGGGCGATCCGCGCCCATTGATGAGCAATCCGCAGACCGGCAAGGTACCGGCAACTCCGTAATCTCAGTGCGTTCACTACATCGGCCCGACGTTCGGGTTCAAGCGGGTGTTAACACATGTCAATCACGCAACGATGGGTTCTCGGAGGCTACTCTTGGTCGCTACGTAACGGGGGCGTGGCGGGAACCGACTGGCTCCCGATCGACCTATTGGTCGATGCCGAGGAGCGGATTCGATCAACACGAGTCCCGTCATTTGTCCCCGACAGCGAGCTCCGGATTCATCACCAAGCCCGGATATCCCTAGTCGGGGCCGGGCAACCGCCGGCCGTTTCGCGGATGGCCGCTTCCGCGGCAAGACGGGAGCCAGGCCCCAAAAGCCGGAAGGGACGTGACTCCCCGGCCTGACAACCTCGGCAGGGGGCTCATGCGCCGCCATCCCCTCCGATTGGCAGTCGGCAGGATCCGGGGACCGACCGGGATGACATCCGCCAACTGAGCGCTGGCGGCAAAGAGGGTGGAGCGTCCTCGCCGGCGGGTTTACGGCCCAAAATCTGGTCCGGCCCCATGCGCCGTGCCGAAGGGAATCCGCTATTGTGAGCGTTTTGTCATGAACTTGCAAACTTTAGGCCAAAGTCTTTGCCCATCATGGAAAATGCGCACCGCGGAACCAAGCCATACTGGTTCCCAGGGCGCCTGCGGGGCCGCCGCAGTAAGGTTTGGCAGCGGCGCAGTTGAGGGCCCATTTGGCTGGCCGGGGCGGGCCGGCAGGCAGATGCGCGGGGACTATGATGGTTTAAGCCGATTTGCGTCTCTTAAAGTTACCTGAATATCGCCGGCTCAGGGTTCATGCCAACCGCAACCCTGGCGTAATATGGGCGGCAAAGCCACGTTGTCTGCTTGACACGAAAGGAGTCTCTATGATTTTGAAATGCCTGCGATGCAGCATCGACCGCACTGCCTGGGAACTGTACCCGCCTCCGACGCCCTTGTCTTCCACCTGCGTTTTGCCCAAGTAACGGGCCTTAATTAACCCCCGAGCCAGGCACGAAAGTTGCTGCCCGGAATTATCCGTGTTGTCGCGGTTCACTCTAAGGAGGGATAGCTTTGCATCGCCCGTCTGGCGACATCCGGCGGACGTCGCCTGCCCCGCCGAGGCTGGCTGGCATTGATGTTCTGCGCGGAGTGGCCATTCTCAGCGTGGTTTTCTTTCACGTGTTGATTGTTCGTCCGTTTGCCGGACCCTGGTGGATTCGCTGGGTTGGGCAAGGAGCCGAAGGCGTGGGACTCTTCTTTCTAATTAGTGCGTGGTCGTTGTCTGCGAGCTGGCGGTATCGGGCGGGCCGCGACCGGCGTCCGGTCCGGTCGTTTTGGGCTCGCCGGTTCTGGCGCATCGCTCCCATGTACTATCTCATGCTGGTGGTGACCGGGATTTTTACGCGGGGCAAGTCCAATGTTGCCCCCGCCGCGATGCGCGCGAATCCCCATACCTGGCCCAGTTTCTTGGCCCACGTGACCTTTGTTTTCGGATGGCTGCCGGCTTTTCAGAATTCGTGGATTGGGGTTGAGTGGTCGATAGGGGCGGAAGCCACGTTTTATCTGCTGTTTCCTTGGCTGGTAGGGTTTTTGCAGTCTTCCGCCCGGGCCGCTTGGGGCCTGCTGGCGACGATTGCCCTGGCTTGGATGTGGCCGTATCTGTTGACGCATTGGCCAGGGGTGTCCTGGCCCCGCTGGGCCGGCGGATTTTTCGTTTGGGCATTTCCGGCGCAGGCGTTTTGGTTTGTGGCCGGTCTCTGGATTGCCGCTCTCACCAGTCGTGCGGACCTGCCCAAGCGGCCGGTGTGGTGGGGATGGGGAGTGCTCTGGATTTTGACCGCCGGGATTGCGGCTAGTTATCGCTGGAACCCCATGATGGGGAATTTGGTCTGGTTGTTGCCCAATATGCTGCTGCTGGCTCTGACCGTGCGCAATGCCTCTGGGCTGCGGATTTTGACCCAAAACCGCGTCCTCCGCTATGTGGGACAGAGGAGCTATAGTCTTTACCTGGTGCATTGGGTGGTGTTGCAATCCGTGGTGATGAGGTATGTGCCGGCAGCCTCGCCGTCCACCGTGACGGGGTTTCTGGTGCGGGCGGGCATCACCCTGCCTCTTAGTCTATTGTTGAGCGAGGTCGGGTACCGCTGGGTGGAACAGCCCGGGTTGGCTTGGGGCCGCCGATGGATTGCCCGGCACCTAAACGGGCCTGAGGCACCCGTCTCGGCTGGCCGGGAGACCCGCCGCGCGTCCACCTAAGGCGCCCAACAATTGTTGCCGGGGGATTTAGGGGGAAGACACCTTGGTCTCGGGGATGATGCGCTATACTCGCGTCTCACAATTGATGATTTAGGGAGCCGACTTGAAGACTGGGATTTAGACCTCCATGTCCCCATTGCGCGTCATCGAGCAGGAAACTTTCGTTCAGTCCTTGAAAGCTTTCCAGATGCATTGGTGAGGAAAACCATCACAACTTAGCCGCGAGAAGTATAGCTCCGATTGAGGTGAGCCCAAGGGCAACAAAATATGATGCCGCGTCAAAAGCGCGAGCCGTGCAATGAGTGACGGAGCTGAACAAGCCCATCGCCCAGGTCACACGCGATGTAGGCGACGCAGCACCCGGGTCTCGCCTCAAACGCGTCATGACGAAGGCGGAATGGCTGAAAAATGTCCGGCAGCATCCTAACCGCCCGTTTGTCGGCAGTGGGGAATTACCGGACGCGGATTAGGCCAAGCCGGAACTCCGGCGGCGCATTCGCGATCTCGCAGAGGAGCATGCCATCCTAACAACAACAATGCGCATCTTCCACAAAAGGGTGCTCCCCAGGCTCACCAGGCGTGTCCCGCCCTGCGTTGCACGGACGACCGGCATGAGCCCCAAGCAGCAATGGTGCGATGAAGCAGGAACCTGATGCGGCGAGGGTCAGGAATCGCCCGCCTTTAGGCGTGGGGAGGATGTCTCAGCGCAGGCAAGTACAGTGATGATTAGACCATTTGTTAAAATGACCCGGTATCTTTGTATAGTTTGTGCATGGAGCGATTAGGATTCCCCATTTTATGATTGAAGATGAAGATGAAGATGAAAAAGGAATGTACCGATACACATGAAGAGTCGTCGAAACCAGGGAGGCTCAAATGGCCAACATTTTGCTGATTAACCCGAATACCAATCAAGCATTGACTGACACAGTGGTTAAAGAAGCACTCAGCGTGGCCCATCCGTCCTTTAATATTCAAGGGTTTACACCCCGTACGGGGTTGCCCGCAATCGACAGTGAAGACGATGCGGCAATTAGCGCGGAAGCCTGTTGGGGAGAACTAGGAGACAACCCAGGACCGTGGGATGGGGTGATTGTGGCCTGTTACAGTGTGCACCCGTTGGTCGAGCGATTGCAAACAACGTGGCAACGACCCGTGGTGGGGATTATGCAGGCCAGCTGGTGGGCAGCCCAACGACTTGGCTTAACCCCATACATCGTAACCAGTAGCGAAAGTTGGGTGTCTCAATTGCAGCGGGACTTGATCGGCGCGGGATTGGCGGGTCGGGTGAGTTCGATTGATCGTGGAGTCACAGCCATTGTGGATGACCCTGTCCAGGCTGCGCGGGCTTTGCAAAAGGTCTTGGATGAAGAGAAGCGTGGCGACGTGGCGATTTGCCTCGGATGCGCGGCGATGTCGGGTTTGGAAACCATTTTGTCGCCCTTGGACGTTCCGGTTATCGACGGGGTTAAGGCCGCTGTGGAATATCTCCGAGTGGTACTGGGCGTTGGTCCCCTGGACTCGGGGCGTGTGGCCTTATGAACCGGGAACGGACGAGAGTTATCGTGCCACCCCAGGCGGTGGTCGAAGAAGCATTGTGTGATTTGCAGCAAATTTTGGCTATCCCCAGTGTTAATCCAATGGGCGATATGCGTCCTATCGCGGGGTTTTTGGCTCAACGTATGGAATTCTTAGGTTTTGCGGTGCGGCGTGATGAGGTTCCGCCGGCTGAGGTCCAAGCCCACCATATGCGCTGCGCGACCAACCTTATGGGCCAGTGGCACCAAGGAGACGATGCGGGTCTGCTGCTTAATGCCCATTTTGATACGACCGACGCAGGGGCGGGATGGACGGTCGATCCCTATCAAGGGTTGCGCCAAAACGGGAAGATTTTTGGACGCGGGGCCCAAGTGTCCAAATCCGACGTGGTGATGTATCTCTATGCGGTGGCTTTGGCCGCCCGCTACGCGAAACCGACATTTCCCGTCACGGTGGCTCTGACCGGGGACGAAGAAGTAGGGGGAATGGTGGGTCCCTATCGCCTCTTACGCGAGAAGTTGGTAGGGCAGCCGGCCCTGGCCATTTGCCCTGGCACCACGTATCAGGTGGTGGACCACCACGACGGCGTGCTCCAGTGGGCGGTGACCATCGGCGGCAAAGGACGTCACGCGGCCATCCATCGCGCCGGGGGAGATGCCGTCGAGGATGGTGCCGAGCTTATCCGCCGCTTGTATCGATATCGCCGGGATGTGCTCCAAAAACAGGGCGGATGGCTAACCGTTGGGGTAGCGCAAGGAGGAGAGGCACCGAACATGGTCGCGGGCGAGTTCGTCCTAAAGCTCGATCGTCGCGTCGGACCAGACGAATCGATCGAAAAAGCCCGCGCGGCAGTTTCGTCCGTACTCGACGAATGGAAACACGAAGTGGGGCGGCTGGACAATGTGCGGGTCCACGAGTTGGTGGTGGCGTATCCGCTCCGAGCCCAGCCGAACGCCAATTGGGCCAAATGGGTGGCTCGCCAAGCTCAAGAGGTGCTAGAACGGGAGGTGGACGTGACGGGTTCACCGCTATATACCGATGCCCGTCATTTTTCTGCGCGGGGCATCCCCACCATCTGTTATGGGGTAGGACGATCGGACCTTGAGACTGCGGGTGCTCATGGAACCGACGAATTTGTCTATGAAGAGGACTTCGCCAAAGGATTGACGGTCTTAACCAATGTTATTGTGCGGCTTTGGCAGGAGGGGCTGTCCGGGGTGGTAGGCGACGAGTGAAGACCTTGGGGCCAGAAACCATTGAACAGCGGCTGTTGGCATTAGCGCGCTTGACCCAACCGGGGTCTCTTGGGGTGACTCGTCTCTTGTATACGCCGGCCTGGCACGATGCTCAGGCCTTGGTCTACCGATGGATGGAGGACGCCGGACTGTGCCCCTGGTGGGATGCGGTCGGCAACGTGCACGGCCGGGTTGATGGCGCGTCTGAGACCACCATTTTGACGGGGTCGCACATTGATACCGTGGTCAACGGGGGGGCATATGATGGGGCCTATGGTGTCGTGGGGGCGATATGGGCATTGTCCCATCTAAAGCAGCGGCCCTTTTTGCGGCAGTCGGTGGAAGTCGTCTCCTTTTGCGAAGAAGAAGGTAGTCACTTTCCTATTACCTGCTGGGGCAGCCGGGCTTTGATGGGCGAGGTGACGCCGGGTGATGCGAAAACCATTTGCGACCCCGACGGGGTGTCCTTGCGCCAAGCCATGGATGCCCATCACCTTAATGCCGACAAGATTTCCGAGGCGGCCAAAGACTATGCGGCCTTTGTTGAACTGCATATTGAGCAAGGTCCCTGGCTCGAAGCCCAGGGTAAAGATATCGGGGTGGTCACCAGTATTTTCGGACAGGAACGGTGGACCGTTCGCGTAAAAGGGGTGAGCCGTCATGCCGGGACAACGGCCCTGAGGGATCGCCACGATGCCTTGATTGCGGCTAGTCGCATGGTGTTGGCCGTACAAGACGTGGCGAATTCCTCCGAGCACATCGGGATTGCCACCGTGGGAGAATTGCACGTCATCGGAGGCTCGACCAATTGTGTGCCGGGCGACGTCGTATTCCATGTGGATTTGCGGGCAGAGACCGACAGAGTGCGCCAGCGCCTGGCGGGTCAATTGACTCATCACTTTCAGCAGATTGCCCAAAGCACAGGAGTCACGGTGGCAATCGAAAAAAATACTGACGAGCGTATGGTTAAAATGGATGCGACCCTGCAAAATGTGATTGCGGGGAGTTGCCGGTCCCAAGGGTTGTCCTTTATGCCCATCGCCAGTCGGGCGGGGCACGATGCCCAGATTATTGGACGCAAGATCCCGACTGCGATGATTTTTGTACCCAGTCATCAAGGGTTGAGCCATCATGGCGAGGAATATACGGCCCCCGAGCAATTGCAAAGGGGTGTTGCGGTGTTGTTGCAGACCTTGGAACAACTGGCCCAGGGATTGCCCGGAGTAGGCCAGGACCAGTCTTTTGCGACGCCCAACGTGCTACCAGGCCGTTGGTTTGGTTGAGGAGACGGAGAACGGTTTAAGGGGAGGGCCGCAAGATGCCGATGACTGTGGGACGCTTATTGAACACCGCCATCCTGCGCCCGGTGACACTGGTCGCCGGTCGGCCTGGCCTTGACCGGATTGTGGAATCGGTCAACATGATGGATGCGCCCGACATCATTGAATGGATTCGGCCGCATCAATTGCTCATTTCCACTTTGTACAACATGCGCGAAGATGCTGATGGCTTGGAACAATTGGTTCCTCTTTTGGTTGAGCGCGGTTGTTCGGCGCTTGGCATCAAAGCCCAACGGTATTTTGACAAGATGCCGAATGTGCTAATCGAGCAGGCCGACACCCACCACCTGCCGTTGTTTGAAATTCCGACCGAGTTGGCTCTCGGTGTGCTGTCGCATGAAGTCACAAAGATCCTCTTGCGGGGAGAATTCCCGGTATCCCACGGGACCCAGTTCGCCACCCAGCGCGTCGTTCAGGCCCTTCTAACTGAACCACGGGTCGATGTGGTTGCCCATCAATTGAGTCGCGCGACGAGGGGGGCTGTGGTGATCGTGACCAACGACCATACCGTTTGGGGACAAGCCAATCATTCGCTTTCGGCCGATCGCTTAGCTTCACTGCTCGAGTGCATGCCCCGCGTGGCGGGCACTCAACGCTCGCTTCAACCTGACAAGGTGTTGATTGACGATTTGCCGGTTGAACGAATTCCTGCCGTTCTCAATGGAACGGTGTATGGCACGATTGTCCTCATCGACCCAAAAATATCCAGCCCCAAGCTTATCGAATCTTCTATCCACGCCTTATCGATGGCCAAATTGCGCCAGCACTTAGCCGAGGAGCGTTGGCAGCAATGGATGCACCATACGGTACAACGATTGGTGGCGGGTGGGGGCAGCGATGATCTCTATGCGACGTCTCGTGAACTGGGATTGGATGGTCGCGTGGGATTTGGGGTGGCTGTGGGCCGCATCGATGGACAAAATGGGCACCGGCAATGGCTGGGCAATCATTGGTTTCGTCACCAATCCCTGTCGAGCGATATCCTCGAGTGGACCCTTGCGACCTTAAAGCAACTTGGATGGGCGCCTATTGGGGCGCTAGACGATGACCGAATGGTGATTTTGCTATCAGCCGGCCAATCGTTAGGAAATGTGCGCAATCTGTCAGAAGAAGCGATCAGCCACTTTCAGCTAATTAGTGAACGGTTGGCTAGCGAGTACGACCTTAGCCTACACTTCGCGCTGGGGTCATTGTATTCTTCGGTTACTCATCTGCCTTTTTCGTTCCGTGAGGCCCAAGAGGTGGATGCTCAATCCGGAGCAGACGGCACGGTGCACGTATACCAATCCCGCAAGGCCAAAGATGTTGTCAAGGTGGTTCCTCCGGCCGAACGGGCTCGATTTGTGGAGGCCGTGCTGGGCCCTTTGCTGACCATGCCATGGGCCGAGCGCGAGGTGCTGCTTCGAACTCTGGAAGGCTATTTTGCCTGCGAAGGACAGGCCACCGACGCGGCCAAAGCGCTTTATGTGCACCGCAACACCGTGCTTTATCGATTGCGCAAGTTAGAGGAAATTTTAAGTCGTTCATTTAACGACCCCGATGATGTTCTGACCATCCGCTTGTCCTTGCTATTCCTTGCCAACTTGCAGTGAAGGGTGCATGAGATGACCAAACAGGCTCGAATTCACATCATTAATGCGCAATTGGTAACCCCGGAGGCAGAATTTACGGGGCACATGACGATTCATGAGGGGCGGATTGTCTCGCTGAGGGAGAAATACCCCTCGCTCGACACGGGAGAGGTTGTAGATGTGCAAGGCGATTATGTGTTTCCGGCCATGATTGATGCCCACGTGCACTTCAATGAACCAGGACGAACACATTGGGAGGGGTTTGAGTACGGCAGTCGCGCCGCCTTGGCAGGTGGGGTGGGCATGGTCTGTGATATGCCGCTGAATAGCTCACCGCCGACGGTGACGCCTGAGGCCTTTGGACAAAAACTATCGTGTGTGCGGCAATCTTCGCGCACGCAATTTGGTTTATGGGCGGGCATAATTGGTCCGGACCCTGACGCATGGCAAGCCTTATGGGCACTCGGCGCGATTGGCTTTAAGTTTTTTATGGCCGATTCAGGGCTTGAGGAATTCCCGCCGATTGATGACGACACGATGAAGCAGGCTCTCAACTTTTCCGCCCGCACGGGCGCCTTGCTAGCCGTCCATGCGGAAGATGCGGTGTGTATGGCCCACAACCAAGCGCCTTTGGTAGGACGCGAGTGGACGGCCAGCGACTATCTGGCGGTCCACGCCCCAACCGTCGAGTCGGTGGCCGTCGACCGATTGTTATTTTGGGCGCGGCGGCTAGGGGGACGGGTGCACATTGTTCATGCGTCGTTAGCCGGTACCGTAGAACAAGCGATCGCCTCCCGCCAACTGGGCGTTGATGTGTCGGTGGAGACCTGCCCCCATTATTTGACCTATACGGACCAAGACTTTGAACGTCGAGGGGCCCTATTGAAATGTGCGCCCCCCTTGCGCTCGCGGCAAGAGGTGGATCGTCTATGGGAGTGTGTTGCCCAAGGTCAGATCGATTGGATTGCGAGCGATCATTCGCCTAGTCCGCCTTCACTTAAGACCGATCTCAATATGGCCAATGTCTGGGGCGGCGTCTCGGGGGTGCAGTCGACGGTCGAGGTGGTTTTAGCCGAAGGGCATTATAAACGCAACTTGCCGATGCCCCTTTTAGCCAAACTTTTGGGATACAACGTGGCCCGACGTCTAGGGCTCGGACCGCGTGGGGCCTTGTTGCCGGGATATTGGGCGGACTTGGCCGTCATCGGTTGTCAGTTGCCACGGCGATTGAATCGTGCGGAGATGTACGACCGCCATCAGCACAACCCTTATCAAGACGTCTTTTTACCCTGTCAGGTTCACGAGACGTGGATTAAAGGGCAGCGAGCGTATCAAAACGGCACGTGGTCTTCCTGTGCGGTGGATTGGGTCGCGGGACCGGGGCGGGTTTGAGGAGCAAGATGAGCCGGAAGTATCCACAATGGGTCTCGGATGATGCATCCCCGATAAGTCAGGTGCGCACCTGTGAGCAGCGCTGAGGGGCGTTGCGCGGGTTGGTCTGAATCTGCCCGTAGCACGGCTGGGGGCTCGATAGGGGAATGGCCCATCCGCACCCGGCTTATCCGAACGGGAAACCCGACGGGGAGTGTCGCATGCCGGGAAAAGCACTAGTCAGCCAACCATCCGGCGGCGACGGCGTATCGAGAGGAAACGAACGGTATGAGGATAAAGGCTGATCGGCCTGAACGACCGCCCGCGGGGCTTTATTATCGGCTACGGCGCAAGCGGGTTACAAACGCCGTCTGGACGGGGGGGCCGTTGACAACCTGAGGGCGACCACCCTCATATCCCACGTCCGCCCAGCCGCCCTCAGCGGAAAATGGCCCACGTCGTATCCGACACCCGTCCGCGCTGGTGCAGACGAACCTAACCAGGGATGACCTAACCCGGAGCGCCGGGTGGCACCCGGCGAGGAGCTCGGGCTCTGAAAATCCGGCCGGGTTACGGATCTCTCGGAGTCGTCCGCTGGCGAAGGAGAGCAGTGTAGGGGACGGTTTGAGCGATAGCTGACAAATCCCGGGCCGTCAGCTTGTTAGCGCTTAAGAAAATCGCGAAATTGGCCTTGCCTAGTCTCCCATCTCGTGAATTGTGGCAGAAAGGCAAGATGCGCATGCCCGCATCTTGCCTTTCGTCCCGGTGTGTGCTGATCGAATCGCTCTCACTTGTGGCGGTCTACAATTCCATTTCCACGGGTTCGATTACCGAGCGGGCCGGAGTCGCAGCCGCAGCTTGCATCAGGAGGGTGTATGATACAAAGCTCAGCGCAATGCCAACAAACCAAGAGTACGTATATAACGTGTGCAGGGCTGGCACGATGAGGCCGATAAAGGCTCCTAAAATACCGAGACCAAAAGCCAGCAGACCTCGTACGTTCCATCCATTTTGATAGCGGAAGGCGCCGTCATAAAAGTAGAACTGCCGTACATCGTAATTACGCCGTCGGACCATGTAAAAGTCCGCCATCATGAGCCCCGCCACAGGACCCAGTGCGCCACCAATAGCCCCCAGCACGTTAAAGATGGTCGATGCGTTATTGAACCAGGTCCACGGTGCGAACAACACCCCAATGGCGATGGCCAGAATGCCGGCCTTTACGAAATCAAGGCGCTTGGGGAAGGCGTTAACCAAGTCATAAGCGGGGGATACCACGTTGGCCGCCACATTGACCGACAACGTGGCCACCGTTAAGGTCACAGCTCCAACAATCAAGATTATCGGGTTATGAAACTTCTGCAGCAGCAATACCGGGTTGGAAATGGCGCTTCCGAAAGCAATCAGCGCACCCGACGTGGTAATTACGCTGGCCAAAGAGAACACGATTGCGGTAATGGGCAAGCCAATGGTCTGACCAATAATTTGGTCGCGTTGACTGCGTGAAAAGCGCGTGAAATCCGGAATGTTCAAGACTAACGTGGCCCACACTCCGATCAAGCCCGTGACCGCTACGGGAAAGGCTACCGCAAACTGCGAGGCGGTCAACTTGCTTGGTTGGGCAAAGAGCGGTCCAACCCCGTGGGCCGACGAAACTGCCCAGCCGACTGCAATTAAACCCATGATGATGACCATTGGGCCCGCCCACAATTCGAAGTGTCGAATGCGATCCATGCCGTGGGAAATAATTACGGCATGCAATATCCAAAACAACAAAAAGGCAATGCCCACGTTTACGGGCAATCCCACTAGGGATACGTGGCCGAGGTTCGCCCATCCCGGAATAAACACTCCGAACAATGCATTAATGGCCAAGCTTCCCGCGTAACTTTGCACGGCAAACCAAAAAATGGCAACGAATGCCCGCAGCATTACGGGAATTTGCGCTCCACGATATCCGAACGCGGCGCGGACCAATACCGGAAATGGCAATCCATATTTAGCGCCAGCCACCCCATTGATCCAAAGCGCCACCACCAGCACCACGTTGGCCAAAACAATGGCCATTAATGCCTGAGTGACGCTAAATCCTTGCGACATTAGAGCGGCCGCGGTTTCGTACGCCACGATGTTGTGCACCATGCCCATCCATACGGTGCTAAAGTTAATCCATGTCCAACGCCGTTTAGTTTTCTCCACAGGGGCCAAGTCCGGATTGTATAATCCCGCATCGCCCGCAAATGACTCCTCGACCATTCTTATTCCCTCCTCCACATCAATCAACCCAAGCACATCGCGCTAAACCAACTCGACCCCATGATTGCCGCCAAATCTCTTATAGCTTACCATTGCAATGTGACATCGCTAGGTGGCATTGTTCACAAAAATCACTATGACCAATTGTATCACTTGACAGACTAGCCAGTTGCAGGGCAGGTTTTCCCATGCGCATTTAAGAAGGGCTGTGATCCGGCGCCTTATTCGGACGATGGTTTGCACTCGCTATGTAATGTTTCTTAATCGGCTATCGGCATTGTGCGATGGATTAACGGGGTTTGAGCCTCAACAAAGCACAACCGGCCCCTAGCGGGACTTTGGCCCTCACGGGCGGGATCGGGGCGCAGGCTGGGCAACGCCTAAGTGGTCATAGAGGCGGGCCGGCGTCGCGTCCCGCTCAGCCAGGCGCATCCGAATCGTCCCGCGATTGCTGGCGGGGGTCCGGTGCTGCTGCTGACAAGTGACCGCACCCTTGACAGCGGTTACGGGATTGCGGGCCCATAAGGTGCAAGCTCAAGACGAAATGGGGTTTCGCTGGATGGGATCCCCCGTCCGGCTCCCTGCGCTTTTGCGCGCAAAACCGGTCCCCGCGGCCGGATCAGGGCATGGCTTATTGCTCGCTCTCCAATTCCCCCGCTGGATGCGGGTGAGGATCGTGTGCGCACGCGACCGGCAGGTCATGGTGGACCAACCCCCAAGGGAATTGCCGGATCACCGAAAGATTACCCAGCCTGATGAGACCGCGATTGGCAACGCACTGCGAACCTGAGGCGCGGAGCGATGGGCCTCCGGCGATGAGCAGTGGTATCAGTGGCCCACGTTAAACCTCACATCTGGCGGATCTTGCAGATGCTACACTTCCCGCGGATAACACTCGCGCAATTCTTGGTCAGTGAGGCGGCCGACCGCGACCCGGCGGCTTAGGCATACCGTCTCAGAGCGGTTGGCTCGGTTTTCCCGGGACCCGTCCGGGTTCGGCTTAGGGACTTAATACATCCGCAAAATTCGCCAACCTGACAGGTCGCGGGGCGATCAAACCCCCACACCACACTGGCCCCGGATGCTCAGCCGCCACCGTCGGAAGCGTTGTGGCACGTGAGCGGAGTTTCAGGCTGTGACTTTGACGCAATGCGGTCCTCAGCAGTTCATCTCCCATCACGCGCTGCAACACCGCGCGATTCGGTGAATTCCCCGCTAGAAAGCCGAGGGCGGCAAATCGGGTCGCTGGGCTCCGCCTGACTTGGCTATTCAAGGTGAGTCGCCCTTCTATCCGGTGACCGGGGCGAGATGTTCCCTCCCGATGCATCCCTGCGGTTTCTGCCTTGAACTCAGCGGCCTGCATTACGGCGCATCCAAATAAAAAAAAGGCGCCTGCCTCAACATCCCAAGCAACCAATTGGTGGAGACGAGGGGAGTCGAACCCCTGACCTTCGACTTGCGATGCCGACGCTCTCCCAACTGAGCTACGCCCCCACAGCGCTACTAAATTATAGGGTTCTGGATCTAATCTGTCAACGGACCCGAAACAAGCGCAATGTGTGTCGCCTGGCCCGCCTCCGTCGGCGCATTGGGCCGCTTCTAGGCGGTTGAATTGCCGGGACTGCGCGATGTCGCCACCGATACTCTTGGCTGCCGAAGACCCGTGATGAAAAAAGTTTTTGGGGGAAGCAGGAAAGTGGTGGTTGCCATCGAATTGAAAAGGGAGCAAAGTGGAGTTGAGTGGGGAAAAGAGGGGTGAAGTGGGATGATGATGGGGGAGTTTTCCCATGCGCTGGATGACAAGGGCCGCATCACCATCCCATCTCGCTTCCGTGACGACCTGTTGACCCATTTTGTCATGACCAAAGGGTTGGACGGCTGTCTTTTTCTGTACCCCATGAGCAATTGGCAGAAACTCGAGGCGAAATTGCGGGCTTTACCGACCTCCAATGCTAATGCGCGGGCATTTCAGCGCTTGTTTCTGGCGGGAGCGCAAGACGTCGAGGCGGATAAGCAGTTCAGGGTGACGATTCCGCCCCGGCTGCGGGAATACGCCGCGGTGGTTAAAGATGTGGTGCTGGTCGGGGTATCCGATCGAGTCGAATTGTGGTCGGAAGAACGCTGGGCGGCCTACCAAACCGAAGCGCAGCAAGGGTACGAGGATGTCGCCGAAAAAATGGCGGAGTTCGGATTCTAAAAAGGAGATTGGGGACCGTGGCCCACACGAGTGTAATGCCGGAAGAAACCTTGCGGTGCTGGGTTTCGAATCCCAATGGGCTTTATGTGGACGGCACGGCCGGAGGTGGCGGGCATGATTACCTGTTGCTCGAACGCCATCCGCAAGTTCGTCTGGTGGCCATTGATCAGGATCCGGCCGCGCTGCGGGCAGCGGGTGAACGGCTCAACCCGTTTCGCGAGCGTGTCACGCTTATCCACGGCAATTTCCGACGAATGCGGGAACTGTTGTCCGGTGCGGGCGTGGTCGCGGTGGACGGCATTCTCTTGGACTTAGGCGTCTCATCTCCGCAACTGGATGTTGCACACCGGGGGTTTTCGTATCAACAGGACGCGCCCCTGGATATGCGAATGGATCCGGCTAACGAGGTGACGGCGTTCCGGTTGGTGAACACCAAGCCGGCGGAAGAGATCACGACCGCCCTCCGGGACTGGGGCGAGGAGCGTTGGGCGAGCCGGATCGCGGCCTTTATGGTTGATGCCCGCCGGAACGAGCCGATTCGGACTACCGGTCAACTGGTCGACATCATTAAGGCGGCCATTCCGGCCGCGGCCCGTCGCGGGGGAGGACACCCGGCCCGCCGTACTTTTCAGGCGCTTCGCATTTGGGTTAACGACGAATTGGGCGCTCTGGCGGACGGATTGGACAGCGGTGTCGGGATGTTGACCGCTGGCGGCCGTTTTGCAGTGATATCGTTTCATTCGTTGGAGGACCGTTTGGTTAAGCGCCGTTTTCGGGATTGGAATGCGGATGGCCGGGGTCTGGTGCTGACCAGGCGACCGTTGGTGCCGGGGCAGGCGGAACTGAACGATAATCCGCGCAGCCGATCAGCGAAACTGCGAGCCTTTCAAAGACGCTGACAGACCGCAGCGATTAGGGTCCGACGTCTGCCTGGGGTGACGACAAATTTCACCGGAAACCGGAAAAAGCATTGGCAAAACGACATTAAACGGCAACGGAATGGGGTTAGGCAGTGAGGGGGAACAGCGTTATGGTGGACACGCGGGAATGGAAAATGGTGAACGAAGGAAATTTGGCGCGCACTTGGGAGCGCCGCCTGAAACCGCGCAACAAACCGCGTCCGCGTCGGCAGTTGGCCCCCTGGGTGGGCGGTACCGCTTGGATTGCGGGCCTGTGGGTGGCGGGTGTGGCCGCCACCTGGTTGGCGATTCATGTCGTGCTGATGGGCTATCAAGTCGACGCTCTGCAAAGCCAGTTGACGGCCGCCACCCGGCAAAATCAAAATCTTAAGGCGACGGTCGCCACCATGACCTCGGCCACCGTCTTGCGCAGCGACGCTTTGCGTCTTAAGGTGCAGATGGTCACGCCCCGCCCAAGCCTGCCTGTGGTCCGCACGCAGCGTCCCTTTCACCCACCCTCCCTGCTGCAGTCATTGACCGGATGGATTGCGGGATTGCGGGGAGCCGTGGCATCCCGATGAAGGGCCGGCCCCGTCCTTTGGTGCGGATGCGGGCGGTCTGGTCGCTAATCGGCGCCTCGCTCTTGATGATTGTGATTATGGTGCGGCTGGTCATGATCCAAGTGGGCAACGCCTCGTTCCTGCAGGCGTATGCCTTGGGGATCCACCAGCGGTCGGTGACCTTGCCGGCCGCCCGCGGCGAAATCTTGGATCGCAACGGCACGGTGCTGGCGATGGACGTGCCGCGCTACCAGGTGGTAGCCGCCCCCCGCTACATCACCCACCCCGGCCACGAGGCAACCGTGCTGGCGAGATATTTGCCATTTTCGCAACATGCTTTGTGGTCGGTCCTGTCGACCAAAAATTGGTGGGCAAACGTCGCCACCTCGGTCAGCGCCGCGACGGCCAACCAGATTACGAGCCAAAATCTTACGGGGATTAGTGTTGTGCCGATTACTGGGCGGGAGTATCCGAACGGGACGTTGGCGTCGCAAGTGATTGGCATGGTGGGCTCGAGCGGTCAGGGGTTGGCGGGCATCGAACTCGCGCAAAACCGGGTGTTGGCGGGCAAGCCCGGATCGTGGCAGGTTGGAGTGGATGGATTCGGCAATCCCATGCCACAGTGGCAGACGGCCTATAAGCCGCCCGTTCCGGGCAACAATATCCAACTGACGATTGACGCCAACATCGAAGCGGTGGCTCAAAAGTGGCTGAAATGGGGAGTACAGCGCGCCCATGCCAAGAATGGCACCGTCATTATCATGGACACGCACACGGGGGCGATTGTGGCCCTGGCCAACTGGCCCAATTTCAACCCGAATAACTACTACAACGCCACTGCCCTGCAAATGACCAACTACGCCATCCAAGATCCGGTTCCGCCCGGATCCATCTTCAAGCCGGTAACCGTGTCGGCCGCCCTGGCATTGGGTCTTTATACCCCCAATAGCTTGTTTGACACCCGTGGCTACAAAATCGTCTCGGGTGTGCGGATTAACGACTGGAAACCCGGCGGGTGGGGGTGGATTACGTTGACCCGCGGGTTGGAGGTGTCATCGGATCAGGTGTTCATGGATCTAGCCCTAAAATTGGGGGCGGCCGCCCTGTACCGCTATGTCCACGCTTTTGGCCTCAACCAACCCAGCGGGGTCGGCTTGCCAGGCGATTCCAACAGCCTTTGGCTGCCGGTATCGCAAGTCAATCAAGTTGATTTGGCCACAATGGGATTTGGTCAGGGATTTGCCGTCACGCCCATGCAGATGATCACCGCCGATAACGCGGTGGCCAATAATGGAACACTGGTCAAGCCGCAGCTGATCCGGGCGGTGCTGAGCCCTAGCGGGAAAGTGATTTCGCGCACCCACCCGATTGTTGAAGGCCATCCCATTACGCCCCAGATCGCGGCGGAAATCCAGCATATGATGACCTTGGAAGCGACACAAGGGACCGGGGTGCCGGCGCAAGTTCCGGGATATATCATTGCCGGGAAAACCGGAACGTCGCAAAAAGTGATTAACGGGCGGACGTCGAATTCGAAATTCATTGCCTCTTATCTGGGATATGCGCCGATGCCTAATCCGACCTTCACAATGTTGGTGATGATTAATCACCCGGTGGGCAGCCTATTTTATGGGGATCAGGTCTCGGCACCGGTTTGGCAGAAAATCGCGACCTTTTTGTTCCACTACTGGAAGATCAAGCCGTATGCATCGGCCGACAACGGATCGGCGCCGGGTCCGGTGGTGCCATAGTTCTGCCCGGGTCGGGGTTGTCATAAGAATGGGGAGGAACCAGCCCGTCCGGTGACGGGCACGGGAGGCTCACCCACATGAATGACCGCCCACCGCTCTTGTTGAAACGGCGCAATTTTATCATCTTGCTGCTGATCGGATTGGCCGATGTCGCGTTGGGGGGACGCCTGGTGATCATCCAGGCGGTGCAGGGGCCGCACTTGAAATCCCTGGCCGACAATATCCACTTTCGGTCCGTCCCCTTGGCTCCGTTTCGGGGCAATATCGTGGACCGTCGCGGCCGTTTGCTGGCGGGTAGCCACCATGCCTTTTCGGCCTATGCGATTCCGCTGCAGGCCCGGCCCCAGCTCTCGCGCGAGGCGGCCCTGCTGTCCCGGTTATTGGGGATGCCCGAGACGCGGATTTTCGCCCGGCTTGGGCGTCGTCAGGGTTTCGTGTGGATAAAGCGTCGGTTGACTGGGCAGGAAGTGGGAGCCATTCGGGGCCATAAGGGGTCTTTGCCTGGGGTCTACTTGGTGGCGGAAACCGCGCGCTACTATCCGGAGGGGAGTTTGGCCGCGCCGGTGTTGGGATTCACCGGGATCGACAATCAAGGACTGGCCGGGCTGGAGTTGGTATACAACCGCTACTTGGCCGGGCGCGGCGGCAGCATTCAGGAGGAGTACGACGCGACGGGACAGGTTGTCCACTTTGCCCGGCAACGGGTGGTAGAGCCCCAACCGGGCGATACCCTGGAGCTGAGCCTGGATGAAAAAATTCAGTGGATGTCCGAACTGGCGTGTGAGCAGACGATGATGGCCACATCGGCCAAATCGGTCTCGATTGTGGTGATGCATCCCCAGACGGGAGGGATCCTGGCCATGGCCCAACGGCCGACGTTCGACCCCAACCAGTTTCGCGACTATCCGCCATCGCATTATCGAGCACTGGCGGTGACGGACGCGGTGCCGCCCGGATCGATTTTCAAACCAGTGACGTTGGCGGCGGCGCTTGCCGAGGGGACGACAGGAACCAGCTCCAGGTTTTTTTGCCCGGGCTTTATGTCGGTGTTGGGCAGACGGGTCAACTGTTGGCGTCCGGAGGGCCATGGTCACGAATCGCTGGCCGACGTGGTGAAAAACTCGTGCAACGTGGGATTTATGAAACTGGGCCTTGCACTAGGGGTGGAGCGGTTTTACCGGTATCTGGAGACGTTCGGTTTGACTCGGCGGACCGGGATTGACCTGCCCGGCGAAGCGCTCGGCATCTTTCCCCCAGCCGCACGGGTCACCCTGCTGGACTTGGCGGTGATGGCGTTCGGGCAGACCCTGACCGTTACGCCCATCGGCCTTTTGACCGCAGTCTCGGCGATTGCCAACGGGGGATCCCTGATGAAACCGCATGTTGGCCGTCGCGTGCTGTCGCCAGCTGGCGAGGGCGTGCGGCGGTTGGAACCACAGCCCATCCGCCAGGTCATTGCGGCACCGGTGGCCGAGCTGGTGCAGCGCATGATGCAACGGGTCGTCAGCTCAGGCACCGGCAAGTTGGCCCGGGTGCCGGGCTATGGGGTGGCTGGCAAGACCGGGACCTCGCAAAAAGTAGTGGATGGGCGAATCGCTCAGGGCACCTATATTGCCTCCTTTGTCGGGTTTGCGCCAGTGCCCAATCCGCAGGTGGCGATGCTGGTTAGTGTCGACGAGCCGCAGGGCGCGTACTATGGGGGACAGGTGGCCGCGCCGGTGTTTGGGCGTTTGATGCGGGACATTCTCCGCTATCTCGGGATTGGGCCCACAGAACCGGCCGCACCTCCGGGCCCGGGGGAGCCGGTGATGGTGCCCAACCTGGTGAATTTGAATCCGGCGCAGGCACTTCAAGATGCGGAAGCCTTCGGTTTTCCTGTACAATTTAAGGGTCAGGGCGATGTGGTGGTGGAGCAGTCGATCGAATATGGGGGGTGGCGACCGGCGGGCACCGTGTTGACCTTGCGCCTCGGTCGGCGCTCGCGCGTGTATCTCGACTGGGTGTCGGTCCCGCGCTTTGTGGGCCTGACCGGACAGCAGGCGGTTTCTCTGGCGGCGACACTGGGGATTAATGTGCGCTTGATAGGAAATCCACGCCGCCGTGTGAATCGTCAGGCGCTTTCAACCGGGACGGAAGTGCGGTCGGGAACGCCGGTGACCGTATGGACCGGCGCATAGACGGGCGGGTTTGGCACGCCAATGGCGGGCGCGGGGGGGACGGATTATGGACTTTGAGCAACTGGTGGCGGGGATGGCGGGAGACGTCGTGGGGGGCGGCGGCGACATCACCGGCATCCAGTATGATTCGCGGCAGGTCGAACCGGGTGATTTGTTTTGCGCTATCCCGGGGTTTCATACAGATGGCCATTTGTTTTGTGAAGAGGCTGCCAGACGCGGCGCCCGGGCCTTTTTGGTTGAGCGCGCAGCGGCCATCCCCGCCGGGTTTGGCGGCGTGGTCGTGCCGGATGCGCGGCAGGCGATGGCGGAAGTGGCCAGCCGCTTTTATGGCAATCCCTCCCGCCGCCTATGGACCATCGGAGTGACCGGCACCAACGGCAAGACCACCGTCACGCATTTAATTCGCGCCATTTTGGAGGCGCACGACATTCCCTGCGGACTGACTGGCACGCTGCACACGCTGATTGCCAGCGAAAGCTTCAAGGTGACGCGGACGACACCGGAATCCCCGGATTTGCAGCGCATATTGCGTCACATGGCCGATCGCGGCATGCGGACGGCGGTGATGGAAGTCTCCTCGCACGCGTTGGTTTTGGCCCGGGTTGACCATGTGGCCTACGACGTGGGACTGTTCACCAACCTGACCCAGGATCACCTGGATTTTCATAAGGATTTCGAACATTATTTCAACGCCAAAGCGTTGCTGTTCGAGCGTCTGCAGGATCACGGCAAGGGCCCGGTGGCGGCGATTATCAACCATGACGATCCCTACGCCGAGGCGGTGCGGCAACGGACCCGGGTTGCGGTGCTGACCTACGGTCTTATGGACGGCGCCGACATCCGCGCCAGTTCAGTGCAAATCGGGAGTCAAGGGGTGCGCTTTGTCGCGGAATTTCCCGGCGGGCGCCGGCAAGCTGTTGAATTCGGCATGCCAGGCCGATTCAACGTGTCAAACGCCTTGGCTGCCATAGCGGTGGGCTATGTGCGGGGGTTGGATCCCGGGTCCATGGCGGAAGCTTTGGCCCGTTATCCCGGGGTACCCGGCCGCATGGAGCGGATTGACGAGGGGCAGGCCTTCACCGTGGTGGTGGATTACGCGCATAGTCCGGATGGATTGGAAAACGCGCTGAAGACGGCCCGTGAGTTCGCCATCGGCGAAATCGGGGTGGTGTTCGGGGCGGGCGGCGATCGCGACCGGGGCAAACGGGCGCTGATGGGAGAGGTCGCCGGCCGCTTGTCGGACTGGGCTATTCTCACCGCGGACAATCCGCGGTCGGAAGACCCGCTGGATATCATCCGGCAAATTGAAGAGGGCATGCGGGCCAGCGGGGGACATTGGCACGTGGAATTGGATCGGGAACGCGCGATTCGGCACGCGATTGCCCGGGCGCGTCCCGGGGACGTGCTGTTGATTGTGGGCAAAGGCCACGAAACCTATCAGATCTACCGGGATCGGACGATTTATTTTGATGACCGGGAAATTGCCCGCCAAAACCTGCGGGAGAATAAACGGCCATGATGCCCTTGACATTCGGCCAAGCGGCCGCCTGGGGCGGCGCAGAATTGTGGTTGGCCGAAGCACAGCGCCCCGTGCGGGGGGTTGTGATCGACAGCCGGCAAGCGGGTCCGGACACCTTGTTCGTCGCTTTGCCGGGAACCCGCACCGACGGCCACCGTTTTGTCCGCGAGGTGTGGCGGGCGGGTGCAACCGCTTTGGTGCAGGCGGGTTTTTTGGATCGGGGAGGACCGCTGTTGGTGGCCGACGACCCCTTGACGAGTCTTGGGGAGATGATGCGCCGGTATATCATCGCCAATGGGATAGCCGTGGTGGGGATAACCGGCAGTGTGGGCAAGACGAGCGTCAAAGAGCTTTGCCACGCGGTGCTGGCCACGAAATTTGTGACCGCCCGGTCGTTGGGGAACTATAATACGGCGATTGGGTTGCCCCTCTCATTTTTCGCCGCGCCCCCCGACACGACCCATTTTGTGGCGGAGATGGGTATGAGCGCGCCAGGGGAGATTCGCCAAATGACCGCGATCGCGCCTCCCGCCGTGGCGGTGATCACCACTATCGGGCCCAGCCATTTGGAACGATTGGGATCGATGCAGGCCATCGCACGCGCCAAAGGGGAGATTTTGGAGGGATTGGTTGCGGGCGGCACGGCGATTTTGAACCATGATGACGCGCGGGTGCGAGAACTCGGGCAGCGTTTGGGCTTGCCGCGGGTGCGCTGGTACGGTCGGCATCCGGGAGTTGACGCCGTCATCGAAGAGGCGCGGCTGGATGGGAACGCAACCCTGATAACATTGCGCACGCAGGACGGCAGGTTGAGCATCCGACTGCCTTGGCTGGGCGTCCACCAGGCCGATAATGTGGCCGCCGCAGTTTTGACCGGGCAGGTATTCGGAATTGAGGGGGAGACGATGCTTCGCGGTCTAGAAACCGTTCCGACGGAAGCCTCTCGCATTCGGGTCTATCAGGCGGGTCTGGTGACGATACTGGAGGACGCGTACAATTCCAGCCCGGCATCGGCCAAGGCGGCGTTGGAGGTGTTGGCTGTACGCTCAGGCCGGCGGGTCGCGGTACTGGGGGACATGCTGGAACTCGGCGAGGCCGAGGAGAACGGGCACCGGGAAATCGGGGCTTATTGCGCCGGGCGCGCCGACTGGGTGGTCGGTGTCGGCCAGCGGGCGAGGTGGCTGGTGGACGAAGCTCTGAGAAACCGGCTGGCCGCCGTGTGGCTCGCCGCTCGCGATGAGGCCAGAGCGTTGCTCGAAGCCGAATTGCGTCCGGGTGACACGGTTCTCATCAAGGCATCGCGCGGGATGGCGCTGGAACAGATCGGCGCCGATCTCCGGCGATGGGGGGGGCCCGGGTGATAATGGCGGGCGGTGTGGTGGGATTTTTGCTGTCGTTGGGTTTTGGCCCGATTTTGATTCCGTGGCTGGCCCGGTTGAAATTCGGGCAGATGGTGCGAGAGGCGGGTCCCGCCAGCCATCGCCAAAAACAAGGGACTCCTACCATGGGGGGTGTCCTGTTCTTGTTGCCGTTGCCGCTGGTGGTGGCGATCTTGGATGTCCGCGATGTCATGGCTTGGGCGCTGGTGCTGCTGGTCATCGGCTTCGGGTTGATTGGGCTCGCCGACGACCTGGCCAAAGTGGTGAATAAACGGCCGTTAGGTCTAAGAGCCCGCGAAAAACTCTTGATGCAACTGTTGGTGGCCTCCGCGTTTGCCTGGGAGATGAGTCACATCGGACGATTTGGTCAGATTGCGTTGCCGTTTCGCCTGGGGAGCGTGCCGTCGGGCGTGTGGTATGGCCCGCTGGCGGTATTGGCAATTGTCGGGTCCGCCAACGCCGTCAACATTACTGACGGTCTGGATGGTCTGGCGGCTGGAGCCACGGCCATCTCCACCACTTTCTTTGTCTTTTTTGGATTGGTCCGGCATATGACCGGACTGGCGTTGGTGGCTATAAGTTTAGTCGGTGCGCTGGTGGGGTTTCTGCCGTTTAATCTGCATCCGGCCCGCGTGTTTATGGGCGACACCGGGTCCTTGGCGCTGGGGGCGGGATTGGCGGGCCTGGCGATAGCGAGCGGCACCACGCTGGTCTTGCCCGTTTTAGGAATTTTGTTTGTGGCGGAAACGGTGTCGGTCATTATTCAAGTGGTTAGTTTTCGGATTACGGGCCGGCGCGTCTTTCGCATGAGTCCGCTGCACCATCACTTTGAACTGGGAGGATGGTCGGAGGAACGGGTGGTGGCGGTGTTTTGGCTGGTATCCTTGGCGGGGGCGGTGCTGGCATGGCTGTAACCACAGGCGGCGGGCGCGAAAGGGGTGTCGGGTTGGTGCAGACCAAGCGCGGGCGGCTGGACTATCCATTATTAATGGCGGTGGCGGGCCTATTGGCGATCGGGACGGTCGCCGTGTTCTCGGCGAGTGCCGCCGTGGCCTTTCGGACGACGGGAACGCCCTACTACTTTTTGGAGCGTCAGCTGATCTGGGTGGCGCTGGGTATTGTGGTGCTGATTGTGGCGTCGCGGGTTGACTACTGGCGATACCGCAAGTTCGGACTGCCGCTCTATGTGATTTCCGTATTGTTGTTGATGCTGGTCTTCGTGCCCAGTTTAGGGCCAACCATCAACGGGGCCAGACGTTGGCTCGGCGTGGGCTCCTTGCAGGTGCAACCCTCGGAACTGGCGAAAATCGGCATGATTCTATTGATCGCGCACTTGTTAAGCCGGCATGTCGACAAACTTGGAGATTTTTGGCGGGGAGTTGCGCCCCATTTGGGATTAGCGGGCGTGATTTTTGGGCTGGTGCTGGCCGAGCCGGATCTGGGCACTACAGTGGTGATTGCCGGAACATTTTTTGTCATGCTTTACGTAGCTGGGGCGAAGAAGCGCCATTTGGGATTTCTGTTCGGCAGCGCCCTGCCGCTGCTGGCGGCGGCGATTATTGCCGCGCCCTATCGTCTGCAGCGCATTATCGCCTATACCGACCCCTGGAAGCATCCCTTGGGGGAAGGGTTTCACACCATCCAAGCCTTGTTGGCGCTGGGATCGGGCGGAGTCCTCGGGGTGGGGCTTGGCTATTCCCGTCAGGCGTTGGGGTTTCTTCCCGAGTCCTACACCGATTTCATTTTTGCGGTGGTGGGCGAAGAGCTTGGCTTGATCGGAACGCTGACGGTGGTGGTGCTATTCTTGGTGCTCGCTTGGCGCGGGTACCGGATTGCCATGCGTGCGCCCGATTTGTATGCGAGCCTATTGGCTACCGGTTTCACCACGGTGATTGTCATTCAAGCCACCATCAACATGGGTGTGGTGACCGCCACCCTGCCGGTTACCGGCATTACCTTGCCGTTTATCAGCTATGGGGGCTCTTCCATGGTGATGAGCTTGGCCGGGGTGGGGATATTGCTCAACATTAGCAGGCACGCCGTGTAGACCTCAGCATACGGTAGTAAGTGCGGGCAAGAGGGGATGATGGCACGATGCGCGTGGTGTTGGCGGGAGGGGGCAGCGGCGGACACATTTATCCCGCGCTGGCCATTGCCCGGGGCCTGGCCGACCGTGATCCCGAAACCCGGATCTTATATGTCGGGACCAATCATGGGTTGGAATGCGACGTGGTGCCGCGAACGGGGCTGCCGATGGCGACCATCCATGCCCGGGGTCTGTTGGGGCGGGGGGTGACCGGGAAAATCACGGGGGTGTTGACGACCGCCCTCGGGGTGTGGGAGGGCATCCGCATCATGCGACGCGAGCGGCCCGCCGTGGTGGTGGGGACGGGGGGGTTTGTTTCGGGACCGGTGGGACTAGCGGCGTGGTTGACCGGGGTTCCGCTGGTCATTCAGGAACAAAACGTGTGGCCCGGACTGACCAACCGCCTGCTGGGCCGACGAGCGCGCACGGTGCTGGTGCCCTATCCCGAAGCGGTGGGGAATTTTCCACGGGGCACGCGCACGCTGGTGGCTGGCAACCCCGTTCGACTGGATTACACCGCAAGCCGGCGTCAGGCGCGGGAGGAATTGGGCCTGGACCCCGGCATCGCGCTGTTGATGATTACCGGCGGCAGCCAAGGGGCGGCGGCGGTCAACGCCTTTGCCGCCATCTTGCTCCAAAAAATCGCGGGTGACCCGACTGTCGGGCTGGTGTGGGCGACGGGAACGCGCTATTACCGGCAGGTGCTCAACAGTTTGGGAACTTCTGCCTGGGACTCGACCCGGGTGCGGGTGGTAGAGTACTTTTATGAGGCGCAAAAAATCTATCGGGCGGCCGATGTCTTTTTCGGACGCGCGGGCGCGATGACCTTGGCTGACTGCGCAGCATTTGGACTGCCCGCGATATTGGTGCCGTCGCCCAACGTCGCAGAAGACCATCAGACTAAAAACGCCAGGGTCTTCGCGGAGCGCGGAGCGGGTCTGGTGATGGCGGAATCGCAGTTGGCGGCGACCCGCGCCGACGACGTGCTGGCTTTGCTGGGTGATGGCGCGCGGCGGGCAGAGATGGCGCAGGCGGCCCGCGGCTTATACGATCCCAGGGCTGAAGAACGCATACTTGACGCCATTATTGCGGCCGCCACCGTCCGCACCTAGCGTCCGGCCGGGAACAACCACAGGTGAGGAGGGATCCCGAACGGAAACCGCACCGGTCATTAAAGCGTTAGGGTCTTTAGGGGTGCGTGATGCCCGAGTGGGAGAACCGATGGCGCGGCACACCTCATTTCGCATTGGAGGACCCGCCGCCGTGCTGCTGGTGCCCGATCATCTCGAACAGGTGGTGGCGGTGTTGCAGTGGCTGCGGGACCAAACCATACCCTATTTCATCCTCGGGCAGGGCACCAACGTGCTGGTTTCCGATCAGGGGGTTGATGCGGTGGTGGTGTCGACCGCCCGCGGCCTGCGACAGCTGGAGGTGGCAGGGGATAGGGTGCGGGCAGGGTCTGGCGTGCTGTTGACGCGGGTTGCGCGGCGGGCGGAACGGTTGGGACTGACCGGCATGGAGTTTGCGGTCAGTATCCCGGGGACCCTGGGCGGCGCGCTGGTGATGAATGCCGGGGCTCACGGCGCGTCCATGGTTGATGTGGTCAGCAGTGTGTTGGTGTGGGATCCAGTCGGCGGAGTGCGCCGGATCAAGGGGACTGAAGCCGAGTTTCAGTACCGGCAAAGCCGCTTTATGAAACAGCCGTGGATCGCATTGGAGGCGGATCTGATCCTGTCCCCGGGCGATCCGGCGGAAATCGGCGACAAAATGGCCCAATATATGGCGCATCGCAAGCGGACGCAACCGGTCGGCGAACCCAATGCCGGCAGCGTATTTAAAAACCCGTATCCGGACTATGCCGGACGGCTGATTGAAGCGATTGGCGCCAAGGGCTGGCGGGCGGGCGATGCCCAAGTGTCCCCGGTGCATGCGAACTTTATTGTGAACCACGGTTTGGCCCGGGCCCACGACGTGCTGACGTTGATGCGGCGGATTCGGTGCGAGGTATATGGCCGGACCGGCATTGTGCTGCGGCCGGAGGTTCGTTGGATTGGCCCAGGAGAGGGAGGCGCCACGGCAACATGGGAGAATTTGTGGTACGCGGAGGGCGAAGGCTTGAGGGCACCGTGCGGGTGAATGGGGCCAAAAACGCCGCGCTGCCGATTATGGCGGCGAGTATTCTGGCGCAAGGCCCGGTGGTTCTGCACGATGTCCCCGATCTGCGGGACGTCGCCGTGATGACCGACGTGCTGAAAGCGGTGGGAGCGACCGTCAAGCGGTCTGGCGCGGACATGACCATCGACCCGCGCGGCATCAATCAGCATGTCGTTCCCGCCCATCTCATGCAGGAGATGCGGGCCTCCATTTTTGTTATGGGTCCGCTGCTGGCGCGATTGGGGCGCGCCGAGGCGGTGCAGCCGGGCGGGTGTGCGATTGGGGATCGGCCCATCGATTTGCACCTTTACGGATTTCGCGCGCTGGGGGCTGACGTGCAAGATGGGGGCGGGCGCACCGTGATCGCGGGGAAGAATTTGTCTCCGGGAGAAATTCATCTGGCATTTCCTTCAGTCGGCGCCACGGAAAACCTTATGATGGCGGCCAGCCGGATTCCCGGTGAAACCCGCATCAGAAATGCCGCGATGGAACCGGAAATTGTCGATCTCGCGCAGTTCTTGGAGAAACTGGGGGCGGTCGTGCGCGGTGCCGGCACCTCGGACATCCGCATCGTCGGACAGGAGTGGTTGGGGACTTGCGAACACACGATTATTCCCGACCGGATTGAAGCGGCGACCTTGGCGCTGGGGGTGGCGGCCACCGGCGGTCATGCGGTGTTGGAGAATTGTTTGCCGGATCATTTGCCGGGACTTTGGGGACGGCTTCGCGACGTGGGAGTGCGCGTGGCCACCGAAGACGCGGAACGCGTCGAGATCTGGGCGCCAGCCCAGTACCGGCCTGCGCCGGTTTCCGTGCATACCTCGCCCTATCCCGGGTTTGCCACCGACATGCAACCCCAGTTTCTCGCTTTCCTGTTGAAGATTCCCGGGGTCCATGTGGTGTCGGAGCGAGTCTTCGAAAACCGGTTGGGCCATTCCCGGGAATTGCGCCGGATGGGCGCGCAGATTGTCGCGGATCAGCGGGTGGCGCTAATCTACGGCGGCCGGCCCTTGGTCGGCAGCGTCGTCGCGGCTCCGGACTTGCGGGCAGGCGCTGCGTTGGTGATTGCGGCCTTGATGGCCGAGGGGGAAACGATCATCAAGGGTCGGGAAATCATTGAGCGGGGGTATCAACAATTAGCCGAACGGCTGTCCCTGCTGGGCGCGGACATCGGTGTCCGTTAGCGGTATACTGGGTGCATGACGAGGCGTCAGGAGGGTGTTGGGCCGTGCTCGACCGGAGACATTCGCAACGGTATCTGGCCGTGCTCGCGCTTATCGCTTTCGTTCTGGGATTTTTGGTGACCCAGCAAATCCGGGTCGTGGCCTATTTGCAAAACTCCGCTAACCTCCGCGAGGGCCAGGCCCTAAGCTATCTGGTCACCCGCGCGTTAAATGGGAATTTGGCCTTAAAGTCGGAAGTGACATCTTTAGAAGCGCGGGTTTTGGCGGCGCCGGCGGCGCCGTCCTTAACGGCCTTGCGGACGCAACTGGCCCAAGCCTCGCAAACCGCGGGGTTTACGGCCGTAGCCGGTTCAGGGGTCGAGGTTTTTATCCAAGACGCGGTGACTCCCGCTTACCCGGGCGAGCCCCCCCAATTCCAGTTGGTTCATGACCAGTACGTCCTGCATATTGTGGGCCTGCTGACGGGTGCCGGGGCGCGGGCGGTAGCGGTCAATGGCCAGCGCTACGTGGCCACCACCGCCATCTTTTGTGCCGGCCCCACCATCCGGGTCAATGGGGTTCCGTACGGATCGCCTTATGTGATCCGCGCGGTCGGCCCGGTGGCTGCGATGTTGAGCGCTTTGCAACACGATGTGGATGTCGCCGGGTGGTCGCAGCTGGTGTCCATCCGCTATCAGGCCGCACCGCATTTGCAAATTCCCCCATATGCACTTCCTGTGACCATGTCTTTGGCTAAACCTGCTAAGATAAGGCAGTAGGATCGGCGCCTGGAGGGACCGGACGTGTGGATTGTCATCATTGGCCTGATACTGGGCATTGTCATCGGATTGTCTTTTCCCGAGGTGCTTCCCGTCTCGTTTGCGCATTATCTGTCGATTGCCCTGCTGGCTGCCCTGGACAGCACGTTTGGGGGCATTCGCGCCAGCTTGGAACGGCGCTTTGTGCAGTTGACCTTTGTTTCGGGGCTAATCTCCAACGCGGTACTGGCCGCCTTGCTAACGTATTTAGGCGACAAAATGGGTGTGCAACTCTATTACGCGGCGTTGTTCGCCTTCGGCTACCGAATTTTTCAAAATTTGGGCAGCATCCGGCATTTAATCATTGACCGGTGGGCAAGATCGCGCGCAAAATTGCGGCAGACGCCGCTTTAATGCAGGAAAACGGGAATGCAACGAGAAGTGGAGAAAGAGAGCGCAGGATGCTCGTTGGGGGTGAGGCATGGCCAAGCGACAGCTAGTGCTGGCGGTTGACGTTGGGACAACCAAAGTGTCCGCGCTGGTGGGCGAAGCGCGAACGGATGGCGAACTGGCCGTGCTGGGGATTGCCGCCACGCCGGTGGCCGGAATGCGGCGCGGGTTGGTATTTGATTTGGAGCGGGTGGCAATGGCGGTGCGGGATGCGGTCAACCGGGCGAACAGCATGGCCGGGACGGACTTAACCCAGGCGGCAGTGGCGGTCAACGGCGAACATCTGTCGATTGTTCCCGGACAAGCCCGCATTAGCATCAAGACGGGCACCATCCGCGAGGACGATGTCCGCTTGGCCATGCTTAAGGCCTCCTCGGTCTCGTTGGACGGCGACCACGAAATGGTGCAGGTGATCCATCGCGGCATGTCCGTGGATGGCTTCCGTGGTGTGGTGGATCCGGTGGGCATGGTCGCCAAAACGCTGGAGTCGGAGGTCTATGTGGTGTCGGGGCTGACGTCGGTGCTGCGCAACCTGCGCCGGGTGATGTCCATGGCGGGAATCAACCCGGTGCAGGTGGTGGCCGCCCCGCGCGCGTCGGCGGACGGTGTGCTGGCGGACGACGAAAAGCAATTGGGCGTGGTGCACATTGATGTCGGGGGCGGTACCACCGGGGTGACGGTCTATCGCGGCGGACATTTGCAGTATCTGGGCGTGGTTCCTTTGGGCGGGGAGTCGGTGACCTCCGATCTCAGCCTGGGATTGGGCGTGGTGGCGACCCAGGCCGAGCGGCTGAAACTGGAATACGCCGCCGTCGGCGTTGCGCGGGATGGAACGCTGGAAGTGCGCGCGGTAAGCGGGCAATCTGTTAAGCTGATAGCCGTGAAGGATTTGGAAGACATTGTCACTGCGCGAATTGATGAGTGGACCCATCTGGTAGAACAGCACCTGGCCCGGCTGGAGTGGGCCAAAGGCCCTGCCGGCGGGGTGGTCATGACCGGCGGCGGCGCGCTGCTGAAAGGTCTTGGCTCGCACTTGGAAAATCGTTGGGGATGGCCGGTCCGGCTGGGTGCGCCGTACGGACTGGGAGGCTTGTCGGATTTGTCTAAAAGCCCAGGCTATTCGGTCGTGGTCGGGGTGGCCAAGACAGCCATGCGCGAGGGCGTCAAACGGGAACCGGACACTTTGTGGCAACGCGTCGTACAATTATGGGTTAGTTTGTGGAATTAGGCCGGCCGGACCGGGCCCCGGCACTTAGGGAGGACTCACACGTATGCTGGAATTTGACCAGGCGGCGGAAAACTTTGCGGTAATCAAGGTGGTCGGGGTCGGTGGAGGCGGGACCAATGCCGTCAACCGGATGATTCAGGCAGGACTTAAGGGTGTCGAGTTTATTGCGGTGAACACGGATGCGCAGGCCCTGGCGCTGTCCTTGGCGCCGACCCGCTTGCAGGTGGGCGCCAAACTGACGAAAGGGCTCGGGGCGGGCGCGAATCCGGATATCGGCAACAAAGCGGCCGAAGAAAGTCGCGAGCAATTGGCCGATTCCCTCAAGGGAGCGGATATGGTCTTTATCACCGCCGGCATGGGAGGCGGCACCGGGACCGGCGCCGCGCCGGTGGTGGCGGAAGTGGCTAAGGAAGTGGGCGCACTGGCGGTGGGGGTGGTGACCAAGCCGTTTATGTTTGAAGGCCGGCGACGGCAACAGTATGCAGAAAAAGGCGCCAACAATCTCAAAAGCAAGGTAGATACCCTCATCACGATTCCCAACGACCGTTTGCTTCAAGTCGTGGAGAAACGCACCAGCATTGTAGAGGCCTTTCGGATCGCCGATGACGTGCTGCGGCAAGGGGTGCAAGGCATCTCCGATCTGATTGCGGTTCCGGGACTTATCAACCTCGACTTTGCCGACGTCAAGACGATTATGTCGGAAATGGGCTCAGCGCTGATGGGAGTCGGCGTCGGTCAAGGGGAAAATCGGGCGGGATCGGCCGCCAAATCCGCGATTTCGAGCCCGCTGCTGGAGACCAGCATTGACGGGGCGCGCGGAATTTTGCTGAATATTTCGGGGGGAACGGATTTGTCCTTGTTTGAAGTGAACGAGGCTGCCGAGATCGTTATCCAGGCCGCCGATCCCGAGGCCAACATCATTTTTGGCGCGGTGATCGACGAAAATCTCAAAGACGAGGTGCGGGTCACGGTGATTGCCACCGGATTTTCGGGAGAACCGCCGTCACGGTCCGGAGCCAGACCAGACCCCGATCGGCCGCGTGACGAGGTTGAGATCAAACCCTTCGCCAATGACGATCTGGATATCCCGGCGTTTCTGCGGCGCCGGTCGTAAGGAGGCGGCAACACCCCAGCACCCGCCCGGCACCGGGCGGGTTTTTTGTCGGCAACTTTCTGTGGCCGCTCTCATCGGATTGACAAGGTTTTCGGGTGGGGGTGTCTACAATGGGGCGCGGAGAGACATACTCCCCGGCTCACGGCGCATACACATGCCATAAACCGGAGGATGCGCCATAGGGGTAAGGGGAAGAGGGGAGGCGCCGGGGGATGGTTAGTGCCTACGGGACGTTGGGGTTAAGCCTGGAGATGGACTTTGTGCTATTGTGGCTGACCGCGAAACTGGCCGGCTACCGGCCCCGGCCCGGCCGGCTGACGCTCGCCGCGGCAATGGGCGCCCTTCCCACGCTATGGGTATTGTGGCGCCAGAATCTTTATGCCACACCCTGGGAATTCAGTGTGTTGTGGCCTGCCGTGATGCTGCCGATCGGGTTAGGGAGGCTTGCCCGTCGTCAATGGATGAAGACCTATCTTCTGTTTGCGGGGCTCACGCTCTTGGCGGCTGGGGTGATGTTAGCGGGTCTGACCTGGTTTGGCTCCGTACTGCCCTATCAGGACTGGGCTCCGTTGGTTCCCGGCTTCTTGGCCGGTGGGATGGCGGTGTTGCCCGTCAAGACGGTGCGCCGGGTTCTCGGCCAGCACGCCCTCGGTGAAGTGGCGGTGACGCTGGCCGGTCGTGGCCTGGCCGTCCGGGTTTTGTGGGATTCGGGCAACCGGTTGCAAGATCCTGTGTCGCGCCGTCCGGTTATGGTGCTGGAGACTGAGGTTGCGGTGAAATGGCTGCCGTCCGAAGTGTTGGATTGGGTGCGCGCGGGGGCGGAGGCGGCACGGGTGCCGGATGCCTGGCGGGGTCGGTTGGTGCTGGTTCGGTTTGATTCGCTGGGCGGCGAGGGCGTCATGCCGGCCGTGGCGGTGGATGCCGCCCGCGGCTATTATCTCGGTCGTCAGCACGACATGGTTCCGCTGATGGTGGGCTTCAGCGCACGGCCGGTATCGTCGGATGGGTCGTATCGGGGACTGGTGGCGCCGTCTGCTCTGGTGTCACGGGATCATGAAGGAGTGGGAGCATGATACAGCGGCGGACGGGAGTTCCAGAACCGTGGTGGCCGCGGGTGCGACGGGCGGTGCGGGAAGTGCTGGGACTGGATACCGAGAGCCGGGAGATTCATTATGTGGGGTCGAGCGAGGCGCTCCCTCCTCCCTTGAGTGGAGATGAAGAGGCCAAGCTGCTCTCCCATTTGGCTGCTGGCGAGGCGCAGGTACGGGCCACACTGATCGAACGCAATCTCCGGCTGGTGGTCTATATCGCCCGCAAGTTCGAAAATACCGGCGTGGGGATTGAAGATTTGGTTTCCATCGGGACGATCGGCCTGATCAAGGCGGTCAATACGTTTAATGTGGACAGACGGATTAAACTCGCCACCTACGCATCGAAATGTATTGAAAACGAAATCCTGATGTATTTGCGGCGGAACAGCCGATTGCGCTCGGAAGTCTCCTTTGACGAGCCCTTAAATGTCGACTGGGACGGCAACGAACTGCTCCTGTCGGATGTGCTGGGCACGGAAAGCGACTTGATTTATAAGCGGCTGGAGGATGAGGCGGATAAGACGCTGCTGCGGCGTGCTCTGACCAAATTGAACAGCCGCGAGCGCCGCATTATGGAATTACGATTTGGTTTGGGAGGGGGTGCAGAGCGTACTCAGAAAGAAGTGGCCGATTCCCTGGGAATTAGCCAGTCCTATATTTCCCGGCTGGAGAAGAGAATCTTGAAACGCTTGCGCAAGGAATTTCATCGCCTGGAGTAGACGCCGGCATGGCGCGGGTTGTTATGACAAAAATTGGCAATTTGAGGGTGGGGTGTGGTATAGCGCCTGACGGTTTGGGCGATACTCCTGGTAGGTCGGCGGAATCCGGGAGGTAGCGTGGATGCCCCTTAACAAGGTGGAAATCCCAGGCGTCAACACCGCGAAATTGCCTGTGTTGGGCAACCTGAAAATGCGGGAACTTTTTCGGGAACTGCAAGGCGGCAACTGTGAGGCGCGAGAGCAGCTGATCAGCGGCAACCTGCGGCTGGTGCTAAGCGTCATTCAGCGGTTTCAAAACCGTGGCGAGCATAGCGATGACCTCTTTCAAGTGGGTTGTATCGGCTTGATGAAGGCTATTGACAACTTCGACTTGGGCCAAAACGTCAAATTTTCCACCTATGCGGTCCCCATGATTATCGGCGAAATTCGGCGCTATTTGCGGGACAACAGCCCGATCCGCGTCAGCCGTTCGCTGCGCGACGTGGCCTACAAAGCGCTGCAGGTGCGCGACGCCTTGGTACACCGGTTTGCCAAGGAACCCAACGTCGGCGAGATTGCCGAGGAAATGGGCCTGCCGCGGGAAGATGTTCTGTATGCGCTCGACGCCATTCAAGAGCCGATGTCCCTCTACGAACCCATCTATCATGATGGCGGCGACCCTATTTTCGTCATGGACCAGATTAGCGACGAGAAGAATGTGGACCGCAGTTGGCTCGAGGGGATTGCCATTCGTGAGGCCATGCGCCGTCTCAACGAGCGGGAAAAGCGGATTTTGACCATGCGGTTTTTTCATGGCAAGACCCAGATGGAAGTGGCCGACGAAATCGGCATCAGCCAGGCGCAGGTATCCCGATTGGAGAAGGCCGCGTTGAACCACATGCGGAAGTACATGTAGCGATGGGGTTTAAATCGGCCATCGTCGGCCTGCTGGTCATCGGCATGGTAAGCGCCATGGGGCCGCCGCGGCCAGCGCCGCCGCGGGGGGGCGTAAGCTCCACACCGGCGCATATTATCCGCTTGCGGGTGATTGCCAATTCCGACAACCCGCTTGACCAAGCCGTGAAATTAGAGGTGCGCGACGCCGTGCTGCGGATTTTGGAGCCGGACCTGACCCGGGTGCGCTCCGCATCGGCGGCAGCCCAAGTCATTCGCCGGGAGCGGACGGCGCTGGCAGCCGCCGCCAACCAGGTGCTAGCCGGCGGTCACTTTGCTTACCGGGCCCGCGTGGCATTCACCCGGACCAACTTCCCGACTAAAGCTTATGGAAGTTGGGTGCTGCCCGCCGGCCGCTACCGAGCCCTGTTGGTGGTGTTGGGACGTGGGCAGGGCCATAACTGGTGGTGTGTTTTGTTTCCATCACTCTGTTTCATCGACATGAGCCAGTCTCTCGCCGTTCCCCTAAGCCATCTGCCCGAGGCCCGGCGCCCGCCCTTGTCCGCCCGCCGGCCGCCGCCGGCCGAGTGGGGTCATATCCGCGTTTCCTGGGGGACCCCCGCCTGGTTGGCCAGGGTGTTTGGACGATTCTAGCGCGATGTCTACCGGAGTCGAGGCACGCATAGGATTTGGCGGAGGGATGCCCGATGCTGAAAACCTCCGAACTGCGGATGAAGGAAGTCATCAATGTGGTCGACGGCTGTCGTTTAGGTTTGATCGGGGACCTTGAACTGGACTTGGAACAGGGCCGGATCAAGGCGGTTGTCATCCTCGGCAGCGGACGGCTCTTGGGACTCTTTGGGCGTGAGCGCGATATCGTGATTGAGTGGGAGAAAATCCATAAAATTGGACGCGATGTCATTCTGGTCGAAGTGGCTGGGGACCCCGATCCATCAGGCGGGTATTGAAAGCGCCCTGCGGGGCGCTTCTTTACTGTCCGCCGGGATTTCGCCGCAGCATGCCATCACCGCGCGGAGGGCTCCGCGCCAGGGGTTTGCTGGGCCGCGGCGGGTGGTCCGCTCAGTCCGCGTCGGAACCCTGTCAAGCCGGGGTCATCACCTGCTGGAGCATGGCGCCATAGGCGGATTGGTGGGCTGTCACCCGCTCGGGCGTCCAGGCCGCCGCGGGGGCGGGCCGCCCGAGCAGATAGCCTTGCCCGAACGGCACCCCGCTCGCCATAAGCCAGCGCCAATCGGCCGGGTTTTCGATGCCTTCGGCGATCAAGCCAGTGTGGGTAACGTTGCAGAACGTGACCATGGCCTCCACGATCGCTTGCGAACGAGGTTTGTGGGCTATATCGTCGATTAATTGGCGGTCTAATTTCAAAAACTTGGGCGCTATTTGGGTTAGCAGGTTAAGATTGGCATAACCCGCTCCAAAGTCGTCGATGGCCACGAAAAACCCTTGCTGTTGATAGTGGGACATGATGCGGTCCAAAGCACCCGGATCATATACCCGAAACTGCTCGGTGATTTCCAACACCACGGACTCCGGGGCCAGGTGATGTCGGCTCAATTGCGCGAGCGTCAGGCCGAGTTCATACCCTGGATCCATCAGAATGTCCGGCGAAACATTCAGAAAGAGCCGGTAGGGACGGTCGAGCCGGGGACGGTGTTCGATGGCCAGGCGGCGGGCGGTGATTTCCAGTAAGAAGAGGCAACCTTCGCGGCGAGCTAATGCGAACAGGGTCTCCGGCGGCACGTGATCGGGGCCGCCGTCTCGGAGGAGGGATTCGAACCCCAGCAGATGACCGTCGGCGAGGCCGACGATGGGTTGATACACGGGATATAGGGTGTGGGGGGACATGACCATAAACCTCCTGTCCGCACCTATGGTAAAGCACCATCATGAAGCGCCCGTTATGACGGCGTTAACCTTGGGTTAACGCCGGGTCGCGGCCAAGCGCTTAGCCGGGTGGTCAGCGCCAGATGCCGAGGACGCCCAACCGGGTCCGGAACGGGGTGAAAGATGGCGCCACGGTTTGGCGAAGTCTGCCGACGCGGGCCCGGGGCGCGAAACCGCCTGGCTTGGAGCCGAAAACGTGGTCAGCCGGCTGGCCGGATGCGGCCGTGCCGCTGCGGGCGCTTCCCATCTTCCTGGCAAAAGCGGGGCGTTTTTCGGCGCGTTTGATAAGATGAGAGCGAAGACGATCACCGAGGGGGGCACATCCATGGGCTGGCAGCTGGACAAAGCGATGTGGCGCTGGTCGCCGCATGACGGGGTGCGGGCTTGGGTCACCACCCGCCTGGGCGGAGTGGGAGTGGCGCCGTTTGACACCATGAACATTTCGTTTCAGGTTCAGGATGAGGCTGCCGCGGTGCGGGAAAACCGGCGGCGGGCGGTGTCCTGGAGCGGACGCCGGGTCGAGGATCTGGTGACCGCGCAACAAGTCCACGGGGCCAAGGTGGTCTGGGCCAATGCGGCCGAGCGGGGACGGGGAGCTTTGGATGCAGAAGGTGCCATTCCCGGGGTCGACGGTCTGCTGACCCGTGACCCGACGGTGGTGCTGGGCTTGGGGTTCGCGGACTGCACGCCCATTTTTCTGAGCGCAAGAGACGGCCGGATGGCGGGCGTGGTGCACGCGGGGTGGAGAGGGACGGTGGCGGGGATACAGCAAGAGGCTGTGCGGCTAATGGTGGCGGCAGGCGTCGCGGCTAAAGACCTGCGAGCCGGCATCGGGCCCGCCATCGGATCCTGCTGTTATGAAGTCGATGGACCGGTGCGTGAGCGGGTACTGACCACCGCCGGCTCGCGGCCCCTGCGCCCGGCCGCCCGGGATGGGCACTGGATGCTGGATTTGGCCCTAGCCAATCAGATTCTGTTGGAGCAGGCCGGACTGTTGCCGGAACATATCGATCACGCGCAACTCTGCACCCGGTGCCGCGCGGACTGGTTCTTCTCGCATCGCGGCAGCGGCGGTCGCGCGGGGCGCATGGGAGGTTACATATGTCTTCAGCCATAACCGACAATGTGCGGAGTGCGCAGGAGCGACTGCGCGCCCTGCGGCCGGACGGCGGCGTCCGCATTATGGCGGTCACCAAGAACCGGACGCGCGCGGAGGCGCTGGCGGCGGTGGCGGCGGGCATTACGTTGTTGGGGGAGAACCGGGTGCAGGAGGCGCGCGAAAAATGGGCAGGAGACTGCCCGGTGGAACTGCACCTGATTGGACATCTCCAAACCAATAAGGTAAAATATGCTATAGATCTGTTTAACGCCATTCAGTCCGTGGATAGCGAGCGGGTTGCGCAGGCCCTCGACCGGCGTCTTAATCGTCCGTTTCCCATTATGGTGGAGGTCAACGCGGGCCAAGAGCCAACCAAGACCGGGATGGATCCGAGCGACCTGTTGCCGTTTGTAGAACAGGCAGGGCAATGGCCAAATCTCCAGCTGGTGGGTCTTTTGGTCTTGTTGCCGCAAAGCGCAGACCAATCGCGTCGCGAACTCCAAAGAATTCGGAAACTTATGCAGGAAATGGTCAAATTGTGGCGAATGTGTCGAATGGAAGGTTATCCCTGGGCACCGTTGCCGGACCTTTCGATGGGAATGAGCGGGGATTGGCAATGGGCGGTGGAAGCCGGCGCGACGCTGGTGCGTCTTGGCACTGCCATTTTTGGTCCCCGGGGTTCCGCTGAACAGTCGGAGTAACGGATAGCTGGCGGGCACGATGATAACGAGTTGGAATCGGGAGGGGGTCGGGTATGAAGACAGGTATTGTGGGGAAATTCCTGAACTTCGTGGGGTTTGAAGAGGTGGATGACGAAGGCTACGCAATGGAAGATGGCGGCGTGCGCGCCGAGCCGGATTGGGAGGAAGAGGTGCCAAAACACAGGCGTGGTGGAGTCGTCAGCATGGACAAAGCGCGCGGCAGCATGCGCGTGGTGGTGATGCATCCCCGAACCTTGGAGGAGGGGCAGGCGATTGCGGACCAGATTAAGGGCCATCGTCCGGTGATTGTGAACCTGGACTTGGCTGAAGAACGCGCCGCGCAACGGCTGCTCAACTTCCTTTCAGGGGTGGCGTATGCCCTAAATGGCGGCCTGCGCAAGGTGGGGGACAACATTTTTCTGGTGACTCCCAGCAATGTGGAGGTGGCGAGCGAAGAGCAGGAGGACACTCCCAACTGGATGAGGAGCCTGACTAAGTGAGTCTGTTTTGGCTGAATCTGGCCCGTAGTGTCAATTTGCTTAAAGAAATTTTCTTTGTGGTGCTGATGGTCAGAATTATCGCGTCATTTTTTCCGCCGCGCTCGGACGGGTTATGGGGCCGAGCGGCAGGCTTTGCCGTTCGGCTGACCGAGCCGGTGCTAGAACCGATTCGACGGAGGATTCCATTGATGGGGATGCTGGATCTGTCCCCGCTGATTGCGTTTTTCCTGGTGGACATCGTGGCGTATTTGTTGATTACGTTATTTCAATTTCTGGCTGGTGCGTAGGAGGGACGTTTGATGCCATTGACGCCGCTTGACATCGTCAACAAAGAGTTCAAGCATAGCTTCCGCGGCTACAATGAAGATGAGGTCAACGAGTTTCTGGATGAATTGGTCCGGGATTACGAGGCCCTGATTCGTGAAAATGACGAGTTGAAAGAGAACACTTCGGGTATGACCGAACGTCTCGATCAGTACCGAAAACTGGAGACCACGTTGCAAAATACCTTGCTGGTGGCGCAATCGACCGCGGAGGAAGTCAAGAATGCGGCACGGAAAGAAGCCGAACTGATTGTTCGGGAAGCCGAAGGCACTGCCCAAGAGATTACTGCGCGCGCACACGATCAGGTTCAGCAGGCGCATCTCGAACTCGAACGCGTCCGCCGCGAAGCCATCCAATATAAGGCGCGCATCCGGAGCCTGTTGGAGGCGCATTTGGCGATGCTGGAGGAAAACGCTGATCCCGTCCCGGTGGGGTCGGACTGAATTGGCTAAGGCCCGGGATTGTGGTAATATCCTGGGCAATCGCTTGAATTGGCAGGCGCCAGCAATTCGATGATCGGGACGGGACGTGTCGAAACGTTAGAGAGTTGGCGGACGGTGCAAGCCAATCGGGGGACACGGCCAAATCACCCGGGAGAGCTTAGGTGAACGGAGTAGCCGAGCCGTGTGACGCCCGTTACCGCGTCGGATGAGGGCCTAGGCGGCTGCCTAGGAACGAGGGTGGTACCGCGTTGCGACGTCCCTTGCTTCGGCAAGGGTATTTTTGGTTTGCGGATGTCGAGGAGGAATGACGGGTGGATTATCGCAGCACGCTGAATTTGCCAAAGACCGGGTTTCCCATGCGGGCCAGTTTGCCGGTGAGCGAGCCGGAACGGTTGGCGGAGTGGGAGAACGGGCACTTGTATCAGAGATTGCGGGCGGTGCGCTCGGGACGGACAAAATTTGTGCTTCACGACGGGCCGCCCTATGCCAATGGCGATATTCATACCGGAACCGCGCTGAACAAGATTGTCAAAGACATGATTAACCGCTACTGGGTGCTGGAGGGCTACGATGTCAGCTACGTGCCCGGGTGGGATACCCACGGACTGCCCATCGAAACGCGGGCGTTAAAGGCCTTAGGGGTGACGCAGCATCAAATCGAACCGCTGGATCTGCGCAACGAATGTGCGCGGGTGGCTTCGCATTACATGGGGGAGATGACCCGGCAATTTCAGCGGTTGGGGGTGTTGGGCGATTGGGAGAACCCCTATGTCACCATGGATCCCGTATACGAGGGCGGCGAACTGCGGGTTTTTGCCGACATGGTGGAAAAGGGCCTGATTTACCGGGACTTAAAGCCGGTTTACTGGTGTCCCCACTGTGAAACCGCCTTGGCCGAGGGAGAGATTGAGTACAAAACGCATCGGTCGGATTCCATCTACGTGGCCTTTGTGGTGACTGCGGAGGGGGCGACCGGCTTGCCGGCTGGCACGCGGGCCGTGGTCTGGACCACGACGCCGTGGACGATTCCGGGAAACGTGGCGATTGCGGTGCACCCGGACCTGGTCTACCAGGCGGTGGATACGGAAGCGGGTCCGCTGTTACTCGGCAAACAGCTGACGGAAGCGGCCGTCTCAGCCATGGGGCTTACGGTTCGCGGAGTGGTTGGCGAGTGGCGCGGCCGCGAATTGGAAGGGATCGTCACGGTGCATCCCTATTTGGGCCACCAGGTGCCGCTGGTGTTGGGAGAACACGTCACCCAAGAGAGCGGCACCGGTCTGGTGCATACCGCGCCCGGGCATGGGGTGGAGGATTTTGTCGTCGGCAAGCGCTACGGTTTGCCGGTGGTGCAACCTTTGGATGACCGGGGCCGGTTCCGCCCGGATACGCAATTGGTGGCGGGTTTGTTCTACCAGGAGGCCAACCGGGTCGTGCAAGCGGAACTGCAGGCGCATGGGGCGTTGTTGCACGCGGACGCAGTGGACCACCAGTACGCCCATTGCTGGCGGTGCAAGAACCCGGTGATTTACCGGGCGACTGCCCAGTGGTTCATGTCGGTCGACCGGGTTCGCCAGGATTTGTTGAAGGCGACCGGCCCAGTCCGCTGGGATCCCCCCTGGGGCGCCGACCGGATGCGCTCCATGGTGGAGAATCGGGCGGACTGGTGTCTGTCCCGCCAGCGCGTCTGGGGACTGCCGATTCCGGCTTTCTACTGCGAATCGTGCCAGGCGAGCATTTTGGACGCGGGCCTGATTCGGCGGACGGCCGACATCATCGCCGCAGAAGGCAGCAATGTGTGGTGGCGTGAGCCCGCGCCCTATTTTCTGCCCGCCGATTACCGCTGCCCGCATTGTCGCGGGAGCGACTTCCGGTCCGAGCGGGACGTGTTTGATGTCTGGCTTGATTCGGGGTCCAGCCAAGCGGCGGCTTTGGCCAATCACCCCGACCTGTCCTGGCCGGCGGATTTGGTGCTGGAGGGCAATGACCAATATCGCGGCTGGTTCAACAGCCTCTTGACCACGGGGGTGGCGACCCGCGGAGAGGCGCCCTACCGGATGGTGCTGACCCACGGCATGGTGCTTGACAAAGCGGGCCAGGAAATGCACAAGTCGCTGGGCAATACCGTTGACCCGATTGACTTGGTGGATCGGTTTGGTGCCGACATCCTGCGGCTCTGGGTGGCCACCAGCGATTTTCGCACCGACGTGCGGATCTCGGATGACCTGATGCAGCAGTTGTCGGAAACCTATCGCAAGATTCGCAATACCTTCCGGTTTCTGCTCGGCAATCTGTCCGGGTACCGTCCAGCACCGGAGGCTCGCGAGCCGGTGGCCGACGTGTTAAATCGCTGGGCGCTCTACACGGTCAACCGGTGGCTGGAGGAGGCGCGTGCCGCCTACCGCGCCTACACGTTCCATACGGTGGTGCACGGCTTGGTCAAGTTGCTGACCATCGATTTGTCGAACTTCTATCTGGATGTCATTAAAGACCGGTTATACACGTTAAAGACGGACGACGCGCTGCGGCAAGAGACGGTGGCGGTGCTGGATTACCTCGTGCAGGCATTGGTGCGCGCGATCGCGCCGGTGCTGGTATTCACCGCGGAAGAGGTCTATCGGCATGCCCCCCGCCGGGACGGTGATGCCCCTTCGGTGCATCTGGCGGAGTGGCTCCCCATCTGGACGGTGGAGTGGACGGCTGCCGATGAAAAACGCTGGTCCCGGTTGTTCCGTTACCGCGAAGTCATTTTAAAAGCGCTGGAGGATCTCCGCGGGCAAAAGACGATCGGCAATTCCCTGCAGGCCGAAGTGCAGTTAACACTGGGTCCGGACGATCCTGCTTTGGGGGCCGACGACGCCGCGCTGTTGACCGAGATGACCTTGGTGGCGGCGGTGGTCGCGGTGCGGGGTGAGTCACTGGCCGCCGCAGGGTGGCGAACCAACTGGCGCCGTTGCGAGCGTTGTTGGCGGCACACGCCGGATGTCGGCAGCCTGCCCGGCCATCCCGACTTGTGTGGCCGATGCCACACGGTGTTGGCCGGAATCGAGGCATGATGCCCCGGTGGGGAGTTGGTGCGATAGCCTTGGCGGTGATTGTGGCCGACCGAGTCAGCAAATTGGCGGTGGCGCACGCGATGGGGGTGGGCCAGAGCGTGACCGTCATCCCCGGCGTGCTGTGGTTGACCTACATTCTTAACAGCGGGGCGGCCTTCGGATTGTTTCAACATGGCACCCCGGTGTTTATCGGGGTGGGGCTGGGCTTGCTGGCGATGGTGGCCGTATACTTGTGGCGCCATCCCGTGTTAAAGCGGGCGACGGGAACCGGGCTGGGACTGTTGGCGGGAGGAACGGTCGGCAATCTGTGGGACCGCATACTGTCAGGCCGGGTGATTGACTTCATCCACTTTCGGTTTTTCCCCTTTTTTTTCAATCTGGCGGATTCGGCGATTGTGGTCGGTATCGGCTTATGGCTCATCGCTCAGTGGTGTCAAGACCGGAAGGAGGGCTCGCGCGCACGCGATGGGAAGTGACGGCGAGGTGCGCATCCGGCAGGCGGAGGCGGCGGATAGCGGAGTTCGCCTGGACCGGGCGCTCTTCGCCTGGTGGCCGGATCGATCGCGGACCGCCTGGCAACGGGCGATTGCCGCGGAAGAGGTGATCCTAAACGGCCAGCCCGCTCGAGCGAGTACGCTGCTGAAGACGGGCGACGCGGTCACGGCGCGCTTAGCCGAGCCGACCCGGTCGGGCGCGGCCTGGGATGCGGGCCGGCCGGTGGATGCCCGACTGATTGTGCATCAAGATCCCTGGATGATTGTGGTGAACAAGCCGCGCGGTCTGGTGACGCATCCCGCACGCGGCCACTGGAATGACTCTCTGGTCCACCGCTTGGCGCCCCTCTTGGAGTTGGGTCCGGGTGCCGAGCGCCCGGGTGTGGTCCACCGGCTGGATCGCGACACCACGGGACTCATGGTGGTGGCCCGTACCGAGGCGATGCGACGGCGGCTGTCGGAGATGATTGCCCGGCGGGAAGTGTCTCGGCATTACCTGGCGGTGGTCCGGGGACATTTGGCTCCGCCTGCGGGGGTCATCGACGCCCCCTTGGCGCGCGACCCCCGAAATCGGTTGCGCATGGCGGTGGTGCTGGGGGGACGGGAGTCCCGCACGCATTTCCGGACCGTGGCGCTGTGGCCGTCTTATGCCCTCTTGCAGTGCGGATTGGAGACCGGGAGGACGCATCAAATCCGGGTTCACCTCAGCGCGTTGGGTCATCCCGTGCTCGGGGATCCCCTCTATGGCGGTCATGATCGCTCGGCTCCCGGCGAGCGATGGCCGGGACAACTGCTGCACGCGGCGCAGTTGGCTTTTCACCATCCGGTGACCGGGGAGGCGCTATGTTTTGTCGCTCCGTTGCCGCTTGATTGGCGCCGGCCTCTGCCGGCGAAGCCGAGCATTGTCGACGATCGTCTGTTTCCCAAGACCAACGGCTGTCCGCCGGTGCCGTCGGGATCGTACCTGGCCCGAGTGTGGGACCCGGCGTCCGCTGGCGACGGGTGATGCCATCTGTCATGATGCCGTCATTTTGATGGTCTAGGGTTTACCCTGAGGCAAGGTGGGCAACGGCCAGCGGCCAGGGGAGGGCGCGAAATGGCAAAGGATGAGGCGGTCACCCCGATTCCGGTTGGCCGACATCCGTTGATTGGGCGGCGCGTCGGCTACGCGGTTTTTTTGGCCGCGATTTTAGCGGGTCCCTGGCTCGCCGCGCGCTGGGGTTTGGGTCGACCGGTGCCGACAGCGACGGAGACGGTAAATGGGGCCCTGGCGGCGGCGCGCCACAGATTTCCCGGAGCGCAGGCTTTAAGCGTGGTGCCGACCGCGCAAGATGGCCGACCGGCCTACCAAATTGTCCTGCGTTTGCCCCCAGGCCGCCTGGAACGGGTGCTGGTGGGAATCAATGGCCAGTTGACCGTGGCAGCCGGCCAGACCTCGCGCGGGCTCGCGCCTTCGACCAAGAGCCCGGGAGGCGGACATACCCCGATCGCTTTGCCGGTCGCGGCGGCGCTGAAGGCGGTGGGCGGAGGACAGGTGGTGGGAGTATCCACGGATGATGCGCAAAATACGGAGAGCGTCATCATCCTCATGCAAAATGGCCGGGATGTGCGCGTGGTGGTGAGCTTGGCTACCAATTCGGTGATGCAGGTGTCGCTCAATACCGGCGATCGGTGACGGCCGGTCGGCCATCACCCAACTCGGGAGCGGAGGAAGGGAGCCCAGGACCGCGCATGCGGGTGCTGATTGTCGAGGATCATGCGGAAGTCTGGCAGTGGCTGGCGACGGAGCTGAGTCACCGGGGCTGGCAGGTGCAGTGGGCGCGAACGGCGGAAATGGCGCGGACAGAAGTTCGCCACGGAACCTACCACGCGATTTTACTCGACATCATGCTGCCTGACGGCGATGGCTTGCAGTTGTGCCGGGAGTTGCGGACCATCACCCGCGTGCCTATTCTCATGGTAACGGCGCGCCATGAGGTGCATGATCGCGTGCAGGCTTTGGAAGATGGCGCCGACGATTACCTGACCAAGCCGTTTGCGATTGAAGAACTGGTCGCCCGCGTGCGGGCGGTGCGGCGGCGGGCGGCGGCGGAGCCGGGTCCCTTGCTGGAAGTGGGGGATATCCGCATGCTGGTGGAGGAACGGGTGGTGGAAATCCACGGGCAACCGGTCCGCCTGAGCCGTCGCGAATTCGATTTGTTGCGGGTTTTGCTGGAGAATCCGTACCGGGTGCTAAGCCGCGAGCAGCTGCTGGAGCAGGCCTGGGGATTTGATTTTTACGGCGAATCCAATGTCGTCGATGTCACCATACGCCGACTTCGCGATCATCTGCCGGGAACTACGCTGGGTATTGTCAGTGTCAGGGGAGTGGGTTACGTTTTGCGCGAAATGGGGAACGAGGGCTAACGGCCGGCCCATTGCCACGGCACTGATGATGGGCATCGGGCTGGCGGTGGCCGCCGCTGCGGTGGGGGCGGGCCTGTTTGTCTATGGCATGGCCCGCACCACATTGATTAACCAAGGCATCCGTGAGGCCTCCGTCACGGTGTCGATGTCCGCCGAGCGCCTCGGCCAGGAGGCTGTCCGCCATCCGGGCCATTCGCCGGTGGAGGATGTCGCGGACTTGGCGGCGGGCCGCGGCTATATGCTGCTGCTCTATCCGGATGGGACCCCCATTGCCGCGAGCGGGACCCTGCCCCCGCGCACCCCCCGGACCGGTTGGCTCCTGACCCCCGCCCCCGGCTGGTTTGCGGTTCGCGGGCTGCCTTATGTCTATGCGCGGGCTTCGGTGCGTTTAGCCCATCAGGCGGCCGTGCTGGTGGCGGTGGAGCCTCTTAACCGGACGGCGGCCCTGTTGCGGGTGCTGGTCAAGACCTTGATTTTGGGCGGGTTGCTCTTGCTGTTGACCAGTTTAGCGGGGGTGCTCTGGGTGGTTCGGCAACTGACCGATCCGCTGCGTGCGTTGCAGAAAGCCGCCGAAGGCATGTCGCCCGAGCGTTTGGACCAGTCGCCAATTACCGCCTCCTCCGACTTGGCGGAAGTGGTATCGCTGACCGCTTCGTTTAACCGCATGCTCCAGCGGTTGGCGGCCGCTCACGAACGCGAACGCGAGTTCCTGTCGAACGCCTCGCATTCGCTCCGCACCCCGGTCCAGGTGATTCGGGGATATGCCCGCAGTTTAAGCCAATGGGGACACCAGGACCCCGTTAGCCGGCAACAAGCGGTCAAAGCCTTGGTGCGTGAGTCCAACGCCATGGAAACGCTGATCCAGCGTTTACTGCAACTCTCGCGCATGGCAAGCGACCAGGCCCTCGACCTGCAAGCCACCGAACTCAATGCTTGGATGGATGCCGCTGAGCCCGATTTGCAGGATGCGTGCATGCACCATCCGTTTGCCGTCAAATTGGACGAGCGACCGCTTTGGGTTGATACCGAACCGGAACTGTTGAAGACGGTCATCGGCATTTTGGTGGAAAACGCGGATGCCTATGCGGATCCGGAATCGGAGGTGCGGGTGGTGGTTGAGCGGACTCCTCGCGGCGGCCGGGTCGAAGTGGTCAACAGCGGACCGGCCATTCCCGACGCCATGATGGGCACGCTGTTCCAGCGGTTCGAGCGGGGGGAACGCCGCATCGGGTCGAACCAGCATTTTGGACTGGGTTTGGCCATTGCCGATACGATTGTGCGCCGAGTCGAAGGGGTATGGGACGTCGGCAGCCGGGAAGGACTCACCTGGTTTGCGGTGGAACTTCCGTTTGCCGCCAAACTGGACGTCACGACCCCGCCCCGGCACCCGCCCGGTGTCGACCGCCCGCCCGGAACTCTTGAATCAGGGTAATCAAGCGCGTCAACACGTCGCTTTTAACCGTCTCCTCGCGTTGATCCTGCAAGTCGAGGCTAATGGCCACCGAAAAGGTGCTGGGACCCATGTCCACCACCGCCACGCGGGGGGTGTAGCCCAAATCCGCCAGCACCTGTGACGCAGCGGGCAGAAACTCGGCGGGACTGATCGCGAGATCCACATCAAAGCGCATGCGCGTGCGCTGGGTGGTGGTGCGGGCGTGGTTTTCTATCGCCGCCTGAATGATGATCCCATTGGGGATGACCATCGGGACACCGTCGTCGGTCTGGATCATGGTGTACATCAAACTCAGGTCGGTGACCATTCCGGAGTAGCCGGGTTTTAACGGTTCGTGGGGAAACGATGGCATGAGCACCGGATATTGCCAGGCCACGAAGGTGATGCGATCCCCCACCTCGAAGGGGTGGAAAATGACCAGCGAGATGCCGGCGATTAGGTTGCCAAACATGCTTTGTCCGGCTAAACCGATGAGGACGGTGAAGAACGCGCCGCCAAACACCACCGAAGAGAGACCGAGACCAAACGCCGCCAGGATGGCCAGGATGACCGCGACGTAGAGCACCAGCCGGGTAACAAAGCGGATCCAGGTCAACCGGCGGCCAGCCAGGCGGCGGCTGGCGATTTGAAAAACATAACGTTCCAATAGGGTCGAAACCAACGCGCCCACCAGCAGCACGACCAATGCCTTAAGCGGGTCCGCATAGGTTTTTTGCAAGGGCCGCGGGATGTGGTTGATGACCACAAAGAGCCCGACCCCCAGAATGAGCGAAGCCAGGACGGCAACTCCAGTCCTCCGCCAGTGGGTGCGCAGTGTGATGTCGTGATCCGCCATCGGCAAACCCCCTTTGGCTCTAGGGTATCACGACCCGCCGTCTGCCGCGAGGGGCGTCACGGTGGACCGCCATGCGGTACAATCAGATCAAGCGGTTGCTGACAAACTCCGCCGGACGAGGCTGCGTCGCCGGCGCCGGCGGGCTTTAGCGGGGAAAGGGGAGTTGGCATGATTGAGCGCGAACGCATCGCCGCCCTGCTGCGGCAGTCGGCGGTTCCGCTGACTGGGGGACTGCTGGCGGAACGGATTGGCGTATCCCGGCAGGCGGTGGTGCAAGCCATCGCCGTGCTACGGGCAGGGGGCTCGCCGATTTTCGCCACGTCGCGAGGATACCTATGGGGTTCGCCCGCCGCGCGGCAGGAGCACTCGGCAATTTTTATGGTGCGGCACCGGCCGGAACAGACCCAGGCGGAACTCTATGCCTTGGTTGACGCGGGTTTGACCGTGGTGGATGTATTGATTGAGCATCCCGTCTACGGGGAACTGCAGGGCGGACTGGATTTGCGCTCACGGGCGGACGTCGAAGAGTTTCTGCTCAAGACCCGAGATCACGGCGGCGGCTTGTTAAGCACCTTGACCCAGGGGATGCACTGGCACACCGTGCGCGGCCGGGATGAACGCGCGCTGATGCGCGGACAGGAGGCGCTGCAAGCTTTGGGGATGTGGGTTGAGGCGGGAGGAGTCAGTAGCTCGTCGGCGGGGGCCGGTTTTCGGCGATAAATCGTGCGGGACGCTTTACCCGGTGCGGCAGATACGATACAATGACAGTGCAACACCTTTAAACCCAGTCCCGCGAGGCTGGAAAGGGAGGATCGGACGGTGCTCTAGCCATGCGCGGGTTAGAGCGTTTTTTTATGGCCAAAAGGGGGCGTTATGGCGATACTGCTCGACGCCGATGCAATGAGGCGGGCACTGGTGCGCATTGCCCATCAAATCGTGGAAAAAAATCAAGGCATAGACGATCTGGTGTTCGTCGGCATCCGTCGGCGGGGGGTGCCTTTGGCCGAACGCATTGCGCAAAGTGTTGCCCTGAGCGAAGGCCGGCGGCCCTCGGTGGGGGTGCTGGATATCGGGCTCTACCGCGACGACTGGGCGCGGCGGCCCTTTGCTCCGGTTGAGGCGACGACGTTTCGGGAGCCGATTGACGGGAAAATTGTGGTGCTGGTGGACGACGTGCTGTTTACCGGGCGCACGGTGCGGGCGGCGATTGACGCACTGTTGGATTTTGGGCGTCCGCGGGTTATCCAACTGGCGGTGTTGGTTGACCGGGGACACCGGGAATTGCCCATCCGGGCGGACTACGTGGGCAAGAGCACGCCGACCGCGCGATCAGAAAAAATCCGGGTGTTGGTGCGTGAGGTCGACGGCTTGGACCAAGTGGAATTGGTCAAGCGGCCGGAAGGGGGCGCATAATGCAGGATCTGCTGGGACTTGAGGACTTGACCGCCCGGGAAATCGACGAGCTGCTGGACTTGGCGCAGGCCTTGCGGGAGGTGGTGGACCGGCCCATCAAGAAGGTTCCGACGCTTCGCGGCCGGGCGGTGGTCAACCTGTTTTTCGAGCCCAGCACGCGCACCCGCAGCTCCTTTGAACTGGCTAGCAAGTATCTTAGCGCCGATGTGATAAATTTTTCGGGATCGCACTCCAGTGTGCAAAAGGGCGAGACAATTTGGGACACGGCTCAGAACCTGACGGCACTGGGGGTGGATGCGGTGGTGGTGCGGCATGGGACGTCGGGTGTGCCGCGCCAGTTGGCGGATCTCTTGCGGGTTCCGGTGATTAACGCGGGCGACGGGAGCCATGAGCATCCGACGCAGGGCTTGTTGGATTTGCTGACCGTCCGGCAATGCAAGGGGACCATCAGCGGATTGAAAGTGGCCATCGTGGGCGATGTCTTGCACAGCCGGGTGGCGCGGTCGGACTTGTTTGGATTTCGGGCGCTGGGCGCCGAGGTGACACTGGTCGGACCGCCCGCGCTGATGCCGGACAGTTTTGCCGGGCCGGGGGTGCGGATTACCCACAATTTGGCCGAGGGCATGCGCGGTGCGGACGTGGTGCAAGTGCTGCGGATCCAGCGGGAGCGTCAGGCCGGCGGATACATTCCATCGCTGGAGGAATACCGGGAACGGTGGGGGATAACCCGCCACCGCCTGCAGTGGGCGGATGCCGACGTCGTGGTGCTGCATCCCGGGCCGCAAAATCGCGGGGTGGAGATTGACAGCGACGTGCTCGATGGAGAATCCAGCCGGGTGCTGAGCCAAGTGACCAATGGCGTGGCGGTGCGCATGGCGGTCCTGTATCGGTTGCTGGGAGGCACGTATGACGAACCGCGATGACGTGATTCGAATCCGGGGAGCGCGGATTATCGACCCGTTCCGGGGGATTGATGTGAAGGACGATGAATTGCATGTCGCCGGCGGCCGCATCGTGTCGCGCGACGACGTCAGGGACGGGTCGCGGCCGGTGCGGGTGGTGGATGCCCACGGGCTCTGGCTGGTGCCGCGGCTTACCGATATGCATGTGCACTTGCGCTCGCCAGGGCAAGAGTGGAAAGAGGATTTGGTGTCGGGCAGTCAGGCGGCCGCGGCCGGCGGGTTTACGATCGTGGCGCCCATGGGCAACACCGACCCGCCGGTGGATATACCCAGCTTGGTCGAGTGGCAGCGCCATCGCGGCGACGCCATCGGGTTGGTGCGGATCTTCCCCATCGGCACGATTACGCACGGACTCCAAGGTGAGCGTTTGGCCGATTTGTACACCTTGGAACAGGCCGGCGCGGTGGGGTTTTCCGACGACGGCCGGGTGGTGGCCAGCGCCCGCCTGATGCGGGCCGCGCTTAGCTACTCGGTGAGCCTGCGCCATCCCATCATCGAGCACGCCGAAGACCGTGCGCTGGCCGAAGGGACGGTGATGCATGAGGGAGACGTCTCGCAGCGGCTGGGCTTGCCCGGCGTTCCGGAGCAAGCCGAGGCGCTTATCGCCTGGCGTGACGTGGAATTGGCGGGACTGACCGGCGGGCGCCTGCATCTGGCACATGTGTCGTCTTTGGGCACGCTGGCCGCCTTGGCTTATGCGAAACGTTCAGGTCTTACGGTGTCGGCCGAGGTGACGCCGCACCATCTTTACTTGACGGACGAAGCGGTGGAGGCGTGGGATTACAACCCGGTGACCAAGGTCAATCCGCCGCTTCGGCCCCAATCCATCCGGCAAGCGCTGATTGAGGCGGTGGTGAGCGGCTTGGTGCCGGTTATCGCGAGTGATCATGCGCCGCATCATGCCGATGAAAAGGCCCAGCCGTATTCGGCGGCGCCATACGGGATAAGTGGACTCGAGACCAGTCTGGGCACCGTGTTGACGGTGCTGTTGCATAGCGGCCGCATGAACCCGGTCGATCTTTTCGCCCGCCTGAGCAAAGGGCCGGACCAGGTTATGGGCCTGAACTATCCGGGATTGCTTACCGGTGCCGAGGCGGACTTGACGTTAATTGATCCGAATGCGCGCTGGACCGTGGATCCGGCGCGATTTTACTCCAAGGGTCACAATACCCCGATGGCGGGAGAGCAACTGACGGGGCGCGCGGTGGCGACGATGTGTCGCGGACGGTGGACCATGCGGGATGGGGAGGTGCTGGAGGCAGATGGGGAATAATCGGGAGGGGACGACAGGGGTTCTGCTTTTTCAGGACGGGAGCCGCTTCGAGGGCGCGCTAATTGGCGAAGTGGGGCGGGTGGCGGCGGGCGAGGTGGTCTTTAACACCGCCATGACGGGATACCAAGAAATCTTGACGGACCCGTCGTACTACGGGCAAATCGTTGTGCTGACCTACCCGCTGATCGGCAATTACGGAACGTTTGCCGAAGCCGCGGAATCCCTGTTTCCGTGGGTCGAAGGGCTGGTGATCCGCCAATTGGCGGAGCATCCTTCCCGGTTGGGGGAAGCGCAAGCGCTCGACCACTATCTCCGCCGTTACGGCAAAGTCGGGTTGGTGGGACCGGATACCCGGGCCCTGACCCATTATATCCGGACGCATGGCATCCAACATGCCGCGCTGACCGCGGTCGCCACCGAGCCATCCCGGATCGAGGAGGCGCTGGCCGCCATCGACTTGTCGGACAGCGTCTACCGGGTGTCGACCCCCACTCCGTTTCAATTGCCGGGCGCGGGCCCCCACATCGTGGTCATGGATTATGGGGTGAAAAACTCGATCGTCGAGGAACTAGCCCGGCGGGGAGCGCACGTCACGGTGCTTCCGGCGGCCAGCGGAGCCGAGGCCATCGATGCCCTGGCACCCGACGGGGTGATTCTTTCCAATGGGCCCGGCAACCCCGAAAGCTTCCCCGAACTGCTGCCGGCGGTGCGGCATGTGCTGGATCACTACCCCACGATGGGAATCTGCCTGGGCCATCAGTTGATCGGTCTGGCGGAGGGGGCCCGCACCTATCCCTTGAAATTCGGCCACCACGGGGCTAACCACCCGCTGATGGATCACGAACGGGGCCGCGTCCTCATTACGTCGCAAAACCACGGCTACGCCGTGGATGCGGCGACGTTGGCTGACCGCTACCAAATCCGCCTGAGCAATTTGCACGATGGCACGGTGGAGGGGCTAAAACATCGCAGCCGACCGGTGCTGACTGTGCAGCACCATCCCGAAGCGGGTCCGGGACCCAGCGACTCCCTCTATTTGTTCGATGAATTTATGACCCTGGTCCAGGCACGAAAGGACGGCGGGAATGCCTAAACGACGCGACCTAAAAAAAGTGCTGGTCATTGGCTCCGGCCCTATCGTAATCGGACAAGCGGCTGAGTTTGATTATGCCGGGAGCCAGGCTTGCCGGGCTTTGCAGGAGGAAGGCATCGAGGTGGTGCTGGTCAATTCCAACCCGGCCACCATCATGACCGATTTGTCGGTAGCGGATGTGGTCTACATTGAGCCGCTGACGGTGTCGTTTCTAGCCTACGTGTTGGGCAAGGAGCGTCCCGACGGGATTTTGGCTACACTGGGCGGCCAGGTGGGGCTCAATCTGGCATCGGAGTTGGCGCGCTCCGGGGTGTTGACCGACCTCGGCATTGAACTGCTGGGGACGTCGTTGCCCACCATTGAGCTTGCCGAGGATCGCGAAGCCTTTCGCCAGTTGATGCTCGACATTGGGCAACCCATCCCGCGCAGCCGGACTGTCACCACCGTGCAGGACGGGGTGGCGTTTGCCGACGAATTGGGCTATCCGGTGGTGTTGCGGCCAGCCTACACGCTGGGCGGCAGCGGGGGCGGATTCGCCCATGGACCCGACGAAATGCAAGAGCGTCTGCCGCACGGTTTGGCGCTTAGCCCCATCCACCAGGTATTGGTCGAGGAGTCGATTGCCGGATGGAAAGAAGTGGAATACGAGGTGATCCGGGATCACGCGGCCAATATCATCATTGTCTGCAACATGGAAAATTTTGATCCGGTGGGGGTGCATACCGGGGACTCCATCGTGGTGGCGCCCAGCCAAACCTTGACCGACAAAGAATATCACCGGCTGCGCACCGCGGCCATCGACATCGTCAGCCGGTTGGGGGTGCAAGGCGGCTGCAACGTTCAGTTCGCGCTCCATCCTGATGGCCGCTACCGGGTGATTGAGGTCAATCCGCGGGTCTCGCGCTCCAGCGCCTTGGCCTCCAAGGCTACGGGTTATCCGATTGCGCGCATCGTGGCCAAGATCGGCATTGGCCTGACTTTGCCCGAGATTCCCAACCCGGTGACCCAGAGCACCCAAGCCGCGTTTGAACCGGCGCTGGACTATGTGGTCGTCAAAATTCCCCGCTGGCCGTTTGACAAGTTTCCGGCCGCCGACCGGCATCTGGGCACGCAAATGAAAGCCACCGGAGAAGTCATGGCGATTGACCGGACTTTTCAGGCGGCGTTGCAAAAGGCCGTGCGTTCGCTGGAAATAAAGCGCGGGGGTCTCTTAGGAGGGGCGGAGCAAGACCAATCCGACGAGGTGGTGATGCTTAGGGCCACCGAACCCACCGATGTGCGGGTGTTTTATCTGGCGGAGGCGATGCGACGCGGGGTTTCGGTCGATATCTTGGCCGAACGGACTGCAATCGATCGGTGGTTCTTATGGGAGATGGAGGTGCTGGTGCGCCTGGAAAGCGAACTGCGGACCCAGCCGCAATCGTGGGCCAGCCGTCTTTTAGAACTGAAGAAGGCGGGGTTTACCGACCGCCGGATCGCCGAGATCGCCGGCGTTGCCGAAGATTCGGTACGCGCCGAGCGGTATGCGCAAGGCATCCGCCCGGGATACAAGATGGTCGACACCAGTGCGGCCGAGTTTCCGGCGGTCACCCCGTACTACTATTCCAGTTACGATCAGGCCAACGAGGCCGAACCGCTGGTGGGGGACAAGGTGCTGGTGTTGGGTTCGGGCCCGATTCGCATCGGGCAGGGCATTGAATTTGACGCGGCCAGTGTCTATGCGCTCAACGCGCTCCGCCAGCGGGGCTTAAAAGCCATCATGATCAACAATAACCCGGAGACCGTGTCGACCGACTACAACGCCTCGGACCGCCTCTACTTCGAGCCGCTGACGTTAGAAGACGTGATGAACGTCATCGATTTGGAGAAACCGCTGGGGGTGCTGGTGCAATTTGGCGGGCAGACGGCCATTAACCTGGCGGAAGGCTTGCAACGCCGCGGCGTGCCGATTATCGGCACCTCGCTGGCCGGTCTGAGAGCGGCCGAAGATCGGCGGTTGTTTGATGAGGTGCTGCAAACCCACCACTTAAAGCGCCCTCCGGGGATGACCGCCACCACCCGCGAAGAAGCCCTGACGGCGGCTGAACGGATCGGTTATCCCGTGCTGGTGCGGCCGTCGTACGTGCTGGGCGGCCGCGCCATGGAGATCGTGGAGGACAGCGAGGCGCTGACGGCTTATCTGGATCACACCGATGAAATTGGCGTGAATCAGCCGCTCTTGGTCGACCGCTACCTGTCGGGACTGGAGATTGAGGTGGATGCGGTGAGCGACGGGCAGGACGTGCTGATTCCCGCCGTGATGGAACACGTCGAACGGGCCGGCGTGCATTCCGGGGACTCGCTGGCGCTGCTGCCGCCGGTGCGGGCGTCGCAAGCGGTGGTGGATCAGGTCGTCACCATGACCACCACGCTGTGCCGCGCGCTGGGGGTTAAGGGATTTTTAAATGTTCAGTTCGTGGTCGTGGGGACGGAGGTTTACATTATTGAGGCCAATCCGCGGTCAAGCCGCACCGTGCCCTTTTTGATTAAAGCCACCGGCCTGCCGCTGGTGGATTTGGCCGTCGCCGCCGCCTTGGGCGACCCGCTGGACCGCCGCTGGGGCCGCGGCTTGATTCCGCCGCCCGCTTATTATGCGGTGAAGATGCCGGTCTTCTCGTTTTCCAAACTGGTGCAGGTGGATGCGGTGCTGGGACCGGAAATGAAATCGACCGGCGAGGTGATGGGCATCGACCGCGACTTGGCCGGAGCCCTTTACAAGGCATTGACGGCCGCGGGTTTCCGGTTGCCCGCGAAAGGCCGGATTCTGGTGACGATTGCCGATCAGGACAAGGCGGAAGCGTTACCGATGCTGACTGAATTGGCGGACCTGGGATATGCCTTGTTTGCCACCACCGGGACGTTGGCCATGCTGTCGCGGGTCGGGGTGCCGGCAACCCCGGTCTACCGTTTGGGAGAGAAGCGGCCGCACTTGGTGGACCTGATCCGGCAAGGGCAGTTTGATTTGGTGATTAATACGATTACCGCCGGCGGCCGTCGCGAAAGCGAGGGGTTTCTCATCCGCCGGGCCACGGTGGAGCGGGGGATCCTGTGCCTGACCTCGCTGGACACGGTCCGCGCCGCGCTGCTTGCGCTAAGAGGCCGCAGTCAGCAGAGTGTGGGGATCCGTTCCCTGAATGAATGGCTGCAGGTGGGACAAATCCGCTAACCGGGGGGCGGGAGGAATTATGGCGGGAGAGTACGATGTGGTGGTGCAAGCCGTGCGCGTGCCCGGCTCCGGTTACGTCGAGCTGGTATTAGAGAGCCCCGAACTGGCGCAGGCCGTACCCGGGCAGTTTGTCCACGTGCTGACCCCGGGCACGCTCCGCCGCCCGATTTCGTTTTCGCGCATTTCGGCGGCCACGGCCACCGCCGCCATCCTGTTCCAAGTGGTGGGAGCGGGCACCGCCTGGCTGGCGGGGGTGGCGGCCGGGCAAACCGTGAACGTGCTGGGACCTTTAGGGCACGGATTTCCGGTTCCCGAACCGGGACGGGCGTGGTGCGTGGTGGGGGGAGGGGTGGGGATTCCCCCCCTGTTTGCGGCGGTGCAACGCTGGGGCGGGCAGGTGGCGGCCTCCGCGATTTTGGGAGCCCGCACCGCCGCCGGCCTGGTGATGGTTGAAGACTTTGCCGAGCGCGGCACGGCCCTGACGCTCACCACCGACGACGGCAGCCGCGGCGAGGCGGGAACCGTGCTGGGCCCCTTTAAGCGTTGGTTGCGCGCGCATCCCGACGGACAAGTCTATGCCTGCGGCCCGACGCCGATGTTGGCCGGGATCGCGGCGGCGACGCGCGGCCACCGGGCCTTTTTGGCCCTGGAACAGCGGATGGGATGCGGGATTGGCGCCTGCTTGGCGTGCGTGGTGCCGGTTCACGGCCCGTCGGGTCCGCGCTATGCCCGGGTTTGCAGCGAGGGGCCGGTGTTTGCGGCCGAACGGTTGGCCTGGTGATAGCGACCGCCGGGGACAAGATGCGTGGGCTGGGAGGAGAGAGCGCGATGGATATGACCGTCCGGCTGCCCCGGGGACTGACCCTGGCCAACCCGGTGATGGCGGCTTCCGGCACGTTTGGCTTTGGGCCCGAATATGGCGCCTATGTGGACATTGGCCGACTGGGCGGGGTCAGCGCAAAAGGGGTCTCGCCCGACCCGTGGCCGGGGAACCCGCCTCCCCGGGTGTGGGAGACCCCGGGGGGTCTGTTGAATTCGATTGGCTTGCAAAATCCGGGCATCGAGACTTTTATCGCCCAAGACCTGCCGTTTCTCCGCGAGAGCGGCACGCGCGTGATTGTCAACGTGATTGGCCACACGGTCGAGGAGTACCAGCGGGTGGCGGCGCGGTTGGAGCGCGAGCCCGGGGTGGACGCCTTGGAAATCAATATTTCCTGTCCGAACATTAAAGCCGGCGGTATGAGCTTTGGCCACGATCCGGACCAGGCCTATGCGGTCACGCAGGCTGTGCGCGCGGTCACCGATCGTCCGGTTATGGTGAAGCTGTCCCCCAATATTGAAAGCCCGGCCCGCATCGCTGAAGCGGCGGTGGCGGCGGGGGCCGATATGATTTCCGCTATTAACACGCTGGTCGGGCTGGCGATTGACCGCCATAACCGCCGTCCCGCCTTGGGCGGGGTGACCGGCGGCCTTTCCGGGCCGGCGGTCAAACCGGTAGCCCTGCGGGTGGTGTACGAGGTTGCGCAGGCGGTTGCGGTTCCGGTCATCGGCATGGGCGGAATCGCCCAGGTGGAGGATGTGCTGGATTTTTTGATGGCGGGGGCCTCGGCGGTGATGGTGGGTACCATCACGTTCCAACATCCCAACCGGATGCTCGCGATCATCGATGGCCTGCCGGCGGCGCTGGCCGTTCATGGTTTTTCATCGCTGCCGGAAATCGTGGGCGTGGCCTTGCCAACCCGGCGCCAGGAGTCAGGACGATGAGCGACATGACGGGTTCGGGCCGGATCTGGCTGGCATTGGATGTGGATAGCCGGGCCGCGGCCGAGGCCATTATGGCCGATCTGCCGGGGCATCACGATTTCAAAGTGGGGATGCAGCTCTTTTTTCGCCTGGGACCCGACATCGTGCGCAGGTGGATTGGGGATGGCCAGCGCATTTTCCTGGATCTTAAACTCTATGATATTCCCCATACCGTCGGAGAAGCGGTGCGGGCGGTCGACGCGCTCGGGGTGGAACTCTTGACCATCCATGTCTCGGGCGGAGCCGCGATGCTGTCCGCGGCCCGCGAGGCGGCGCGGAGCACGCGTCTGATCGGGGTGACGGTGCTGACCAGCGCCGACCCTGACACGTTGCGGACGGTGGGCCTCTTTGAGCCATTGCCGACGGTGGTGGGGCGGCTGACCCGCTTGGCGGAATCTGCCGGACTTGATGGGGTGGTGGTCAGCGGAGAAGAGGTGGGGGCGGTGGCGGGCACCTGGCCGGGTTCGCGCCGGGTGGTTCCGGGCATTCGGTTTGGGGCGGCGCCGCCGAATGATCAGGCGCGCGTGATCGCTCCCGGCGAAGCTCGGCGCCGGGGCACGACCGACTTGGTGGTGGGGCGGGCCGTGACCGCCGCGCCGAACCGCCGAGCGGCCTATCAACAACTCTGGGCCCTCTGGGAAGAAGGAGATAGCATATATGGCGGCCGGAACGCTTGACGACTTGCGGGAGATCGGGGCCTATTTGACCGGACATTTTCGACTGACCACGGGACTTCACAGCGACCGGGTGTTTTTGCTGACGCGTTTGACAGAACACCCCCAGCGTCTAGAAGCCTGGGCGCGTCTGTTGGCCGACGGGCTGGTCCGCTATGGGGCCCGGACGGTGGTGGGACCGGCGGTGGGTGGCATGCTGCCGGGCTATGCCGTAGCCCGGCAGTGGCCCAACAGCCGGATTCTGTTCGCGGAACCGGGAGACGATGGATCGATGCGGTTGCGCCGGGGCTTTCGGCTTGATCGGGGTGAGCCGGTGGTGGTGGTGACAGACGCGGTGACCGCCGGCGATTCGGCGGCTCAAACCGTGCAGGCGGTCATTGAGGCCGGGGGGGAGGTCCGCGCGGTGGGAACGCTGGTTGATCGCAGCGGGGGCCTGGTCGGGTGGGGAGCGATGGGGTTTGTGCCGGTTCTGCGGGTGGCGAAGGACCCGGCTTGGAACCCGGAAGAGTGTCCGCTGTGCGTTAAAGGGATTCCGTGGCAGCATTCCCCGCAATAGCCGAAGGCGGCACCGCTGCCGTGCGGGCGGCGCGGCGTCCCGGATCGAGTGGGTGGTTTCGTTAGCCAAGACTCTGGCCGTTCCGAAGAATCGGCGGTGTGTTGCGAGATGGCTTTGCGGCCTGAGACCAGACGGCTGCTGGCGACAAGGCCTCGCGTCAGATATTGGGCGACCGGGATAGAGTCAGCGGACTCACTGAGATGGTTGCAACTGCGCCGAATATTGAAGTCACGACCGGTGAGCCGCAGGCAAGGTGTTGTTGTCCGGTCTGGATGGACTTTTTCGCGCACATTGTAGCATCATCCAGCCCGTACCATGTGAATTGGCTTGATGCAGAGATTGTCGCGCTATACTCCGCGCGTCTCACAATTGATGATTTAGGCAGCCGACTTGAAGACGGGGAATTTGCGTGTCAGTAGGGTGTTGAGCTGGGCTTGATGGCGGTAGCTGGTATCGGCCAAACAATCGCTGACCGCCTGTTTGAACGGCCCACACGTCGGATCATACCGCCCAGGGAGACACCACCCGTAGTCGCTGTATAGCTCGTCTGCCTGCACACACTTCTCGGGCCGTGTGATGAGGTTGCGGTGGGGGGGATACGTCGGCAACCCGAGCCAGGTCATCGCCAGGCGTGCCGCCTCGGCCATCACATTACCAAATCGGGCGTAAAGCCCCGGCCTTTAGGCCTGGGGATATAAGCCCGTGGCCCGAGAGGGCCCAGCCCTTGTGGATTATAGAACAATGTAGTATTCTATAAACATGT
>JAJZZA010000046.1 GCA_021797825.1 Bacillota bacterium | reverse complement strand
TGAGGGCCTCGCTCCCCGCCACTAAGCGGCGTAACTTCTCATCCAGAAACGGGAAAATCTGCTGAAAGTTTTGTCGCAGTCGGTCTTCAATGTCTTGGGTATACATGGAATCATCTCCCAACGATCGTCGAGGAGATAATTCCACACCGAACGCGCAGTTTCCTTTGCATAAATGAAATTAATTATTGCACGCTGCCTAACAGCCCACGATTGCGTAAACCGACGCGATCCGCTGCTTCGCCACTCGTCAAATATTCGGCGGCATAGAGAGCGGACGCCACCCGAATCCGCAAGCCATCGAGGCCCTCTTGCTTAACCAACGTGCGTGCGTCCTCACGTGACATTCCCACTAAGGCCCGCAAGGAATCTAACGTGGCATCGTCCACGTCCATCGTGTGTTGGCGGTTCATGGCCATTAAACGGTCCCTCCTAACCTCCGCAAACGAGTCCTCGCCCACTCGACAAACGGCTGGGGCGATCGATTCAAGGACTCCAATTGCTGAAAAATGCCAACGCCTTGCGTTACCGTCAGTATACCCTCTTGGAGGAGAATCACAAGGTACTCTGGAACACTAATCGCATCCAGTCCTTGCGCGATGGCATAATCATGCGCTTTTTGTTCATCAATCAAGGCATTCGCAGATACTTGCTGGGACAAATCCAGGACCGCGCGCTCGCCGGGATGGAACAAGGCGACCCGACTGAGGTTTGGATTGCTCGGCTGCAGAGTACGCTGGAGAAACGCGTTAAGGAATGCCGCTTGATCCCGGTAAAGCGGTCCCCAGGATGCCCATGATGCGGCATTCAACGTGGTCATAAACGCTGGTTGGCGGAAGATCTCGGCGATGACCGCTCCCGGAATCAAGACCGGATCAGGCCAGATGTGGGTCAAATAGACATGAATCCCCAGGCGGCAGCACGTGTTCCAAAACCCCGTGTCGACGACCGCTTGTGGGGGTCCGATGATGTCGGCCCAGGGTTACCATCCTTTCGTTGATCGCTATACCTTTTATCATAACAAAATCTTTGTCACCATGTGCCCACACAGTTCTCCAGTGTTCTAATCGGGGACGAACCCATCATTTGGATAAGGGACCTCTTACAGTTAGGCGTGATAGAGAATTGCTGTATTGGCATCATGAAAAGAACCTCGCTGCAGCCCAGAATGTTGCACTTCTTACTCCACTAACGCCCCCGAATACGCATGATTCGACACCTCAAGGATTGAAGAAATAGGCCCATCGGGTTCATGCGAAAGGGTGCTCACTGTCGCTGCATCGGGACCGAAAATCCCGCGTGCACCCGTCCATGACGTCGCTACGCTAGTCTGGAATCAGGAGCTATCACGGCTCTCCCCCGACGGACCGTCTATCGCGTCTCTCCCACCGAACCGCATCCACAGGGTCTTGGTGACGCCGTGGTGGACAGCGGGACGGAGAACAAAGACAACAAACCCGCAATCGCTTGCGGGGTAAGGCTTTCATGGTGTTCCCGGCAGGATTCGAACCTGCGACGCCGGGATTAGAAGACCCGCACCACGGTGTCTACAGGGTTTCTCCGATACACTACATTCCTTTTTTAACAAGGGTTTGGGGGGTTCCGGGTGTCTACTGTGTCCATACCATAACACCCTGTCCATGGCTTCTTGGTGACGGCGTGGTGACGGGATGATGAATGGCCAAAACCGATGCGGGCTAAAGTTCTCGTGGAGCCGGTCCTCTCAAACGAACGTAATCGCGTCATGTGCGTTTTCAGCTATTCACGGTGAGGCGCCATGCGCACCCGGATTCGATTATCGCTGACAATCCACAGCGCATCGGGCTCCGGCGGGGACGCGGCGGTCGCTAATAGCCAACGTCGAACGGCAACAATGACAGCATTGGGACCGGCAAAACCGAGACGAAAAATGGCGATGCCCGGATAACTACCGGGAGGATAATCGACGAGGTTCGCGAAATCGAGATCAAGCGTTAGTAAAATACGCTGTTCACGCTCACACACCTCCAACAGCGCCGGATCGCGGATGCCCGAAATCGCCTCACTATAGACCGTTTCCGCCTCGTGTCCGTGGTCCTTGAGAATATCGGCCACGACAATCGGCATGTTTTCATCCACTGTAAACCGCATCTAATAGCCATCAAGCGGAGGCAACGGGCGTATCAGGTCGCGCGCCAACCACGCCCCGTAGGCGATCGCCGCGTGAATATCGTCTGCCTCAAGTGTCGGATACTGGGCCAGGATCCAGTCAGTCGCATGCCCTTCACTCAGGGCATCCAACACCACCGATACCCTAGTCCGCGTTCCCTTGATGCAAGCCGCTCCATGGCACACGAACGGGTCAATTTGAATACCGTCGAAATATTCCACGGCGCGCCCTCCCTGCTCCGTCTCATTCTGAGTATACAAATTGCACCCAGCGACGTCCGCTCGGCGCTCGCGATCGAGCAGCAAATAGGATCACCGTCCCCGAGAGCCGCCATTATCTTGCTTTTTGAAGTAACAATTCAATCACGCATTCCGCATCGTGCACGCTAATCGATTTGCTGCTGATTTCGTTAGGAATTGCGAGTATTAGAAAGCGGCATTTGGTTGGTGAAGCACGATGTTCTCAATCGGATATCGAACGACTCCTGGCGTATTTAAGCTAGCCCCGCATTTCATCACAAAGTTTCTTGCCCCAAGGAGGGATTTGTGAGTGTCGGGACGAGCCCAGACACCGCGGAAGTTGCCCTCATGAGCGTGCGTGACTATCCGTTTGCCCCGCCGCTTCCATGACAACAACCGATCAAAATGTCACAAACACGACTTAGTTCCAGGGGTCCACGACACCTGCATGGCATCGCTGAAAGTCATGCACATTACGCGAAACGACCTGCATATTGTGAGCGATGGCTGTTGCGGCAATGAGCATGTCAACGACAGGGAGTATAATCCCGTGTCTCTCCTCTTGGCCTAGGATCTGTCCCCAAACAAACATGACCTCCGGGTCCAACGGAAGAATACGTCCATCAAAGCGTTCCACAACCTTCGTTTGAAGCCATTCTTGCAAGAGTTGCTGGCGATGAAGGTCGGCAAGCTTGCTGATTCCCTTTTGAATTTCTCCGAGGGTGACCACACTAAGATGGAGAGATATTTCTTCATGGGACCCAAACCACTGCACGACCCCAGGATTTGGTCGCTTTTTTAGAAGTTCCGCGATCACACACGTATCGAGGAGATATTTCATAAATCGATCGTGCGCGAAGTGTCAGAACGTCGCGAGAGATCCAGCCCAACGCCATTTAACGGCGATTCTTGGAAGAATTCCACTAGCGTGGTCTGGGGACGAGTCAAAACGTGATAATCACGAACCGACACAACAACGACTTTTGGTATCCCCCGCACGGTAATAACTTGGGGCTCATGCTCGGCTTGGTCCACCAATTGGCTTAGCTTATTCTTGGCCTCTTGAAGCTGCCACTGACCCTTCATCGTTAGTGCCCTCCGACCTAGATTGTCTAGCTGGATAATATCATGAATCCGTTTGATGTCAAGATAACATCGTTTCGGATTGGCAGTTGCTCCCAGACTCACCTCCAAGTATGGTTGTCATGGAGGCGAAACGGGGCAAAACCCACCGAAGGCCGGAGTGGCTTGCTGTGCCATCTCCATCACTGCGGTCCACCGTCTTCACGCCCACAGCCCCAATACGTTAACACCTTATCCGATACCCCGTCACTCTCGGCATTTGGTCGTGACCAGGGCAGTTATCGCCAGCACCTGCAGTGGACTCCGGGCAATGGCCGGGGTCCTCCGAGGAACCAAAACCCACGTTCCCGCCAACAGCCTTTTGTAGAGCAATAGGACGGATCCAGGGTGCCGAGGAGGGCCCGGGCAAGAATCCGTTAGGGTTCTTGCCAGTCACTGGCCGCCTGCGGGGCTAAGACCTGGCATCCAACCTAAAACAAGAACCGTTCAAGCTCCACCTCGTCGTGGATGCCGATGCCATCATGGCCGATCAGCGGAATCTCCGGCTTGATCCGTCGCGCCTCGTCGATCGCTCCCGGACGCACCGTCACCAAGCGATACCCGCGGCGTTGGTAAAAGTTGACGAACCCCGCTTCTGCATCCCTGGCACCGGCGCCGGTGGACACGCCGAACCGGAATACATCTGGATGCCGATTGTTCAGCACCGTTCGCGTGCTGCGTTGTTGGATGACGTCCGCGCGAGTAGTCGGCACGAATGGCACCATGTGCCTTGCTATGCGGCCGCCGGACTCGCTCCGTCGACCCCATGCGGCTATTAGATGCGCTGGTGTTGGAGGGGCTGGGTGTAGCGTTTGAAACGCCATGCAATCCCGCTGCGTCATCCCCTATGGTCTTGCGCTATCCGACGCCGAGTTGCCTAGGGTGTCACCCTGGGCCCAAGACTCGTTGCAAGAGACGGACCAATATGCCGTGTGGTTTCAGCGAAAAGATGGCGTGTTACCCGTTTGGGTAGGCTACACTTTAAGTTATCGGATGGTCTTCAGATACTTGGCGACCATCCGGGACGCACACCGACCCAACTGGTAGCCGCGCCCGCCGAAGCAATTCTCAATGGTTCCGGGTGGAATACCTTGGGACAACGTGGTGCGAGGAGACGCGCATTGGAAACAAACGGGGGGCGAATGTTTCGCAGGAGATCCGGCATAGCTGGAGAACAGGAAATAGTCCCGCCTTCTGCGGACATCGAAGCCAATCTGGACCGGGTTTTAAGTGACCCGACTCGGTAAAGGCCTTCGCCTGGGAGGGAATATAGACATGATCCAACACGGGGCAATTACTAAGAGAGGTGTCGAGTGAACGATTCCGCGAATCTTAAAGCGCCCGCGCTCCTCAACGCCATTCGAGCAGATTTAGCAGCGACCACCTTTACTATGTCATCTGACGACCTCACGGGATCGTTGCTACGGACGTTGGCTGCCTCGAAACCCCGGGGTTCTTTGCTGGAACTTGGAACCGGCGCCGGGGTGTCGACGGCCTGGCTGCTGGACGGGATGGACGCAGAGTCGAGACTGATCACCGTGGAAAACGATCGGCAAGTGCATGCAATTGCCAAGCGGCATCTGGGCTCCGACCCGAGGGTGACGTTCGTCCTGGGCGATGGGGAGTCCTTTATCGAACGTCATGGGCAAGAGCGGTTTGAGTTGATTTTTGCGGACACCTGGCCGGGGAAATTTTATCTGGTCGACCCAGTCCTCGGGATGCTCAGTTGGGGTGGTCTCTACATCGTGGACGACTTGGTGCCGGTCGATAACTGGCCGCAGGAACATGCGAATCAGGTGGTCCAATTGGTGAATTATCTGGAGAACCGTTCGGACCTCCGGATCACAAAACTGACCTGGTCGACAGGCTTGCTGGTTGCGACCAAGGTTCGACCATAAGTCCGCGCTCAGTGGGACGATGAGGCTTTCGAGCGCAGCCCAACCCAATGCCGAAACCCGATTTGGCTGCGAAACGAAGCGCATAACCGATTGGTCGGACCGCCGTCAGTTCCTTGATGCAGCCAACCATCAGTTATTGGGGACGTTAGCGCTTTAAGCACAAGACATTCCATCAATCAACTTTGCCTGGTTGTGCTGCGGCTTACGCATGGAGTCGATCAACACAAATTGGATATGCCCGGTACCTGTTGTGGGTACTATATTCTTTAGACCTGGGCGATGGGCTCGCCTACGTGCCAGCACCGTCTATGGATCCCCATCATGGATTGATCGAACGCGCTCGCGTCATGTCGTTACAACAATTTGAATATGCCCTGTCCGCAACACGCGCTCACTGGAAGCATTTAAAGGAGGAGGATTTGAATGATTTCACGGGTGGGCATTGACCACGCGTTGCACGCGCAAGATCCGTCGGCAACTGTTTTAGACCTTCTAAGACGGGAGGTTGAAGTGCATGGTGTCGAACCCGCCACCGTCTTAGCGTCGCTGGAATCCATTGTCCGCGGTCTGAGGCGCGACGGACGTGAGGAGGATGAACTTGCTCTGCTTGATGCGATGGATCGGTTGGCTGGATGGTGCCGGCCTGAGGCACAAATTTTTTAGTTGCCGATTAAGTTGCATACGGTGTTTACTGGGACGTCCGGTGGAGTGTGGGCAAAGCCAGAGGAAGCCGCCCATTGGCGACAACTATATTTTCCCCCCACAGTGTATCGTGATCCCACGATCATTGTGTTGAATTGGGTGGGTGTATTTCCGACGCCGGGATTCGTCGAAGAATTTTTGGTGCCTCTAGCGCGTGCAATACCAGGCGGGGCGTATGGTAACCTGACGCTTGTGGTCCGTACTCACGATCCCGGCGTGTACCGTTTTATTCAGTATCTCGGAAGGGTTCACGGGTTGCCAATTTATGTGGAGTTAGTTCGGCTGGGGGTTCACGGGATAGCATATGATGCTGAAGTCTCACCGGCGATCGCGCTTACTAAAACGGAGCAAGATAGCTTAGAGGTTATTCGAGAGCATCGAACAGGGATGACGAGTTCACAGGTGGCTTTGGAGGAAGGTATCGCCCAGACTGCAGCCCTCAACCGTCTTTCGAAGCTTGCAGAGAAGAGAATGGTCATGCGGTTCGCCATGCCGGGACGAGCGGGTGATGTTTACGTAGATCCGATAGCCGTGGTCAAAATGTTCGAGACCACGTCCACGGAATAGCAAATAGATTGGCCACTACGACAACCCGCCAGCCTAAGGTCAACGATCCGCAGCAGATTAGGGAGGTGGACATGCCTGCCTGGTCGTGGCAGGATTTTCGTTAGCGCAAATCCCAGACTTCCCTTGTACACAAATGGGAATCAGACAGGGCATACGGCCGGCGTGACCGTTCTTATGCGCCGAATGGCCAAGGAGCAACTCTTTCGCTTAGATGGCACATTTGCGGAGCGGAGAGCGTACCCCGTGGAATACGGAGCGATCCGGGCCCGAGTTGGCGATAGACCAGGCTGTGACGGATTACGTGCGGGAGGAATTTAACCGGGCGGATGCTTTGGAGCATGGGGGCCGCGCAGAACGGTGCGGTTTGCCCTGACCATTCTACCGCGACGGCTTGCCTCGTCGCCCCAAGCCATTTATCAATCCCTCGTCCGCCGGCGGCAACGTCTTGAACACCGGCGGCGGGAAGAGCGTCTGGACGTGGCTGGGGCCCGGGCGCAGGCGCGGTCACGGCTGACCGAACCGATACGGATCGCGGAAGAACGCGATGACCTGGAGGAGATGGCCGGATCCGAACAGGAAGCCCTGTGGGAAGAGCTCGTCCATGAGGCCTCCGAGCCATGTCCGGCGGGAACGGACTCCAGACCTCATGGGCAGGCCATGCCTGTGAAAAGCTCTGTCGAGAATTGGGGCGGCGTGGCATGGGCCGGGTTGGCCGCCTGGCTAAAGGTTCGCCAGGCAAGAATCCGGCACCCTGCCCGCCGGCTTAGCAAGGGTAAGGAGCGCATATTGTAGCCGGCCATGAACCGGCGGGACGGAATCGATGGACTCCGGAAATATTTCTCTGACCCCATAGCCGATTTTCTTCCGACATTGTCCTTTCCCGCGCATCCGGTCCGCCCTGGCGGCCCCTGCCCGGGCCCGCGACCTTAAAGGGTCTGGGTGGGGCGGGGGCTGGCTGCGGGGTGGCGTTGGACGCACTCCGGGGCGAACGGATAACGCGGTCCCCCTTCGGGCGCAGGGGCGTCCGTCTCCCCCAGACCCCGGCCCTCGCGGAAACGCGCTGCGGTCTCGGGAGTCTTCAGGATGAGGTGTCCCGCCTCGAGCCGGTATATGCGCGAGGCCAGGCGCAAGGGAGCCGGATGGTGGGTGATGATCAGGGTGGTGCGGTTTTCGATGATCCGCGCGAGTGACTCCAGCAGTTGGTGTTGGGTCGGCAAATCAAGCGCGGCGGCCGGTTCGTCCAACAACAGCACGGGGGGGTTGCGGAGCATCACCCGGATCAGCGAGACCGCTTGGCGCTGTCCCCCGGAGAGATTGGCCCCGCCTTCTTGGACCGGCGTTTCCAGTCCCGCGGCCAGCCGGGAAAACACCGGCCCCAACTCCAGTTGCTCAATCAGCGCCAGCACATCCTCTCGCCGGGCACGCGGTATTCCGAGCGTCATGTTGTCGAGTACTGAGCCCGCCAAGAGATGCGGATCCTGACGCACCCAGCCCAGCTGCGCGCGCAGCATTTTGGGCGGCCAGTCCCTCAGATCAAGCCCATCCAACGTGATGCGGCCGCTGTCGGGGAGGTAAAACCCGAGCAGCAGCGCCACCAGCGTGCTCTTCCCCACTCCGCTGGGACCTACGATGGCCACGCGCTGGCCGGGATCGAGGGTTAGCGAGACATTGCGCAGCACCGGTTCCCCCGGGCCATAGGCGAATGAGACCTGGGCCAGGCTGAGCGCTCCGCGCGTCATCGGGCACGAAGCCCGCGGGGAGGCGGTAAGCGGCAACGCGTACAATTCTCCCAGCCGGTCCAGCGAGACCCAGGCGGCTGAGATTTGCCCCGCCAGCTTGGCGAGCGAGCGCGAAGGCGCCACCAGCGAGCGCATGTAGGCGACCAACACCACCCAGCCGCCGACCGTCAGGTGATGCTGCAGCACGGCCCGCCCGCCCATCCATAAGATCCCCGCGACCATCGTCATCCCAAACAGGGAGGCCGCGGGGCCCAAAGTCAGCGCGAGTTCCGCCGCTGTCCGGTTGGCCTCCCGGCTTTGGCGGGCCAATGTCCGATAGTGCCGGCGCATATGGCCGTCGGCGCGGAGGGCGAGCACTTGCCGGATTTCCCGAAGCGCCTCCAGGGCCAACGACAGCAAGCGGGAATCCGCGCGCCGGGCTTGGCGGACCGCCTGCCGCACATGACGGGAGCGCCAGCCGACGTAAGTGCCGAAGACCGCGATCGCCATCGTGGCCAAGAGCCCGGCCGCCGGCAACAGCCAGGTGATGATGGCCAACAGCGCGCCGAGCGTGGTGATGGCGGTGGCCAACTCGCCCGCCGCTTGCACCAGGCCGCTGCCGACACGGCTGGTGTCGCCCGCCAACCGCGCCACCCACTCCCCGCTGGGCCGGGACTCCACCGCTCCCACCCGGCTTTTCAGCATGCGGTTAAGCAATGCGGTGCGGAGCCGAAAGGTGGCATTTTGGCTGATGGCTGCCCAGCGCCGGGCGGCGGCGGCCGCCAACGTAAATCCGGTGCCGGCAAAGACCAGCATCAGACAGGCCAAAAGGCCGAGGGCGACGGCAGGCTGAGAAGGTAGCCAGCCGGGGCCGGGGTGGGTTCCCAATACGCTGTCGGCGGCGATTTTAAGCGGCCAGGGGGTGAGGACGTCGGTGCCGGCCCGGGCCAGAGTCAGGGCGGTGGCGGCCGCCAGGGTCTGGCGGTCGGGTCTTACGGCTTGCCATAAATCTGTTAAGGGACGCCTGCCGCTCACGGCCGTCCTCGCATTTGGGCCAGGGCGCGATCGGCAACCGATTGCCAGGTCCGGGTGCGCGAGACCCACTCCGCCGCCTGGCGGCCCATGGCCTTAAGGGGCCAGGATGGGGCGGCGGCCAGTTGCCGGGCCAAATCCGCCACGTCACCCGCTTGAAATAAGAGGCCCCGACCCTGGCCGAGCCAGTGCGGGATGTCGCCCAGGGCGGGGGCCAGCACGGCCCGCCCGGCCGCCATCGCTTCGATGATTTTCAAGGGGGAGAAATAAAAGGGCATGTCGGGATGCGGCCGGTAGGGGGCGACCACCAGATCCATCGCCGCGTAGTAGGCGCGCACCTGGTCGAGCGGGACGGCGCCCACCGTCCACACCCGCGCGGTCAGGCCGAGCTTTTCGGCCAAGGCGGCCAGCGCGGATCGCTCGGGTCCCTCGCCCACCAGCACGGCGGCCCATTCCGCCCGGTGGGCAAGGGCCTTTAGCAACAGGTCGACCCCATGCCAGGGCTTTAGACTGCCGACGAATCCGACGACATGGCGCACACTCGGCGGCCAGAGCGGAAGCGCGGCCGGGGCGCCGCCGGGATAAAAGAGCGCGGGATCAAAACCGTTCGGTGCCACCGTGATCCGGTCCGCCGGGACTCCCAGCGACTTGGCGTAGTCGGCGAGCGGGCTAGACACCGCGAACAGGCGGGTGGCGCCGAGCCATATCCGCCGCTCGGCGGCTTGGGCCGCCGGAGCGTCTTGGGCGGGAAGGCCGCGAAAAGCGGTCTCTTCCCAGGTCAAAGGAGCGTTCACCTCCAGATAGAGGGGAAGGCCGTAGCGCTTGCCGAGGCGCAGGCCGACCTCGCCGAAGAGGCTGTACCGTTCGTAGAGCGCGTCGGCAGGAAAGGTCTTTAGCAGCTTGTCCGCCGCGTTCTCCATCATGGTCAGCAAATGTGCCCGGCGCGGCCCGGGCGAGGTGGCCGCGACGCACACCGGAGCGAGGTCGGGCACCGGATAGGTGCCGGGGCGCGCCGTCAGCAGGATCACATTGGCTCCGGCGGCGCGAAAGGCGCGGACCATCTGCATGACGTGGGTTGAGGCGCCTTTGTGGCCGGGTACCGGGATGCCGGGATCGGCGAGCAGATAGAGGATTCTCATGAGGCGCCCTCGCGGATGGGGGAGACCGCCGGGGAGCCGGTGTCGGACCCCAACAGGCGGGCCAAAGGACGCACCGCCTGGCGAAAATCGAAGGCGGTGGCCGCCAGGGCAAAAGACTCTTCAGCCAGTCCTTGCATAAAGGTCGGGTTGGCCAAGGCATAGCGCAGCACCTCCGCCAGGGCCTGGGGATCTTCCGGCGGGACCAGCAGCGCGTGCCGGCCGTCGACCAGGATCTCGGGAATTCCCGAGACGGAGGTGGTGACGATGGGCAGGCGGGCCGCCATGGCTTCTAGCAGCACGTTGGGCAACCCGTCGCGATCCCCGCTCCCCAGCACCCGCGGGGCCAAGGTGAAAAGACGCGCGGCATGGTACAGCGGAACCAACTGTTCGTGGGTCATGGCGCCCAGCAGGCGCACATAGCCGGAGAGCCCCCGGTTTTCGAGGTCGCGCCGCAGCACCAGCGCCAGCGGACCGCTGCCCACGATGACGGCCCGAAAGGCGATGCCCTGCGCGGCCAGCAAATCGTATGCCGCCAACAGATGGTCGTAGCCTTTCTTCTCGACCAGGCGCCCGACCGAGAGCAGGATGGGCAGGGGATCGTCGGAGCTGGCCGGGCCTGCCCGGGTGAACTGGGCCACATCGATGCCGTGCCGGCACAACACGATCTTATCCGTCATCTCCGGAGCCAGGCCGGTGAGATAGGCACGGTTGGCGGCGGTGCAAGTCACCATGAAGACCGCGCGGCGCAGGCGGCGGACCAGGGCGCGCGGGTCCGATAGGTAGAGGTCTTTGGCGTGGCCCGAAATGGAGTAGGGCAAGCCGGTCAAGAGGTGCAGGAAATAGGCGACGGAGGCGGGGCCATGGGCGAAATGGGCATGGACGCGGTCAATGTGGCGCTGCTGCACCCAATCGGTCAGTTGCACCGCCCGGTGCCAGTTGCGCCAGCCGGGACGACGCCAAAAGCGTTTGAGCACGGCCGCCAGCGCCCTCAGATATCCCAGCGGCCGGCTTTTTAAGGCGGTGAGGTGAAGGCCGGCTTGGCGCACCAGGGAGAATGCCGGCGGATAGTCGACCGGGGCCCTGACGTCTTTTACCATGGTGTGGATTCGGCCGGGTTCGGGGGGCAGCAAGCTGTAGACGGCCAAATGGAGATGGTGGTATTCCAAACCGCGGATCTCATTGATGATAAAGGTTTCGGACAGGCGGGGAAACCGCTTGACCAAAATGCCTATGCGTCCAGTGGCCTCGCTTTGGGGAGCAGGGCCGGACTGACGGCCTCCGGGGAATGCCATGTGTCACCTCGCTTGTCGTGATGGGTGAGCCAGTAGTCGACGCGATCCAAAACCCGTGAGAGTCCCCCGGGCTCAATCCGCCAGCGGGGCGGCGGATCGTGCCAGGCGCGGCGGATGACGGCCGCCATCTGGTCCGCGGCGGCGGGACCGGGTTCAATCAGCGACACCGGACCGTGGTTCGCCAACAGGGTGACGCGGAGATGCTGCTCGAGCCGGGGATGCGTGCGGGGCAACGCGACCACCGGCACTCCCGCCACCATGGCTTCGGTTAAGGTGTTGTAGCCTCCCATGGCGACCAGGAGGCGCGCGCCGTACAGATAGGGCAAGATCCCGGCGGCACAGTACGCCACCGTAACCCGCGCCGATTCCCGGCCGGCCCAATGTTCCAGCGCGGAGGCGGCCTGTCCGGGCAAAAACGGTCCCGGTATCAGCACCGCCCGCAGCGGCGTCGTGGCGCGCACCTCATCCCAGGCCTGGCGAAAGGTGTGAAAGAGCTCCTGGCCGTCCTCGCCGCCGCCGGCCGAGACCACTAAATAGGGCGCAGGGGGCACGGCCGCCGCCGTCTCCCCGGTTACCAGCGGCGGGTGGCCGAGATATCCCAGATAGGAGACTTTGGAGGCCACCGTGGTCGGCAGCGCATAGGCCGCCACCGGGTCGAACAGGGATTTTTCCCCGTAGACCCAGATATCGTGGTAGCGGCTTAGCACCTGCGTCAGGCGGGTGCGCTGCCAGGCGCTGCGGACCCGGGCGGGATGATCGATGATGTCGCGCAGGCCGAGCACGGTGATAGTCTGGCGCTGCGAAAACGTGTCTTCGAGCACCGGCCAGAGTTCGTCCGCCACCCCGGTGGGGGCGTGGTCTACGATGAGCATGCGCGGCTTGGCCTCGGCCAGCGTGCGCGCCAGGAGCTTTCGGCGCAACCCGATGACGTCTTTTAGCGCGAGGCCGGGCACCCGGCTCTCATATTCCCCATTGGATGATTTCCCCACGGGCGGCATGGCGATCAGGCGGATCCGCGACGGGACCGGGATGCTGGCTGCGGCGGGCGATCCGGTCAGGATGATGACCTCGGCTCCGGGCGCGTATCCGGTCAAGGTTGTTGCCAGCTTCAGATTGCGGCGCAAATGGCCGAGGCCGACGGTGTCATGGCCATAGAGCACAAAGCGGCCATCGGCGGGGGCGGTCATCGGACCGCCTCCCGCGACCCCAGCGACTGGGTCTGCCGTCTTAAGCCGTCGATGAGGGGGGTGGCGGGCGACCATCCCAGATCGTGTTGAATGCGACGCACATCGGCGGCGGTATCGGCCACGTCGCCGGGCTGCGGCGGGGCGAAACGGAGGTCGGCCGTTTTGCCCAAAATCTCTTCCATCATGGCGATGACCTCGCGCAAACTGACGCGGTGGCCGCCGCCCACGTTATAGACGGAGCCGGCCGGGGCGTGGTCGGCGGCCAGCAAGAGACTGGCCACAATGTCGCCGACATACGTGAAGTCCCGGGTCTGCGCGCCGGTTCCAAACAGGGTAAGCGGACGTCCGGCCGCGATGGCGCGCAAGAACCGGTCAAACGCCATGTCCGGGCGCTGCCCGGGGCCATACACCGTAAAGAAGCGGAGGCTGACGGCGGAGAGGCCGAAATTTTCCCAGGCCACCCGCACCAATTGCTCCGCCGCGTGCTTGCTCACCCCGTAGGGGGAATAGGGACGGGTGGGGCCATCTTCGGCGGCCGGCAAGGGCACCCGCCCGTAGACCGAGGACGAGGAGGCGTTGACGAATCGCTCCACCCCGGCTTCCCGGCACGCTTGCAGCAAGCGGGCGGTGGCGGCGATGTTGTTGTCCAGATAGGCCTGAAAGCCGGTTCCAAAGCTGCCGCGCACGCCCGGTTGACCCGCCAGGTGAAAGACCCGGTCGACCCGGAGCAAGACGCGCTTCCAGTCTACCCGCAGAATATCGGCGGCCAGCGGGTGAAAGCGGGGATGGCGGCTTAAGACCGCCCAGCGTGCGCGTTTAAGGGCGGGATCGTAGTAATCGGTAAAGCTGTCCACCCCGACGACGGTCACCTGTTGCTGCAGCAAGGCTTCGGCCAGGTGCGAGCCGATGAATCCGCCGGCGCCCGTCACAATTACTCGCAATGGAGGTCCCTTTCTCCACATCAAATGGGGTGCCGCCCGGGAGAGCAATCCCGGCGACGACCGCGGATCCGTCGGTTCGAGCTGAAGCACGGAGATTTTGGCAAATTATCCGGTGCTGATTGACATCTTCGCACCGATAAATGACCGCACCATGACAATTTATGACATCCATGACAAAATTCGGAGAGACCCGTTGCATTGTTGACACGGCGTTCCTATACTGGTGCCAGGCAAATTATCCGGCTGCGCTTCTGCGAACCACACCGATATTCCGGGAGGTCTTCGTCATGAACGTAGCCGTATTCGGCGCGGGTTATGTCGGTTTGGTAACCGGCGCCGTGCTCGCTGAAGTGGGACATCGGGTGGCGTTGGTTGATACCGACCCGGAGAAAGTCTCCCGGATCGCGGCCGGCCACTCTCCGATTTATGAACCGGGATTGGAATCCATGTTGCAACGCGGGCTTGCCGGGCAGCGGCTTTGGGCGACCCTCTGGCCGGCCGCCGCCCTCTTGGCGGCCGAGGTGGTCTTTATCGCGGTGGGAACGCCCCCGTCCGCCGGCGGCGCACCCGACCTGACGGCGGTGCGGGCGGTGGCCCGCGCGCTGGGCACGCATCTTAGCCCGGAGCACCCGATGGTGATTGTGAACAAGGCCACGGTGCCCATCGGCACCTTCCGCACCGTGGCCGAGTGGATTAACGAGGCGTATTACGAGCGCCATCACCAGCTGCCGCCGACGGGCGTATTTGCGGTTGTCTCCAATCCCGAGTTCTTGCGCGAAGGCCAAGCCGTGGCCGACAGCCTGTACCCGGATCGGATTGTGCTGGGGTCAGGCGACGGGTGGGCGGTGGAGCGGATGCTGGCGCTTTATGAACCCCTGATCCACCGCACCTTTTCACCGCCCGCCGGCTTGTTGGCCGCGACCCCGGGCGCAACGGTCCCGGTGCGGGTGGTCAATCCCCTGTCCAGTGAGCTAATTAAGTACGCCGCCAACGCGTTTTTGTCCGTAAAAATTTCTTTTGCCAACGAGATCGCCCAGATCTGTGAGCGAGTGGGCGCGGATGTGCGTGAAGTGATGCCCGCCATGGGCCTCGACCCGCGGATCGGCGGCCGCTTCTTGGAAGCCGGCATCGGTTGGGGCGGCAGCTGTTTTGGCAAGGACTTAAACGCGCTCATCGCGACCGCCCGCGGGCAGGGGTACGCGCCCGCGATTTTGGAGGCGGCCCGCGAGGTCAATGCCCGCCAGCGCCACTTGGCGGCGGAGTGGCTGAGCGCGCAGCTGGGATCGCTGGCTGGCCGCAGGGTGGCGGTGTGGGGACTGGCCTTTAAGCCCGGCACCGACGATGTGCGCGATGCCCCGGCGCTGGCCATCGTCCGCGACCTGCTGCGGCTGGGCGCGGAGGTGGTGGGCTATGACCCCGTGGCCATGCCGGCGCTGCGGCGCGCCTGGCCGGATCTGCCCATCCGCTACGCTTCGGCCGCGCTGGCCGCGCTGGACGGGGCCGACGCCCTGGTTATCGCCACCGAGTGGCCGGAATTTTCCACCGCGCTGCTCGCCCAAGGCGTGGCGCGCATGGCCCAACCGGTGGTGTTTGACGGCCGCAATGCGGTGAATCCGCAAGCCCAGGGTCTGCAAGGGGCCGTCTATCGCGGGATCGGCCGGGCGGCCCCCGCGCGGCCTAGCTGCCAATGGGCACCCGAGTGGGCCGAAGAGGCGACCTTATGAGATGAGCGACACGGGTCCCGAGGGAAAGGCGGACGGGTGCGCAGGGGTGTGGTGGGGGGGATCCGGCCGAGGTGAACCTGAAGGCGTGAAATCCGCGACCCAAGCCGCAGGCGGCGGGCATTGCCGCTTCGCCCGGGCGAAGCGTCGAGACGAACCGCATTGCCGCCAGTACGGGGCGGGGGCGACATCGCCCACGCCGGGTCAACCGATCTTCCCGGTGAGTAAATGCACTACCCGGGCGCGACGGGCGTCAAGGCGCTCGCCCATCACCTGGGGGGAGCCCCGTGGCGGGGAAAGGGCGCCAGCGCAATCCGGAGCGTGGCCAAAAGGCCCGGGGCGGTTGGCTTTTTTGGCCAGCCAGGCGCCCGGATCAGCGAACGCCGGCTCCGCCGCTCCGAGTCTTCTTTAGGGTCCGTTTTGCCGCTGCCGGCCAGACCACAAACTGCGGAGGGTTTCGACATAAGCCGTGGTGTTGCCACCGGCGGCCCGGGCCAATGGGATGTCGGCCGAAAACCCCGGTCTGTTGAATTTTGGCGAGCGGTATGTGGGAAATCTCACCAGGACGTATAATGGGAACCAGAAGAGAAGATGCCAAGGGATGATAGAGCCAGTTCGCTAGTATCCCTGGAAGGCGGGGACGGCGATGGAGAGCCGGATTGGACCGGAACTCCTGCATGGAGCGATGTTGGCGGGGTTCTTTGTCGCGATTTGGGAATGGGAGAGCGGCGCCGCCAAATGGAGGTGGAACTGGGTCGGGCGGGTCGCTGGCGTGATTATGGTGCCGTTGGCCTTGCCGCTCTTGCAGTTCTGGGCGGGGTTTGACATTCCCTTTGGCGTGCTGGGGGTGGTGGTGGCGGCATCGGTCTTTTTGGCCACCACGCGCTGGCGCATTCCGGTGGCTGTGCTGACCATTTTGGGGGCTGCCGCCTCGCTGCGGATTCGCTGGGGCTTATCGCCCGTGGCGTATTGGGAGTCCCTGCTGGTGTTGTTAGTGGGAGCCATGGCGTTCGCCATTTCCCGTTGGCAGCGCGGACAGGACCCCTTGCGCTGGGTTCTTCTGGTCGGCTCCTCGCTGTTGCTGCCGTGGGTGGGGTGGAACCCGGACCCGTTGGGCGATCTGTTAGCCACGGCGATCACCGGCGGTCTGGTCGCGTTTTATGTCAACGCCTGGACCCGGCGGGAGGAAGGCGCAACCCGTATGGCCTTTCGCGCCCACCACGATGCGTTGACCGGAACCTTAAGCCGCCACGGTTTGGATGAATGGCTGGCCGGGCGCGACACCGTGGCGGGAAACGGTCTGGTGGTGGCGGCCGACCTGGACGATTTCAAATGGTTTAACGATACCTGGGGCCATGCGGTGGGCGACGTCGTGCTGCAGGAGTTTTCCCGTCGCTTGGCGGCGGTCTGCCGGACCGAGGACACCATCTCGCGGCCGGGCGGCGACGAGTTTGTCGTCTGGCTGCCGGAGGCGGGTGAGGGCAACGTGGAATCGGTGGTGGCCCGGCTGCATCGCGCGGTCACCGCCGATCCTTACGTGCTGCCGGACGGAACCTCGATTCGGCTCGGGGTCTCAATGGGGATGGCCATCGGCCCGCTAACTCCCGAAACCGCCGTGCTGGCCGACCAGAGCCTGCTTGACGCCAAGCGCCATGGCAAGAATCGGGTGGGCGGGATGCCGGGCGGCGAACTCACCGATGCCACCGACGCGTCGCGCCACGCATCGCGTCTCGGCTGGCTGGCCGACGCCTGCCGGGTGCTGTGGGAGCAGTGGGCGACTGCGGCCGTGCTGACCGACAGTGACGGCCGCATTATCGCGGTCAATGCCGCCTATGAAAAACTGACGGGGCGCAGCTGGGACGAACTGGCCATGCAAAAGCCCGGCATCAATAGTTTCGGGGACACCCCTTTGGACACCTACCGTGAACTGTGGGGGAGCTTGCTGGCCGGCCGCGCCTGGCACGGGCGGCTTAAGAACCGCCGTCCCAATGGGGAGGTGTGGTGGGCGGAGGAACGGATCGTGCCGATTCGGGTGGGCTCGCAAGTGATGGGCTATTGGGGCGTCGTCAGCGAGGTGACGCCCTCCGCCCTGGACGGTGCCGGTTTTGGGATTCCGGCCAGGGCCAACGATGGCAGGCCCAGCGCGCAAGCGGGCGGGGCGCCGCACCAACCCGCCGCCGATCCGGGCCGCCGGGGTTAAGCTGGCGCCGCCCGCGAGGCCTGGGTGAGGACGTCCTTTTCGCACCCGCCGCGGCTTCGGATCACGGGGGTGGGGAAAGGGGGATCGCGCCAAGCCCGGGCGCCCCCCGGAAGGAAGCGGTCGCCGGGATTAGGGTGGGCGGCACGCTCCTGCGCGCGCTCCGGATTTTTGCCAAATCGCGCCGCATTGTCACCGCCCGTTTACCCTCCCTGGTTCCCGGCTTGGTTTCGCACGAGATCCGTGCGGTAACTGGCGGCAAGGGAGCGCCCATTCCGAAGAGACAGCTTTCGTTAGCGTTTGAGGGATTTTTGCCAGGCGGACCATTGCGGTGCCAAGCGGCCGCGAATGGCGCCTTAACGATTCGACCGCATCCGGTGCCGGCTCTTGCCAGGGTCCTTAACGTCGCGCATGTTTTCGCCGGTTAAGGGAGGAGGGGAGTCCGATAAGGGGGGGACGCCAACCGGTCGCGGCGCGGGATTTTCCGGCGGCAAGAGGAGCGTCATAGGGCGCGGGGTAAACGGCGCGGGGCGATAACCCAAGCGCCCACGTCAGCCATCTTTGCGGGCCCGGGACAAATCGCCGAAGCGGATCTGTCAAGAAGGATTGCCTGGCGGTCAGATGGTTTGGAAGGGAAAACCCGGCCCGTCCCCGGAACCCCCGAGGCGGGCCGAACTGCGCCACCTCCGGTGCTGGCTACGCAGCGAGGCGGAGGCAGGAACCGAAAGGGCGGACCATGGCCTTTCGCTGGGCGGCTCGGCCGCGCGGAATGTCCGGGTGTTTTTCGCGGCGGCGGTTAGAAAGTCGGGCCACGGGACGTTTCTTTAGGGGAGGGAGAGCATGAGGCGACACGCGGCGCGGATTCCGCCCGACCTGCTGGATCGGCTCTATGCCGGCGAGTACGATCGTCTGGTCCGGTACGCCGAGCGCCTCTGCGGGGATGAGGCGCAGGCGGAGGATGTGGTGCAGGAGGCGTTTATGCGGCTTATGGCCGCGCCGCCCCCCGACTGGGGGCGATTGCCGGCGTGGATGCGGACGGTCGTGCGCCGCCTCTGTTTTGACGTTGGCCGGCGCCTGGCCCGGACCGAATCGTTGGTGGCGCGGCTTGAGGCGCCGGGAGCGGGCGAGCCGGCGGCGATCTCGGCGGAAGAGGCGGCGTTGGCGCGCTGGGACGGCACGCGGGTGGTCGCGGCCTTAAACGCCCTGCCCGCCCAGCAAGCGCGGGCACTTTGGCTTCGGCATAGCGGGCATCGGTATCAGGAGATCGCGCGCATGACCGGAATCCCGGAAGATCAGGTGGGCGTGGTGCTGCTCCGGGCCATGAAAAAATTGCGGACCGAATACGGCAAAGGAGGGGACTGGGCGCATGGGACAGAATTGCCCGGCGGAAACGAGTTGGCTTCGGCTGTTGGACCACGAGACCACGGATGACGAAGAACGGCAACTGGACCGGCATTTGGCGGCGTGTCCGGCGTGCCGGCGGATGTTTGACCAGACCGTGTTCACAGTGGCGTGGGCGGAGCGGACGTTGGCCGAGGGGACAGTGCCGTCCGGGCGGACCGCGCTTTGGGCGATGCAGCGATGGTGGGTGGGCATCGCGGCCGCGGCTGCGGCCGGGGCGGTTTTGGCGGTTCCGCTGACGCGCCAGGCGCTGGCCGCCGCGATGAACGTATTTCGGCCCCGGCAGGTGGCGGCGGTCCCCATGAGTCAGGCCGCAATGAACCATATTGCGCAAGTGATTGACCAGAACGGACGGGTGGCGCTGAGCCATTATGGCAGCGTGACCACCCGCGTGGCGCCGCGGCCGCTGTCGGCGCGAACCCCGGCCGCGATGGCGGCGGCGGCCGGACTGCCCAACATCTGGCCGGCGGCGCTGAGCGGACCGGGGCTCACCCTGCAAGGCACGGGGGCGGGCAGCATGGTGTTTGCGCTGAAGGTGCAGGCGATTAACCAGCTCATTGCAATGAGCGGGGGCTCGCATCTATTCCCGGCGTCATTAAACGGGGTGCCGATTACGCTGGTGATGCGTCCCATGTTTATGATTGCCGACGCTACCGGCCAGGGCCGCTACACGCTGGACGAGGCGGGCGTGCCCAGCCTGGCGGTGCCCGGCCGGGTGGCGACCGCTCAGGTCGCCTCCGCCATTGCCTCCCTGCCGTTTTTGCCGGCCAACGTGCGTGCGACGTTGGCCACCATGCAAACCGGGTTGAGCCAGACGGTGGTGCTGCCCACCGCCGCCGCCACCCGGCGGGTCACATTTCGGGGGCAGCCGGCGCTGTTGGAGACGTCGGCCGGAGGGGTGAGCCACACCGTGATATGGATTCAAAACGGGGTGTTTTACCGCTTTCAGGAGACGGCCCGCTCCCAGTCCGGGGCGTTAAGCGCCTCCGCATTTTTGCAGCAGGCGGCGGCATGGTTGCGGTAGTCCCCAACGCGATTGACGCCATCGGCCTCTCCAAGCGCTACGGGGCGCGGTGGGCTTGCCGCGATGTGCGGCTGGTGGTCAAACGGGGCGAGATTTTCGGGTTTTTGGGTCCCAACGGGGCGGGCAAAAGCACGGTGGTCAAGATCTTGCTGGGTTTAATCCATCCCACCGCCGGCACCGCCCGGCTGCTGGGGGTATCCTACCGGGAGCGGGCGGTACACGCCAAAATCGGTTATCTGCCGGAACTCTTTCGCTATCCGCCCTGGCTGACGGTGACCGAGGTGCTTCGCTATCACCGCACGCTGTCGGGGCGCGCGCCGAGCGGGGAAGCCCTAAGCCGCGTCATCGAGCAGGTGGGTTTGCGGGGGCGCGAGGCGGTCCGGGTCAAGTCGCTGAGCAAGGGGCTGCAACAACGGTTGGGTCTGGCGGTCGCTTTGGTGGGGGAGCCCGAACTGGTTTTTCTGGATGAACCCACCTCGGCGATGGACCCGCTGGGACGGCACGAGGTGGGCCAGTTGCTGCGCGATCTGCGGGCCGCCGGCACCACCATCTTTCTGAATAGCCACTTGCTGAGCGATTTGGAGGGACTCTGCGATCGGGTCGCGCTGATTCGCCAGGGCCGGCTGCTCTATACCGGGCGGCTCGACGACGCGCTGGGCAAACAGGCCAGCTATCGCATTGGCGTGGCGGGGATGACCGGCGAGTGTTTGCAGAGCCTGGCGGTGCAAGGGATCCCGGCCTGGGTCGAAGGGGAGCAGCTGATGGTGGCCAGCGAGCGCGCGGGGTTGCCGCGGGTCCATCAGGTGCTGACGTCGCATGGCGTCGAGGTCTTTGAAGTCATCCCCGAACGTGAAACCTTGGAGGACTGGTTCATCCAACGGGTGGGCCCGGAACCCGAGCAGGGGGTCCCGTGATCGCCATCGCGCGCATCACCATCCTGGAGGCGCTTCGCCGCAAGGTGCTGTTGTCCGCCGTGTTGATGACCGGCGCGTTTTTGGCGTTGTACGGGTTTTTTGTCTCGCATCAGGCGATGACTACGCCCTCTGGGCTTCCCACCATGATGCGAGAGGTGGCCGACCTCGATTTGGGCTCGCTCTTTTGTTACTTCATGATTGCCTTTTTTGCCATCTTTTCGGTCAGCGGCAGTGTGTCGGCGGAAATCGAGAGCGGGATTTTGGCCTCGGTGCTGCCCCGCCCGGTTCGCCGGCGGGATGTGGTGGTGGGCAAATGGCTGGGTTTTGCCTTGGTGCAGGTGATCTATGTCAGCCTGGTGTTGGCCGCCTTGATGCTGATCGTGGGCGCATATGACCCCTTGCCGGGTGCGGCGCATCTCTTTTCGGTCTGGGCTTGCTTCGTGCTGGAGGCGTGGGGACTCTCGGCGGTGACGCTATTGGGGTCGGTGCTGCTGCCCACGCTGGCCAACGGCATCGGCCTGGCGCTTTGGTACTTCATCACCTTTCTCAGCGGGTCGTACGCCCAGCTGCCCTTTTCCCAATCGGCCGCAATGCGCCAGGTGGAGTTTCTGGTCGCGCTCTGCTTGCCCAGCGACGGTCTTTTCCGGCGCGCGGTCTATGAACTCGCGAGCGGAAGTTTGACGGCGGTGCCGCTTAATCTGCTGGGACCGTTTGGGGTGCAGCAGGTGCCATCTTGGGGGTATGTGGCGTATGCAGCCGGCTATGTCCCGGTGATGCTGGCGCTGGCGGTGTGGGCTTTTTCTCGCCGGGATGTGTAAAAGGCCGGTGCCAAGCGCGTGCTGTGCGCTATACTGAGCCGAAGACCGACATACAAGGAGGAGAGGGCATTGTCCTGGCGGGATCAATTGCATTTAACGCTATCGGCGGCCTTGGGCCGCCATCATGAGGATCCGTTGGTGCAGCAGTTGGCGGGGTTGCGCCGGGTGGGGGCGGCGGTGTACAGCTTAAAGGACGAATTAGCGGCGAAAGCGGAGGGACCGACCCGCCAGCGGGCCGACACCTACTATGCCGCCGCCGAGGCGCTGGTGACCATGGCGGACGCTTTTGTGCTGGATGCTTTTGCCGACCCCGCCCACCCGAAGCATCTGCCTCAGGTCACCTTTGCGCAGGCCACGGAGTGGTATCGCAAGATTCCCGCGCTGGTCTCCTCGGTGCGGCGGGAACTGGCCTATCCGGGGGCGGGCGATGAGCCGCTGCCGGCGTTGCTGGGTCCGCGGTTAGAGGCCCAAGGCCGCTGTCCGGTGGAGCATCTGTTGGCTATGCAGCGGGCGGCGGCGGCCGCCGAAGACCTCTTGGGGACCCGCATCGAACTGCGGGATCGGCAGGGGGAGCATGAGAAAATCCGGAGCGCGGTGCTGCTGATGACGGACGCGCGCTCGCAGCGGGAAAACGGCGATCAGGTGATAGGCGCCCTGCAGCGGGGCGAGCGGGTGCCCGACCAGGTGCATGAGGATGCCGAGCAATTTTTCTATGACGGCGTGCTGCGCCGCTATCTCTATGCCGCCCAGGAACTGGAGACCGCGGGAATCACCAAGAATGCTCCCGACTCCGAGACCGAGGAGGATGAAACCGAGGAGAGTCCGCGCGTGATCCGGTTTCCGGGCGCGGGCGGCAGCGGCCGCATGGGCGGGTTCGGGGGATTTGGCGGCGGGTTCGGGGGCGGCGGCGGATTTAACTGGGGGACGCTCTTGACGGTCGACGTCATCGCCAATCTGGCGGCTCAGCTGATGGACGGCATGTTTAGCGGGGGAAGCCGGTGGTAAGCGGCAAAGCGGCACGAGCCGGCGGCCTGGCATGATGAGGGCTCCTTGCGGATGAGCCTCCCTAAGCGGGTCGCGTAAGCGAGGGGGCGTCCTGTGCGAACAGCGGCTGGGGGCTGTCGGCCCAGGAGGCTCCTTCCGGTCCCCAAGCGGTGCGGCTGGTGTGGTTTTCCCCGGGGATGGCCGGGGTTAGACCGGCGTTAGTCCGTTGAGGGATGGGGATGGACCTGGCCCGAAAGGCCCGCCGGGTTTTGGTCGATGGGGTAAGCAGGCCGGGTCCCTGGCAAGAGGGTCGGGTCGGCCCGCGGCGAACCGGAACCGCTTTTCCCCAACGCCTTAGCGCCCATGCCGGGGTCGCGCCGGACCTGGCGGGCTGGGGAGCGCGGACAGGGGCACGTCGGATAAAGAGGTGTGAGAGATCGCGATGAGTGACGATGAGCAAACCGGGCGGGCTGTGGATTTGCAGCAAGTCTCCTACCGGGTCGGGCGCACGGTGATTTTAGAGGGGGTGACGCTCTCGATTGCGGCGGGCAGCATTGCCGCCCTGGTCGGCCCTTCGGGATCCGGCAAAACCACCTTGGTCCGCCTCATCGCGGGATTGCTGCAACCGAGCGCGGGCCGGGTCACGGTGCTGGGCCATGGCGTGCCCGATCCCGCCACCGCCGCCCGCATCGGGTACATGGCGCAGTCGGATGCCCTGTATAGTGAGTTGAGCGGGGAGCAGAACCTGAAGTTTTTTGCCGGTCTTTATGGTCTGACCGGCAAGCGGCGCAGCGACCGCATCGCGCAGCTCATGGAGTGGGTGGCACTGGCCTCCGACCAGAAAAAGCCGGTTTGGGCCTATTCCGGCGGGATGCGCCGCCGGCTGTCGTTGGCGATTGCCCTGTTGTCGGAGCCGGATCTGCTGATTCTCGACGAACCCACGGTGGGCGTCGACCCGGTCTTGCGCCAACAGTTTTGGCGGGAGTTCGAACGCCTGCGGGATCAAGGCCGGACGCTCCTCATCACCACCCATGTGATGGATGAGGCCAACCGCGCGGACCGGGTGGGCTTCTTGCGCGAGGGCCGGTTGCTGGCCGAGGGCACGCCGCAGGAGCTCCGGGAGCGCACCGCGGCCGCGTCCTTAGAAGACGCCTTTTTAGTCTGGGGAGGACGCTGAGATGCGCGCGCTGGCGGTGGCGATCCGCATTTGGCAGCAAGTGCTTCGCGATCGGCGGACGTTGGCTCTGTTCTTTGTGGCTCCGGTCCTGCTGCTGACCGTTCTGCAGGTGACGTTGACCAGCCCGACCATCACCCCGTCCGTTGCGGTGCGAAATCTTCCGCCGGGATTTCAAACCGTGCTCAAGCGCTATGTGCAGGTTGCCCCCGGCGGCACGGTCGACGGCAGCCTGGTCGGAGAGGGCGGGGGCCACCTGCGGCTGACCATCGATTCGGTGTCGCCGACCGTTATCGCGCGGACCCGGCAAGGCGTGTTGGCGGCGGAGGCGGTCTATAACCAGCGGGCGATGGCGAAGAGCTTAAACCAGGTGTTAAGTCTCTTGCCTTCGCGGCCACCCAATCGGGCCGGATTTAGGCCTTCGCTTTTGCAACCCGCCGTGGTTTCCTACAAGTATGCCGGCGGGGGGTACAGCACCTTTAATCAGACCGCCCCGGCGCTCATGGCGCTTTTCATCTTTTTCTTTGTATTTTTGGTCTCCGGCATCTCGTTCCTGCGCGAACGCGTACAGGGGACCTTGGAGCGGCTTAAGGTCAGTCCCATTCGGGGATGGGAGATTATGGCGGGATACCTGTCCGGATTCGGGTTGATTGCGATCCTGCAAACCTTGCTGCTGCAATGGTTCGCCACGCAAGTGCTGACGGTGCCGAGCTCCGGGGCGGTTGGCTTGGCGCTGGTGATTGATCTCTTGCTGGCGTTCATCGCGCTCTCCACCGGCATGGTGCTCTCGTTATTTGCGCGGACGGAATTTCAGGTCATGCAGTTTATTCCCCTGGTGATCATTCCCCAGATTGTCTTCTCGGGATTGTTCCCGCTCGACACCGCGCCCGCTTGGGTCAAAGTCCTGTCCAAGCTCTTTCCCGTGACCTACGGCATCCGCGGCCTTCGCGCGGTCATGCTGCAAAATGGGAGCCTACCCACCGTTGAGCCGGAAATTGCGGTGCTGGTCCTGTTCTTTGTCCTGCTGGCGGGGATTAACTTGGTGTTGCTGAGGAAACCGCGAGTGAGAGCAAGAGCTGAGCAGTCTAAGTAGTTGCTCAGACCTTATCAGTACGTCCGAGAACTCTGGTAAAATGACCAGGCGATTCGGTTTGGTCCAGTGACTTAGTGGAAAAGTTCGTATGGGGGATACATAATATCACGAAAATTCCTTATGATGCTCTTGGATTCAGTGGTCCCAGCACCAATTACCGGTGCGAGTTTAGGCGTAATAAAGAGATCCACACGGCGTGGACGGATCTCTTGTGGACCTCCATAACGGTTGGTCGGGCGAATTGCGGCGACAATGTCGCCTGCGATGAAAAGTCATTTTGGGGAATAGTGTATCGCGTTGAGTTTTTTTGTTAACTTGCACGAAGGACTGGACCATTATCTTCGAGCTTCCGACGCCTTCACAGCTCGACCCATAGGAAAAGTGAATCGTTTCTTGGGTACATATCTTTGTTTATCTGGATGTGGTCAATGTAGTCATATCTTTGTGTGGGAACATCGGAGCCAATATTTAGATAAAGGAGTCAACATTTACATGAAAATTTCGTTTCTCTTGCCCGGATACCCGGACATGCCAATTGGTGGTTTTCGAATCGTCTATCAATATGGGAACTACTTGGTTACTCGGGGACACGAGGTTACGATTGTCCATGCACGGCGTTGTCAGCCGTTTCTCGATCCGGCTCCCGCCTGGCCTGCTGAACTACGCAGGCTGTGGCGGTACCTGCGAAATACGTATCGGGCCGCCCACCCCCCACTCATTCGGTGGCAAGCGATAGATCCCCGAGTGAATCTCGTATTCCTACCGGAAGAACCCACCGCAGAAAAGATCCCAGATGGTGATGCCATTTTTGCGACGGCATGGCACACCGCTCCCTATGTTTGGTCTTATCCTCGTCGCACCGGGGTGCCGTGTTATCTGATCCAACATTGGGAAACGTGGTGCGGTTCTGAAACGGAGGTCGGTGCCACATGGTTGTTACCCATGCATAAAGTGGTCATATCACAGTGGCTATTCGATTTAGGATGCGAGTTGGGTGCTAGCAATGTCGTTCACATTCCAAATGCGATTGACCACACAGTATTTCGCACGATTGTCCCTCTGGAACATCGACCACCCAGCGTGGTTTCACTGTATCATCACGCGGAATGGAAAGGTGTGGCCGATGCGTTGGCGGTACTTGCTCGTCTTCACGCTGCTCATCCAGAGGTTCCCGTGACGTTTTTTGGGGCACCTCCGCGTGGTCCCGAATTGCCAGCATGGATAAAGTATGTTCAAAACCCCGACCAGTCCGTGCTGGTTCGTGATGTTTATAATGAGCATTCCATCTATCTAAGCGCGAGTTGGACCGAAGGGTGGGCG
>JAJZZA010000045.1 GCA_021797825.1 Bacillota bacterium | reverse complement strand
GCACATTGCGACGCTGATGATTTTGTTCTCGGTGCTGAGCTATCTCGTCATGGAGTCCTATCTTCCCGGCCGCCAGGGCGGACTGGAGGCGCCCGCGATCATCCCGAGCCGCGTCTAAGCCGGCTGCCGTGCGCAGCCACCGGCCGCTTTGCCGCGGGAGCTTCCGGCATCACGGATGCTGGACCGGCTCGAGTTCTGCAGATGGCGGACTTTTGGCGCGGCCGGTCTGGCCAGCGAGCACCCAGCGAGGGTGTTGCTCCATGCGGCGAAAGGGCGGCAAGAGCGAGAGCATCAACGACACCGCGCCTAGCAAGAGTCCCCCCACCAAGACCAGACGGGACAGCGGCACCGCATTCCAGTGGACCAACAGGGAGAGGGTGACATAGCTGACCGGGGTAAGACCTAAGGACGATACGGTCAGCAAGGCCATGGTGCGGCCCAAGTACTCCGGATCCACCACCGTTTGGAGATAACTGTTAATGGGGATGGTTATCACACTAAGGCCGATGCCGACCGCGAGCAGCAAGACGACATCAAAGAGACGCAGCGGGAGCACGCCGACCAGGCCGAGACTGACGCCCAGGCTGGCGGCGATCGGTCCGAACCAGCGGAAACGGCCGCGCATCCCGTTGGCGAGCGCCGCCAGAACCCCGCCCAAAACGCCCCCAACCCCAACCGCTGCCGTAAAATATCCGAAATCAGACCCCGGCCACTGCCGTTGGTGGACCAACAAGGGGAGCCCGACGTTAAGCGGTCCCGCGAAAAAGAAGTTGAACAGGGCTGAGATCCCCATGAGAATCAACAAAATGGGTACGCCGCTGACGTAGCGGAGTCCCGCCGCCACGTCGCCCAGCGGATTGTCACGGATGCGGCCAAGACGCGGGCGCGGCGCGATGGCTAGACCGGCCAGAATGAACGCACTGGCCAGATATATCGCGGCCAGCGTGTCAAACCGCACCCAAGCCCCGGGGAGCCACAACAGCAGCGTGGCGGTCAGGGGTCCGCTGACCATGCTGGCTTGCTGAGTCGTCTGCACGACCCCGTTGCCCCGTCCTAACTGCTCCGCAGGCAAGACATCCGGTAGCACGGAGCCGCTGGCAGGCCAAAAAAACGCATCGACCAGGCCAAATGCCAGCGCGGTGGCGTATACCGGTACCAAGCCGTGACCTAGGCCAGTCAGTGTGAAAGCGATCAAAATGGCGCAGCGCAACGCAAGCGAACCGGTCAACAGGACCCGGCGCGACATCCGATCGGCCAGTACTCCCCCGACCATCATGAGCACCAGCCTGGGCACCGCGGTCAGCGCCAGCGTGGTTCCGACTGCCAGGCTGGACCCGGAGGTGGTGACCACGTACCACGACAACAGAATGAAATAGGCGCTGTCTCCCACCGCGGAGAGACCGGTGCCCAGCCAAATGCGAAGAAAATTCCGGTTGCGCGCGAGACTTGCCCACGACCCGATCACGGCATATTCTCGGCGGCGGCACAGTTTTTCGGCACCGCCGTGACAACGCCCTCGCGCAGCAGGCGGTAACCGGCAGGCAAGGCGTCTTCCTCCACATCCCAATGGAGTCCGGGTGCCATAAAGCCGACCGCTACCAGAAAAAACTTTTCTGGGTCGTCCGCGGGGCCGCCAGCAACCATTTGAGCGCGGTGTCTTTCTTCTATCGCGCAAAGCTCTTTTATCAGCGCCTGAAACTTGGCCACCCAGGCCTCTAGTTCAGTACGGGGCACCCGAAATTCTCCTGACGTGGTGATAACCGGAGGATGGTGCGCGGGATCCGAGAAATACCGAAAAGAATGGTCTGAAGCGGCATACGCGCGGGAAATGCCCATCCGCAAATGACTGACCGCATTCTCCCGCACGAGGTCGTCCTCGTCGTGCAGGGCCGGCAAGAGGGTGTCGGTGATGACATAGTCAAGCGCCGTGACCCGAAAGAATTTTTGCATGATGCCATTTTTCTCTTCGGTGCGAATTACCTCAATGAGACCATGTTCCTCCAACTCGCGCAAGTGGTAATGAATGGTCGGGGCGGAGGCGCCCATCAGGTCGGACAACTGTTTCCCGGTGTAAGCGTCTTGCAGGAGGTGGTGCAGGATGCGGACGCGGACGGGCTGGCTGATTGCCCGCAAGGTTTCGAGCTTGTCGATGACAAAATATCGCTTCACGATTCGTCCTCCCCAAAACGTTAAAATCATACTGAACATAACGTTGCAGTCTTTCCGTGTCAACGGCGGGTGTGGGCCGACCCGTGACGCGAGCGCTTCCTGCTTTGTCAGCTTACCCGCCCGAGGTCCAAATCGGGAAGTTCGGGGACGTCAGACCCCGGCCGGCTGGTGTTTCGCGAAGGCGTTCGCGGAGAGCAGGGGCGATCAAATTGGCCATGGCGGGGAAACGCCCGGCGAGGTACGCTAAAAGCGGGTTCCAATGTGGGGAGGGATGACCCGTGAAATGGCCCGACGATCCGGATGTATTGGATATCTTCCGGCGGTGCGAACTGGCTCCGGAAGAATTGCGGCGAACCTACCAGGACGCGGAGGTGGAGCTGGGAAAAGCGGGGGAACTTGATGCGGGCGCGGTCATTGGTCAGCAGCGTGCGGTGCGGGCGATAGATTTCGGGTTGCGCATGAATCGCGCCGATTACCATCTGGTGGTGGTGGGACCGGTGGGAACCGGGCGGACATCCTATGTGAAAGCGGCCACGGCAGCCCGGGCGCGGGAGATGGAGACCCCGCGCGACTGGTGTTATGTGCCGAATTTTGACCGGCCCGACCATCCCATCGCGATGAGTCTGCCTGCCGGGCAAGGCCGCCGGTTCCGAGACGCGGTCGATTTGCTGGCGGCCGATGTGGGACGGCAACTGCGTGAGGCGTTCGAAGACGAGGTGTACGCCAAACATCGGCAAGGGGTGGTGCGACGCTATGAGGAGAGTCAGCAAACTGCTCTCAGTCAGTTGCTGCAGAGCGCGCTGGCGCGCGGGTTTACTGTTCAACGGGATCCGGCCGGAAACCTGCTGACGGTGCCCTTAAAACCCGACGGCCAGCCGTTTCACCCGGGTGAGTGGGCGGAATTGAGCGAGGCATTGCGCCAGCACTTTGGGGAGAAACAAAAAGAACTGGATGAAGTGGTAACCGCCACCACCCATCAGCTGCGCACCCTTTCACGCGACGCCGGCCGTGAACTGCAAGAACTGGATAGGAACGTGGTGCGCCACGTGGCAACCCGAGTGTGCGAGCCGCTGTTGGCGGAATGGGCGGCGCATCCTGCCGCCTTGGCCTATCTGGAGGCTCTGCAGAACGACTTGATGGGCCATGGGACACTGCTGCAAAGCGACCAGACGGGCACCCCGGAGGCGATCGCGGCGCGCTATCGCATCCACGTTATGGTCGACCACTACGATCTGGTCGGAGCTCCCGTGGTCGTCGAGTCCAACCCGACATTTGGCAACTTATTCGGGCGCATGGAGTACGAAACCATCAGTGGGGGCCTCTACACCCATCTGCGCCTGTTAAAGCCAGGCAGCATGCATATGGCCAACGGAGGATTTCTGATTTTGCAGGCGCGCGACCTGGTGGGTGATCCATTGGTCTACGCCACGCTGAAAAGAGTGTTAAAACATGGCTCGTTGCGCATAGAAAATGTTCCGGAGCATCTCGCGGCGGTGCCGGCTACTTTCCAGCCCGCCCCGGTGCCGATCGCCTTGACGGTGGTATTGGTGGCGCCACCGGAGCTGTACTACACGTTGTACCGGGAGGATGAGGAGTTTCGGAGGTTGTTCAAGGTCAAAGCGGAATTCGAACCGGACATGCTGGCCACGGCCGAAAACATCCGGCATTTTGGGTCTCTGGTGCAAACGGTGGCCCTCCGTGACGAGGGTATGCCATTGGACCCGGATGCCGTGGCGCGTTTGGCGGAATGGAGCACCCGGCTGGCCGAAGATCGCGACCGTCTGTCCACCCGTTTTGGGGAAGTGCTGGATTTGATGGCGGAGGCCGCGGTTTGGGCCCGGGCAGAAGGCCTCGGCAAGATTACCGGCGCCGTGGTCAACCGCGCCCTGGGTGAGCGCAGCGTGCGGGGGGCGGCCATCGAGGAACGGATTCGCCACATGATGACGGAGGGTTCTTTAATGGTCGACACCGAGGGCGTTGTCAGCGGCCAAGTCAATGGGTTGGCCGTGCTCAATTTTGGCGACGCGGTGTTTGGACGTCCCGTCCGCATCACCGCCCGCTGCTATGCCAGCCGCAGCGGCATCGCCAATATCGAACGGCAGACCCGCTTGTCCGGTCGTCTGCACGACAAAGGCGTGCTGGTCCTGTCGGCATTTTTTGCCGGGCGGTTTGCCCAGGATCAACCTTTGACATTAGGCGCCAGTCTCGCCTTTGAGCAACAGTACGAGGAAATAGACGGAGACAGTGCGTCCAGCGCGGAGCTATATGCGCTGATGTCGGAGTTGGCCGACGCCCCGATCAACCAAGGGATCGCGGTCACCGGGTCGGTCAACCAAAAGGGCGAAGTGCAGCCGATTGGCGGGGTGAATGAAAAGGTCGAGGGATTCTTTCGGGTCTGCCGCGCGCAAGGGCTGTCAGGCAGCCAGGGCGTCATTATCCCACGCCGCAATGTCCACCAATTGATGCTGGCGGTGGACGTGGTGGATGCCGTGCGCGGCGGCCAGTTTCATGTATGGGCAATCGACACGGTTGACGAGGGTATGGCTATCCTGACCGGGGGGCGGTTGGCGCCGTCTGCCGGGGGTGCCGAAGACACGTTGGGAGACCGGATTCATCGCCGCCTGCGCAGTTACGGCCAGGTGTTGGAATGCGAAGAGGGGCGCCGGTGCTGACGCCGGCGCCGAGGGACGGCCCGAGGGCATTGGCGCCACCGGGCGCCTTCTGTCCCGCTGAGCGATAAGCGTGGCAGGGTTGCGAAATCGGGCTGGCACTGAGGCCCGGCCCGGGCTATCCTTAAACTGCGGATGCTGATCGCCGGGGTGTCCACCGGGACGGGTCCGGCGGTGCCGTTTTCGGAACCACCCCCATCCGGGCCATGCGGTTAAGCGGCATCCGCGGGCGTTTGGGGTCCGGCCGGAAAGAGGGATGGCGAGAAAACGAAGGGAAGAAATCCAGATGACGTCTGGCCGATTGCCCCGCCCCGTATATCTCGACATGGATCCTGGGCACGACGACGCGTTGGCGTTGCTGGCGGCGCTTCGTGCGGTGACGGTCCGCGGGGTGACGACAGTGGCGGGGAACCAGCGGGGAGAGCTCACCTTTTTGAACGCGCGGCGGGTGTTGCGCGTGGCTGGACGCACCGAGGTGGCGGTCCGGCGCGGATATGACCAACCGTTGCTGCGGCGCTTGGTTACGGCAGAACAGGTGCATGGGGCCAGCGGGTTGGATGGTTACCATTTTCAACCAGAGCCCGAACCCTCCCCAGATGACGGGATGGGGGCGATGGAGTGGCTTGATCACCGTTTGGCTGCGGAACCGGATCCCGTGGACTGGGTGGCAACGGGGCCGCTTACCAACGTCGCGGCTTTTCTGCTGGGGCACCCGCACCGCAAGCGGCAGCTCAAGCAGATTACCTTCATGGGGGGATCGCTGGGCGCCGGCAATGTTACGCCCTACGCCGAGTTTAACACCTATGTTGATCCCGAAGCGACCGCACTGGTGCTGTCGTCGGGGCTGCCGGTGGCCATGGTGGGTTTGGACGTGACGCTAAAAGCCTTGTTAGCGCATGGCGACATCGACCGATTTCTGCGCCTGCCGGGGGAGGTAGGCGCCATGCTGTTTGGGCTGTTTAGGTTTTTTGGCGGGCACGAACCGTCAGCCAACGCCGGTGGCATGCCGGTGCACGATGTGCTGGCGGTGGCGGCGGTGGCCCACCCGGAGTTTTTCCGGTGGCAAGATGTTCCCCTGCGGGTGGAATGCAGGGACCCGGAGCGCCGGGGAGCCATGACCCGGGTGGAGGGGTTTCCCGTGACGCGGGTGGCGGTCGAGGTTGACGTGAAGGCATTTTTTGACTGGCTGTGGAGGACGCTCGAGGGCTAGCGGGCGAGAGGGACGGGGGTCATCGGCGACGACAGGCGACAGCGCCAGGAAAGCGAGGGGACGATGACGAGAGAAGAGGCAACGCTGGCCATCTTGGAGGCTAAGCGTTATCACCAAAAGACCTGGAGCCAACTGGCGGAGGCGGTAGGCCGCTCAGACGTGTGGACGGCAGCCGCCTGTTATGGTCAGGCGCCGTTTGCCGCCGACGAAGCAGAGCGGCTGGCGGCTTTGCTGGATTTGCCGGCGGGCATCGTGGCGGTGCTGACCGAAGTACCGCATCGCGGCGGCGCGATGAAGGCAGTGCCGCGCGATCCCACGGTGTACCGCCTGTACGAAATTGTGTTGGTGTACGGCGATGCCATTAAGGCGATTGTCCATGAGAAATTTGGCGACGGCATCATGAGCGCCATCGACTTTCGGATGGATATCGCCCGCAAGCCCGACCCCGCAGGCGATCGTGTGGTGTTAACCCTGGACGGAAAGTTTTTGCCCTATAAAAAATGGTAGGCAGATCGTCACCCAGGGCGCCTGCGGGGTTCATACCCCGGGGGGGTGGCGCGGCCGGCCGGGTGAGGACGCCCCTGGCCGTGAAATCGCTGCAAAACCGAGAGAATGTGGTTGTCTACTTGATTGGCTGACAACGCGGGCAGTATAGTGACAACGAATTGACCATCGTTTCGGTTTTCTGGCAGGCGGCCGAGGCATGCGGTGGCGGCTTTCCAGTCGGGAGATGAGGGACGAAAAAAACGCAAAGGGTCGTGAAAGGCCAAAGGGAGGGTATCATGGCAAGCGTGACGCTTGAACATGTCACCAAGCAATATGGCGGGGTGACAGCGGTGCATGAAGTAAATCTCGCAATCGACAACGGGGAATTCTTGGTTCTCCTAGGACCATCGGGTTGCGGAAAAACGACGACGCTCCGCATGGTCGCGGGACTCGAGGAAGTCACCGCTGGACGCATTATGATTGGAAACCGGGAAGTGACCGAGGAACCCCCCAAAGATCGTGATATTGCAATGGTATTTCAAAACTATGCCCTTTATCCGCATATGAGCGTGTTCGAGAACATGGCTTTTGGTTTAAAACTCCGCAAGACACCGCGCAGCGACATTGAGCGACGGGTCAAGGCGGCCGCCGAAATTTTGGGTCTGCAACCCTATCTGCAGCGAAAACCGCGGGAACTGTCCGGTGGACAGCGCCAGCGGGTCGCGTTGGGACGGGCCATCGTGCGGGAACCTGCGGCGTTTTTGATGGATGAGCCGCTCTCCAACCTCGATGCCCGCTTGCGCGACCAGACGCGGGTTGAACTGAAGGGCCTTCACCAGCGACTCGGCACTACCACTTTGTACGTGACCCACGACCAAACCGAAGCCATGACGCTGGGGACCCGCATCGTGGTAATGCGCGACGGGAAAGTGCAGCAAGTCGACAGCCCGGAGGCCATTTACCGCAACCCGGCCAACCAGTTTGTGGCGACCTTCGTGGGAACCCCCGCGATGAACCTGCTGTCCGGGACGGTGGCCGATGTCAACGGGATCCGGATGGTGAAAATCGGGGGTCAAACGGTGCCGGTAACGGGGCCGCTAGGCGATGCGCTAGAGCGGCTGACCGGGAAATCCGTGACCGTCGGGGTTCGTCCCGAGGACATCACGGTGCGCCCGCCTGAAGACGGACCGCATCTTACCGCGTCGGTGCGGGTGGTGGAGCCGATGGGCCATGAGAAGCTGCTCTATTGCGACCTGGAGGGAACCCAAGTTACGGTGCGGGAGGATAACGCCTGGCCGGGACGGGCGGGAGACCAGGTGGCGCTGCGGTTGGATCCCGATACACTGCACCTGTTCGATCCCGAAACCGAAGACCGCGTGCAATAACGGGACAAGCGGTCGGCTGGGGCGATGGCCGGTCAGCCTCGGCACGGCGTCGGGTCCAACCGACTGAGGGGGCCGTAACGAGGGCGGAGACGGCGGGGCGAGGGAGCCCGGTCCATCTGGAGGATGCGGAACGTGGTCTTGCCGAGGGACACCTGCTGGCTATGCATGCCGGCCGGCGTGACGCCAGCCATGCCGCGAAAAGCGATGGATGGGTCGTGCCCGGCCTCATCGGCGCCCAGGGGCCGTGTTTTGACCCGGTGCTGGCGTGACCCCAGATGGGCGGGGCCTTCCGCGGTCCTAGCATCCGCAAGATGGACACGCAGGCGATCTTGGTCACGCTGCTGTCCCCACAAGGTGATGGCCTGCCGACGGATTCCGTCTGCCTGCCGCGTCCTCTCAGGTGGCTCGGCGAGCCGCGAAGGGACAGCGCGCGTCCCTTGCAGCCACCCCGTCGGGGAACGGTGGCCGGCTTCCCCTAAGAGGGACTGCCGGGGGTCGGGTCGGCATCGACGACTTCCCACGGTGGGATCCTCATGGACTAGCGCAGACCAGGGGATCTCCTGGCCGGGTCGTACATACGGGGTCGAGTTCAGCTCGAGGAACGGGATCGTGTCGCCAACAGCGATGGGCCGCAGATTGACCGAACCGGTGCCATCGCGGTGGCCGACAGAGCGATGCGTCCGGCGATTGTCGGAGGAATGGCGGTTTCGCGCAGAATCGGCAAGATGAACTGTGGGTTCGTGGGCGGGGCCCGCCGCCTGGGGTAATGAGAATCCTGCGGGGATTAGACTCGCAGAGGTCGTGACAAAATAGCCCGGAGGCGAGTGGACGATGGCGGCGCAGTTGCCACAGTTGACGGAGATCGGCGAGCGGATTGTCCTTTGCCGGGCCTGTCCCCGTTTGGTCAAGTGGCGCGAAGAGGTTGCCCGGGTGCGGGTGCGAAGGCACCGCCAGGAGACCTATTGGGGCCGACCCTTGCCGGGATTTGGCGATCCTGGCGCCCGCCTGCTGGTGGTGGGACTAGCTCCCGCCGCCCACGGCGGAAACCGGACGGGCCGGATGTTTACCGGCGACGACTCGGCGGACTGGCTTGTACGGGAGCTCTACGAGGCGGGATTCGCCAATCAGCCGACCAGTCTTAGGGATGACGACGGACTGGTCTTGCGAAATGCGTGGATTACGGCCGCGGTGCGCTGTGCGCCTCCCGCGAACCGTCCAGCCGCGGAAGAAATCCGCAACTGCGCCGGGTTTTTGGCCGAAGAAGTGGCCTCGTTGCAACCGCGGGTGTTGGTAGCGCTGGGCCGGATTGCTTTTGACGCGGTTTCGCGGCTGGCGCGGGGCCAAGGCGCGGCTTCGAGCCGCTGGCGTTTTGGCCATGGCGTGCGCTATGAAATGCCCGGCCCGATCACGCTGTTGGGGTCGTATCACCCCAGCCGGCAGAACACCCAAACCGGGCGGCTGACGCGGGAGATGCTGCGCGCGGTATTCGCCGAGGCCCGTGAGATCCTGCGAGAAGCCGAGGAAACGACCGGGATCCCCTGATTTGGATGCCGGTGGGGCCGCCGCGCGGGGGCCGTTACGGGTCGGACACTTTCAGACGCAGCACATGCGGAGTCCGCTGGGCGAGCGCCTCGCTTACGGCTGCGGCCAGACGGTCCCCGGCGACGTCGGCGAACGGGATGCCAAAGGCATCACACAAGGCCGGCCAGGTGACGCCTGAGATCTCCAGGCCGGTTGCGGGTGCGTCCGGGTAGAAGGTCGCGGCGACCTGCCGAAGAATCCCGTAGCCAGCATTGTCGAGCACCAGATAGGTAACGGGCGTCTTGAGGCGGGCCGCATTCCACAAGCCTTGCACCGCCATCAGAAAACTTCCGTCGCCGATGATGGCCAGGATGGGTTGTCCAGGCCGAGCCAGCGAGATCCCCAGCGCCGCCCCCAGCGCCCATCCTATTGTACCGCCTTTTTGCCCGTAAAGGGTGTCGGGAAGCGGACGCGGCAGGCTGGCCAGGATTGGCAGGCGCCAGGAGATGGCCTCTTCGACGATAATCGTATCGGGGCTCAGCCCGGCACCCAGCGCCGCCCAGAGGGGATGCGGACGGAGTCCCAGCGTGTCGGTGCGCGATCCCGCTTGCAGCAGCGGGCGCAGACGATCCAGCAACGGGGCCAGCGGCCCCGCGTATCCGATGGTGATCGGCACATGGCGTCCGATCTCCTCCGAAGCCTGATCCAACGCCACCAGCCGGGTGCCCGCCGGCAGGGGGGTGCCGCCGTCGTCAAGAAAGGGTTCGAACAGGCGGGCTCCCACCGCAACCACCAGGTCATACGGAGCCAAGGCCTGGGCGACGGCACCCGGGGTGCGGGGGAGAATGCCGGCCAAGGCCGGGCCGTTGGCGGGATAGATGGCACGGGTGGGATAGGATTCCAACCATAACGGCCATCCGGTGCGATCCAGCAATCGGGTCAACGCGGCGGGCCCCCCTGTCTCCCGGGCGATGTGGTCGCCGGCCAAAACGGCCGGGCGCCGAGCCTCCGACAACACGTGCGCCAGGGCGGCAAGCGTGTTGTCCGAGGCCTCTTCGGGCATGCGGCAAGGCACCGCAACCAGGTCTCGCGCCAACGGCGGGGGAACCGCCGCGGCCAGCAAGTCGACCGGGATGATGACCGCGACCGGGCCCGAGGGTGCGGCGACGGCGGTGTGGACGGCCCGGCGCAGTGCCCGCAGCAGATCATCCGGCGTCCTCACTTCGACGGCCCATTTAACCAGCGGTCGCAGCCAGGTCTCCATGTCGGAATGCAGAAATCCCTCTTGCAACGCCAGGGAACGCGATTGCTGTCCCGCGACGACCAAAAGGGGGGTGCCGGCGCGGGCGGCGTTGTACAACAGGCCGAGCCCATTGGCTACCCCGCCGGTGGCGTGCAGTAAGACCGCGGCGAGCTGGCGCGCGGATTGCGCATAACCGTCGGCCATGCTGACCGCGACGCTTTCCTGCAGGACCGGGTGGTAGATCAGGAGTGGGAAGCGGGGGAGGGCTGCCATCAAGGGAAGTTCGGTGGTGCCAGGGTTGCCGAACAGGTGCCGGATGCCTGTTTGTTCGAGAAAGCTTAGCACCAGATCCGCACCGGTCATCGGAGACCATCCTTTCTTCGGTCAGCCCGCTGGCGGCGGGGATTAAAGCGTTGGCGGGGTCATGGCTGCAAGCATGACGCAGACGGAGAGTTCTGTAAAGTATAGTCCCAGTTATGACAAAAAGGAATGGCATCTTGGACAAGTCAGGGGTTACGGTTTGTTAGCGATGACAGAAGTGTCGCGTCATCTACAATTGTTCCGCTAAGTGTGTTAGGTTTTATAAAAACCGGACAAACATTGAAAGGCAGGAATATCATGTACGATCTTGTGCTGCTAGGCGGGCGAATTGTCAGCCCTGGGGACGGTTTGGACGAGGTGGCCGACATTGCCATTTCCGATGGGCGGATTGCGCGGATTGCGTCCGCTTTGGGAGGCGAACCGGCACGCGAACGGGTGTCGCTGGCAGGCAGCTGGGTTAGCCCGGGGTGGATTGATTTCCATGTCCACTGCTTTGCTTACAGCACGGATTACGGGACTTTTCCGGACGACATCGGCATCGGGTCGGGAACCACCACGGTGGTGGACCAGGGGAGCGCGGGGGCCCTGACGTTTCCGGGTTTCTATCAGTTCATGGTCCGCACCGCCCGCACCCGGGTTCTGGCCTTCTTAAATGTCGGGTTGGTCGGCACGATAAAAGGCTCCATGCTTCCTCCGCTACACAGTCCCGAGACGGTGGACGTGGAGTTCGCGCTCAAAATGATTGCGGACTACCCGCAGGTGATACGGGGCATCAAGACCCACGCCGAAATGGGCGGCGTCTCGCGCTGGGGCTACCGCGTGTTGGAATTGGCCAAGCAAATCGGGCGCGGAGCCGGACTGCCGGTTTATGTGCACACCGGCCGGCTGATACCCGCGGACGAAACCCGTCTGCCCGACCCTGATCGGGTGATTCCCGAGGCCTTGCGCTATCTTGACGCGGGGGATATTTTGACCCACTGCTTTACCGGCCATCCCGGCGGGATCTTGTCGACCGCCGGCACAGTCCATCCCGAAGTGCGTGACGCCGTGACGGCGGGTTTGCGTTTGGACGTGGGGTACGGGGAGCATTTCTCTTTCGCGGTCGCCGAGCGGGTTTTGGACCAAGGGGTGCGCCCCAGCATTTTATCGAGCGACGTGCATGCCGCGTTTGGGCAGCCGCACAGTCTGGAAGCCACCTACGGTTTGGCCGGAGCCATGTCGCGGATGCTGGCGTTGGGGTTTACGCTGTCCGAACTCGTCGCCATGGTCACGCAAAATCCGGCGGAAGCGCTCGGCCTGGGTAGCCGGCTTGGCCGGCTCCGCCCCGGAGATGAGGCGGATCTCAGCATCTTTGAGGTGGAGTCGGGCGCCTTTCGGTTTCGTGATCCCTGGGGAGCCGAACGTCCGGGCACCCAGCGGGTCATTCCGCTTTACACCGTGCGTGCGGGCGAAGTGCGGGCGGTGGGTCCGAAAGGCGTGACGGAGGTTGTCTGAGGCGGCCATCGAGGAGGACAAACTGACTCCCGTCTTGGTGGGAGTCGGCACAGCGGCCGAAATGCTGCCTTTGGGGCACACGTTGACCCATGCCGGACCGCCCATCGCTTGGACAGAGATGAATATCCCGCAGCAACAAGCCTTGGTGACCGCGCTGACCGTGGAAGGTGCGGTCAGCCGGGCCGAGTACCGGGAACTGGCGGCTACGCCGGCGGGGCACCGCGGGCCGGGACTGGCCGCAATGTTGGTCCAGTACGTGGACCGGGGACGGTGGCGGGTGCAATCCAATTGGGAGGCGGGCCTGGTGGCTCCCTTAACCGGCGTGGTGTCCCCTTCCATGGCGGTCTGGGTGGTGAGCGATCGCATCTCGGGAGATGTGTCCTTCGCACCCATTAACGAAGGCACGGGACCAAGCCTACGTTTTGGGTCGCTGGATCTGGGGGTGATTGACCGTCAACACTGGCTCAGCAACGAATTTGCCGCCGAACTCAGCGGGGTCTTGGCTCGTTCGCCGGTTGCCCTATGGGATCTCGCAACCCATGGACTGAACCGCGGCGACGAACTCCACATGCGCTCGTCCGCCGCTTCCGCCGCGTTGTTCGCCTCCGTGCGGACCGGGTTGCGACCGGGCGGCAGGGGAGGGAGGACCTGCCAGTTTTTGGAACGCAATCCGATGACGTTTCTGAACGTGGCCATGGCGATGGCGGCGCTTTATCTGGCGCGCTGGCGAAGCGCGGGCGATCCCGGGGTGGTGGTGGCGGCGGCCGCCAATGGGCGCGAGTTTGGGGTGCAGGTGGCCGAAAGGCCTGGCCGCTGGCTCACGGTGCCTGCGCCGCGTCCCCAGGATCACGCGTTAAAGGGCGATCCGCTGCCGGTTATGGGCGACAGCTTTGTGCTGGAGGTGCTGGGTGTGGGGGGGCGTATTCCGCATGCCGCTCCCGCCCTCTGGTCCACCGCGGCCCCGGTTCCGGAGCGGGCAGTGCCGCCGGTGGCCGTCCGGCGGGGGGCCGGACCATTTGGCAGCGCCCTGGCGTTGGGCGTGCGGCGCGCCGATTTGGGCGCGGTTGCCTGCCACACGGCGGCCATGAGCAGCGCCGGCGCGGTTTTGGGCGTAGCCAGGTGTCGGCTGCCCAGCGCATTGTCCGACCTGCAGCAGGGGATGTCCTGGGCTCGATAAAACCGCCACCGCAGCCGTTCGTGCTCACCAGTTGGGAGGCAGGACCTAATGTATCCGTTGCCATTTGTCTACAAAAAGGCGCAATCGATTGCCGAGGCTGTGGCCTGGGCCGGGGATGACTCCCGATTTTTGGCCGGCGGGCAAAGCCTGCTGCCGATGTTGAATCTGCAACTGGCTTCCGTAGGGCTCCTGATTGACGTCAATGCGATAGCCGAGTTGGCGGCGATCGGCGAGGATCGCGCGGCGCTGTCAGTGGGCGCACTGACGCGGCACGACACCTTGGCCCGTCACGCCACCGTGCGCCGCGCGTCGCCGCTGTTGGCGGAGGCAGCCAGTCTGGTAGGGAACCCGCGGGTTCGCCGGCGGGGAACTCTGGGCGGCAGCGTGGCCCAGGCGGATCCGGCAGCGGAATTGGTGACGGCGCTTTTGGCGCTCGATGCCGAGATCGACGTGGTGTCGCCGGACGGGCGTCAACGGTATACCGTCCCGTCGCTGATGCTGGGGCCGCTCTTGACGGTGTTGCGATCGCAAGAGCTGGTGGTGGGGGTGAGGGTTCCCCACCGGGAACCCGCGGAAGGGCAAGCCTTTGTGGAAGTAGCCCGGCGGGAAGGGGATTTCGCCTTGGTTGCGGTCGCCGCCAGACTCTGGATTCGATCCGGGCGGGTGGCCAGGGCGGCGATCGCCGTAGGCGGCGCGGCCGAGATGCCCATTCGGTTGGCGGATTTGGAAGCGTGGCTGAAGGGCCAAAAGGCGGGGGCTCCGCTCTGGGATGCGGCCGGGGAACGCGTATCGGACGAGGTGCGGGCGGTGGGTGACCCGTTTGCCGGTGCCGCGTACCGAACGCATCTGTCGAGGGTGTTGGTCTGTCGGGCCCTGGCCCAGGCGGAAAGGGCAAGGGGAGCGTCATGACGGAAACGGAATTTCGGCTTAACGGCCGGGTGGTGCGGGGGCAAATGGCCGATTACGCCACCTTGGCGGCCTACCTGCGGGATAATCTGGGCCATTTTGAAGTCAAAGCGGGATGCGGCGAAGGAGTCTGCGGGGCTTGCACGGTGCTGCTGGATGGAGAGCCGCTGGCTTCCTGCCTGTTACTGGCCCGGCAAGCGGAGGGATGCACCGTCGAAACGGTGGCGGCGGCGGCCGACGGACTTCGGCAGGCGTTGGCCGAGGCGTTTGTGCGCTGGGAGGCGGCCCAATGCGGCTATTGCACGCCGGGCATGCTGCTTACCGCTTATGCCTATGTCAAGGGCGGCGGGTCTTTCGACTCCCCTTCCATCCGCCGCGCTTTAGCGGGCAATCTGTGCCGGTGCACGGGCTATCAACACATCATTGACGCTATTGCGGAGGTGGTTTCGACATGGCCGGCAGAAGGATAGCAGGCGGACCGGGGGTTGGGGGGACGACGGGTCAAAAGTTCGCGCGAAAAGATGTCGCGGCCAAGGTGGCGGGCCTGGTGTCGTATAGCGGGGACACACAGGGGGCGGGCATGCTGCACGCGCGGTTGGTGCGCTCCCTTTACCCTCACGCGCGGATAACGGAGATTGCGATCGCGGCGGCGCAGGCGCTGCCGGGCGTGGCCGCGGTGCTGACGGCGAGGGATGTTCCGTGCAATGTTCTTGCGGAGGATCCCAGCGGAACCGGCGGGGGGGTGTTTACGCAGCCTGTGCTGGCCAGTACCGAGGTGCGTTATGTGGGCGAACCGCTGGCGGTGGTGGTGGCCGCATCGCCGGTGCTGGCGGACGCCGCGGCGCAGTTGGTCAAGGTAACCTATGAGCCGCTGCCCGCGGTCTTTGACCCGGGTTTGGCACTGGCAGACGATGCACCGCCGATTCACCCGGGCGGCAATCTTTGTGTTCAATGGCACGTCAACAAGGGCAACGTGGAGGAGGTCCTGGCGCAAGCTCCGGTGGTCATCCAGCGGGAGTATGCGACGCAGTTCGTCGACCATGCCTACTTGGAACCGGAAGCCGGTTCGGCGTGGTTGGAGGCGGATGGGGTCATTGTGATTCGGGCGGCCACCCAGGTGATTGAGCACTATCGTCGCCTGGCCGGGATGCTGAACCTGCCGCACAGCCGGGTGCGACTTATCGCGCCATATGTCGGAGGGGGTTTCGGCGGCAAAGAGGACATGACGGTCGAACCGTATCTGGCCTTGGCGGCGTTTCACACGCGCCGACCGGTGCGCATGGTGTGGTCGCGCCAGGAGTCGCTGCAAGCCCGTCCCAAGCGCCACCCGATGCGCTTTCAATACACCGTGGCCGCCAGCCGGGACGGGAAGCTCGAGGCGGTGGACATTAATATTCTGGCTGATGCCGGCGCCTATGCGCTTTTGACCCCGCGTGTGCTGTTTGCCGCCGCGGTGGTCGCGAGTGGTCCCTACCGTGTATTAGCGGCGCGGGTGGTGGCGCGTGCCGGCTATACGCACAATGTGCCCTCCAGCGCGTTTCGCGGGTTTGGCGCCATGCAAGCGGCGGTTGCCTACGAGCAGATTATGGATGAACTGGCGGAAACCCTGGGGATGGATCCGCTCGAACTGCGGCGGAAGAATTTTTTGCAGCGGGGCGATGAGCTAGCCACCGGAGAACGGGTTGAGACGGCGGTGTGGCTGCCCGAAACCCTGAACGCGGTGCAGGCGGCGCTGGGCCCGGAGCCGCAACCTTCACGGCCCGGCTTGTTGGTGGGCCGGGGATACGCGATGAACATGCAGCCTTACGGCCGCACGGTCTGGTTTGGCGACCAGGCTGCGGTCTGGATGGGATTGGAGAATGACGGCAGCTTTCATCTGCGGGCGGGAGTCACCGACGTGGGAGGCGGCCAGGCGGCGGTGTTGGGCCAGATTGCGGCGGAGGTCTTAGGCGTTTTGCCGGAGGCGGTGACGGTTCACTTCGGCGACAGTGCGCTGACCCCGCTAACCGGCGGGACTTTTGCCACCCGTCAGCTTTATATGTCGGGCAACGCTGCGGTGCGTGCCGCGGAGTCCCTGCGCGAGCGAATTCAACGAGTCGCGGCGACACTCTGCGGGGGCGATGCCAAGACGGTTGTGATCGAATCCCAGGGTGTACGAACCGCCCGCGGCAGCGCGCGCTGGCACGAGGTGGCGGCGGCGGCGCGCCAGGCCGGGGTGGCCTTGGAGGTTCTGGAAACGTTTTTTGCCGAGAGCGGACCCGGTTACGACAACCGGCGGGGAACGGCGGCGCGCACATTTCCGGATTTTACCTACGGCTGTCACGGCTGTGACGTCGAAATCGATCCGGAAACGGGTCAGGTTCAGATTCTCCAATATGTAGCCAGTCATGATGTCGGTCGAGCCATCAATCCGTTAAGTGTGGAAGGCCAAATTCAAGGCGGGGTGGCGCAGGGAATCGGTTACGCGTTGACGGAAGAGGTATTGTTTCACGAAGGGCAGTGTCTCAACGGAACTCTGGCACAGTATTTGATTCCGGCCGCGGCGGATCTTCCGCCCATACGGGCGCTCATTCTCGAGTCCGGCGAAGGCAAGGGCCCGCTTAACGCACGGGGAATCGGCGAGCCGGCGATCTCTCCGGTGGCGCCCGCCGTGGCTAACGCGGTGGCGCGGGCGCTGGGCGGGGCGCGCGTGCGTTCGCTGCCGATTACCGGGGAAAAAGTCGTGGACACGCTGTTTGAGCGGTAAGTGCGGTTGCCGTTGCGCTATACTGGACGATCCCCCCGGAGTCTACCCGGGCAGTTGGCCGAAGAGACTGGTACGGCGCCACCGCGCCGGGGACCAAGCACAGTGATGGTCGACTTCGCCGCGCTCTGCAATCGCCCTTCAGGCCATCGTTGATCATGCTGCCGACCACGAGCGGGTTCCTTTTTGGGTGCGCAAAAGAGGGCTGGCAGCGGCGTGGGAGACGGACCGTGGGCGCGCAAGACGGCGGTAGCGGCCGCGGCACCGGCTGCCCGATGACTCAGGCTTGAAAATGATCGCGCGCGGGCTCCGTTCCGAGTCGCCATCTGTGCGGCGTCGTGCGGGGTCGGGCAGTCCGGCGGTGGTCGATTCGTCAGCATTGGCAAAGCGGCCAAGATGATCGGTATGTGGGTCGGATGGGGGAACAGGATCCCTCAAGCACCGCTTAAGGGCTCTATAGGGATGGCGACGGCCACGCTGCGCGAGGAGATTCCGGGTACCCGCGGAGGCCGTCGCGGCCCGCGACGGGCGACCTTCCGGGGGGTCTGCGGAACGGGGCGATCGCACCTGTTCCCGGCAACCGCGCAACTGCAAGCGCCGATCACCGCGCCACAACGTTTTGGTCCCCGGCTCGCGATCGTGCTTGCGGCCGAGAAACCCGCCGAACTTGGCTGTGGTCCGGACCGCAGGACGGCGTGTCAGCGGGTGTCCGGCAGGCCGGGCGGGTTGCGGGGTGGCAGGAAGGCGCTCCAAGACGGCGATTTCGGCGGGCGAGAAGGCCCCGGAGGGGGATTGACCCGGATCCCCCCGCACCGCATCGATCATCCCAAGGAGACGCCAAGCCGCCATGGAATCGAGGGCGATGGTCCGCGTGGTCCGCTCCCGGGTCTCCCATGAGAGGTCACCTGGCGGGCACCATCTGACAACGCGAAGGGCAAGTGCTCAGTCCGCCACCGGGGGCGATATGCACCTTGGGGCAGACCTAGCCGATCGCTCGTGTCTTCTCTATTCACGGAACGACGCCCGTCCCGAACAATAACCGCAATCGCCATGATCGCGGCCACGTTCGCAACGCTCTCGAATCCGGTAATGAATCCTTCCCGCCGCTCCCTGAAGACGCTGCAATACTGCGCGCGGACGAAGTGTTGCGTTTTGTCGTGAACGATTGCTGGACATGGACGGTCCTATCCGAAGTTTGGGCCGTGCAAACAGGCGATCATCGATTGTTTGGCCGATACCAGCGGCCGCCATGCAGCCCAACTCAACATCCTGTTGATACGCCAATTCCCACTCCGCAAGAGAGTCCAGTCCGACGTCGGCATCCCCGGAACCACCGATCGCCATCTGGTACCAAGGCGCACGTCGTTCCGTTTTCCATACCCGGCCGCCGCCGCGGTCATCGGCGTCACCTCCGCAATCCCTGAGCCATTTTGACGCTAGGCGTTAGGTCGCTGTGCTTGCTCCGAAAGTGAGTACACACCGGATTACCCGACGCCACGATAGTGTTTGATTCGTGCCCCGGACGGAGGCACTAGGCACTGCCTCGCCTCTTTTGCTGAATCTTGAAAAACCCGTATCCCAAAGTGACCAGCAAGCCGGCCCAGAAGCCCCAAAGTGGCCACGCCCACCGCCAGACATGCGGGGCCACCGCCCGCATGAGACCCACTTCGTAGCCGGCCAGGAACAGTTCTACCAACAGCACCACGCCAATCATCCGATGAATCCGGCGATACCAGTTGCGGACCGACTGACGGTCCGTGTACACGTCAACCACGGCCTGGGGCGACCAGGGCTTGCGAAAATACTGCCATCCTTGGCAGCGCCCTTTGTATTCCCAACCGGCGTCTGCAAACAACGCGCGATACTCGGCCACCGCGTCCCGTGTCCGCAAAGGCGGCTGATAATCGAGGCGATACACATAGCGGGCTCCTGAATCGGGGTGAAACCGGGGGAACAAGAAGCCGGGCTTCTCAAAGTGCACACCCCTCTCAGAGAGCTGATCCAACCGGCACTCCTCGCGTTCATGCTGCCAGGTCAGCCAAATATCCAAGCGTCGGTGTGCGACGTGTTCCATCTCAGAATCTCCGCTCCGTTCGCAGAATCGGTTCCGCAGTGCGTGCCATGTGTTTCAGACGTTCGACCTCCGACCGCAAGACCGATTGCCCCGCCTCTGTGATTGCGTACATCTTGCGCCGGGGATCGGCTCCTTCCGGAGCCGGGGTGCTTTGAATCAGACCCTTTTTCAGCAATGTGCCCAGCGCGGTATACAGGGTGCCTGCCCCGATGCGAACATGGTTGTCGCTCATGCGCTCAACGTGCTGCATAATGGCGTATCCGTGGGACGGGGCTGAATATAGGACCAGTAAGATATAGAAAAACCCCTCGGTTAACGGCAGTCCCTCGTCAACGAACATGGTTGGCCCCTCCTTGCCCCGCACGGTCTCAACCATCGTTAGATGGATATAAGATATATTACCAATAAATATATTGCAAGGCGACAGAAAGTGGCGGTCAAGACCATGGGATGGATGCGGCGGATCCTAAAGTCTGCAGGGTGGAAGAGACCTGGTAATCATCGGCGTCAAACCATCGGCGACTCCAAACGAGTACAGGGAATAATACGACACGCTTATCGGAACCGCCGGGACGAGACGGCACGCGCTTTCCTGCTGGTCGTCAGACAGGTTCCAAAGCTCTCGCGGCCTTATGGCATATCTGCCATGAGTGTCGGACACACCCAAGGCAACTCGCAGATCTCGGCAGATTAGAGAAATTATGCGGCGAACAAGTCAATAAGAGTGTAAGGCAGATTGCCAATCAGGCGATTGTTTTGTAAGATATTGTGTATAGCAGTGTGATGTTGGGCTGATTTCCAATCGGTGCATCAAACGGCCCGACGACAGATTGAGGAGGGTGACGGTATGCCGCTGACGGTGGCGGAAGCGCTAGGGGTTTACCCCTTCTCTCAGAGCCGCGTGATTGCGGGTGGGCAAGGGATAGATCGACGGGTGACAGCCGTGAACGTGATGGACGCGCCTGACATCATCGATTGGGTCAAACCCGGCGAATTGCTTTTGACCACGGCCTACGCGATCCGCGACCGGTTGGATCAAGGCCCGGAGATTATTGCCGGGTTGGCTGCAAAAGGATGCGCCGGGTTGGCCATCAAATTGGGCAGGTTTTTGGATGCGGTGCCCGCGGCCATGGCGGCATCGGCCGAGCAAAGCGGGTTTCCCTTAATCGCCTTGCCGTTTCAGCACACCTTGGCGGATCAAATGAACGCCTTGTTTCCCCTGCTGCTGGACAGCAGGCCCTCGGACTGGGTTGAGTGGATGCGGCGTTCTCAAGTTATGACGACCTTGATGCACGAGGATTTGCCGCTAACCGAGTGGTTCGTGCAGCTGTCCCGCGCCTTGCCGTGCCCCATCAGCATGGAATCATCGGCCGGCGAGAGCGTCGTCCTCGATGGCTATGCGGCCAGCCGTCAGGGAGACCGTTTTCCCGTTCGCTTTCACGATCACGAGTTCGGTTGGCTCCATGCCGAAACCGAGGACGACGCCATCCGTTCGGATGGCGTGCCGTTGTTTCAGCAGGCGGCGGCTCTGCTGGGATGGCGTTTAAACTTGGAAGTGGCGGAACTGTCCGAGTTGATCTGGGAGCAAATGCGCCATCCGCAGGAAACGGTCCGCTTTGCCCGTGAGCTTGAGCATCATGGCTGGCGGATGCCGGGTCGCTATCGCCTGGCGGTGTCCTGGATCGGCGAGGAGCGGGACAGCCGGGCGATCGGGGCACCTCCGGCTATCTCTGATCGCCCCGGACTGTCGGTGCTGGAGCGCTCGTTAAGGAGCCACCCGCGCTTGCGAATGCTGCGGGGATCCCATTTTCGTTCCGATTTGGCGCTGCTAAGCCTCTTTGACGTCGGGCAGACGGCCGATTCGGGGCGCGAGATCGCCGAGTTCCTGGGTGATGTGCAACGCCAAGTGCAACCCATCGTCGACCGGCCGGTGGCCATGGTATTGAGCGACAGTCAGACGGGTGACGCGTTAAGCCTGCCCGAAGCGTTTCGCGAAACCTGGGCGTACGCTCAGTCTTACCCGTATCCGCCGAACGGCGGCGTCGCGTTCCGGCGCCCGTGGGACTTGGCCGACCTCTTTTCAGGCATGCCCGTGACGTCGCAGGTGGCGCTGGCGCATCAGACCCTGGGACCGCTGTTGAACAGCGATCCCTACAGCCAAGAACTGTACGGCACGCTGCGGACCTTCCTGGAGTCTGACGGTCAGCCGGCCGTCACCGCCAAACGGCTTTATGTCCACCGTAACACGGTCACCTATCGACTCGACAAAATCGCCGAGATCTTGCATTGTGATCTGCGACGGCTGGATACCCTGTTGCTGCTCCGCATGGCTTTGCATTTTTGGGAGGGCAACCAGGTGCGGGCAGGCGCTTAGCCTCCCTTCACCGGAGCAGATGCGGAGAGCGAACCAACCCGGGCGCCACCCGCCCGGGTTGCGCCGTCTTGGCATCGGCGTCAACGATAAACCACGATGGGGGGGTGCTGGGTGACAGAGACCGTTATCCGCCAGGTGCGGGTCGGCGACGGGCGGGAACCGGTGACCATTACCATCCGTCATGGCCGAATTGCCGAAATCGGGGCCGACCGGGGTGCGCACGGCCAAGTGGTGGACGGGGCGGGCGGACTGGTGGTGCCCGCGTTGGTGGACCCGCACATCCACTTGGATGCCGTGCTGACGGAAGGGTTTCCCGCGCCCAACCGCAGCGGCACATTGCTGGAAGGCATCGAGCGGTGGAGCCAACGCAAGCCTTATCTGACCGAAGACGACATTTGCCGCCGGGCCGAGGAAGTGATCCGATGGCATATGGCTCACGGAGTGCTCAACATTCGGTCCCACGTCGACATCTGCGATCCCCATCTGACCGCGCTGCGGGCGTTGTTGAAGGTGCGGGAGGCGATCCAAGCTGTCGTCACCTTGCAGTTGGTCGCGTTTCCTCAAGACGGCATCTACTGTTTTCCCGATGGTCCCGAGCTGCTGGAGGAGGCGATTCGGCTGGGGGCAGATGTGGTGGGCGGGATCCCGCATTACGAATGGACTCGGGAAGATGGTTTGCGGGAGCTGGAATTGGCCTTTGGGCTGGCCAGAAAGTACGGCCGACCGCTAGATATTCACTGTGATGAAACCGACGACGACCAATCCCGGTTTTTGGAAACGGTAGCTAATTTGACCAGGCAGAACGGTCTCGGCGGTCGCGTCACCGCCAGTCATGCGACGGCACTGGCCTCCTACAACGACCCGTATGCGTTCAAATTGATTCGGATGGTGAAGGCGGCGGGGGTTCATATTGTGGCCAATCCTTTGGACAACATCGTCTTGCAGGGGCGATTTGACACCTACCGTAAGCGGCGGGGCATGACGCGGGTCAAAGAACTGCTGGCGGAAGGGGTCACCGTCGCGGCCGGGCATGACTCGGTGATGGACCCGTGGTATCCCCTGGGCAGCGGCAATCAGTGGTTCGTCGCGTCGATGCTGGCCCATATCGGACAGCTTACGGGATCCGACGAACTGCCCGCGGCTTGGCAGGCGGTTACCACAGCGGGTGCCCGGGTGATGCAGTTGCGAGACTATGGCGTGGCTGAGGGTATGCGAGCCGATCTAGCGATTTATGACGTACCGGGCCCAGCCGATTTGATCCGTTTGATGCCGCTGCCGCGGTGGGTCTTGGCGGCAGGACAGGTGGTGGCGCATACCCCCCCAGCAAACAGCACGGTATGGTGGCATGGTGTGCCGCAGACGGTTTCGTTTTTCCGTTCCTAGATGAGGGTGAAGACCAGAAACTGGCAACAGAAGTTCCGAGAGTTCGCCAGGCGCAGCCCCGTCAGGAGCGTGCCGGCATTTTGGGGGGCGAACGGATGAATCCCCCGTATTCTATTCGCGATCGTATTATGTGCAGTCACGACATGAGTTTGGCATTTCACGGAAAAATCGTGAATGTGCTCACGAGAGCAAGATATGTTTTGGATAACGGTATTCATATTCTAGGGGCGTGTTAGAGCGAATACCATCCTCCCGAGGGCCAACCTCCGTTTGGCTGCGTCACGGCCCTACGATTGTTTCGCTCCAGACGGCGCGGAGCCGATTTGTTAGATCAAGGGGTTTGCCAGGTAAAACGGCGTGCGGTCATACCGAGTGAAGGCCGGGATGGTGTGCGACCAACCTGGGGTATGTCTCGCCGGTTTGACGGGGAGCGGTTTTTGCCTAAGGTCCTTTGCATGGGTCATGCCGCCTGGACGTTACCTCCGGCGGTTTTGCCGGCGAGTCTGGCGAAGCCGTGTCTCGGGCGACATCCCAGATAGACACAAGCGAGAGGAGTGCGCAGAGTAGGACGCCTTGCTTCTTCGATACCCGTGGGGGACGTTAACATCAACAATCGGGAATTTGTCCAGGCCAATGTCGAAACGGCGGAAGCAGAAAAGGCCCCGGTTATCCTCGTGATGAGCGCGGTGCGCTTTAATCCAGGGGATTGGAACGGGCGTCCTGCTTAGCGCGAACCGCTGCCGAACCGGCACCGGTGCCGGTGGTGTTCCATCTCGGCCCCGGTCCTAATCGGGGCTGGGCGATGAACGCGGTCCGCTCGAAGATTGACGCCTGGCGCCTGCCGGTGGAGCAAAATAACGCCCTGATCGGGCAAGTGGTAGACTTGTGCCATCGGCTGGGCATTGACCTGCAAGGCGAACTGAGGCGCATTGGCGGTACGAATGACGACCTGACGGCGAATGAATGGGTGGCCGCGCTGGCTCGTCCCGCGGCCAGAACCTGGAACGGCCCCAACTTCACTGGGACCGGCTGAGTGCCATCCACGGGCGCGCGGCGGCCTCTGGGCTGGCGGGGGTTCCGGCATGCCAAGCCAGATATCCGCACGGCGACAGCGCTCGGCGTGGCGAACCGATCAAGATTGACAGCGAAAATGAGGAGAACGGGACCCGGGCCATGCGGAACATCCTAGGCCAAAATGACAGGGTCTACGATCGCCGCAAGTATTTGGGTCCGGCACGAGACACCACTAAAGAGGCCGTCCCGAGGATCTCATGGGTCGGAGTCAACGGGCGCAGCCGGAGTGCGCAAGTACGGCGCGAGATAGAGAGGGTGGGAGGTGACCGCCAGATGGCATCAAAGCGGCGGGTGACGATTGTCGGCATCGCCGGGGATAGCGGGGCCGGGAAGTCGACGTACGCCCAGGCGCTAGCCAATTTACTGGGATCGGAACGCGTGACGGTGGCGTGTCTCGACGACTATCACTCGCTTGACCGACACGAGCGCAATTTGATCGGGGTTACCGCCCTGAACCCTTTTAAGGCCAACAACCTGGGGCTGCTGGTCGATCACATTTGGAGACTTCGGCACGGATACCCGGTAATGAAACCGGTCTATGACCATTCCACCGGGACCTTCGCCGAGCCGGAAGAGGTCGTGCCCAAAGACATCGTGATTCTGGAAGGACTGCACACGCTCTACCTGGAAAGCCTGCGGACGGCTTTAGACCTGCGCATCTATTTTGATACCGATCCGCAACTGCAAGTGATCTGGAAAGTACGCCGTGATTCGGGCGCCCGCGGCTATACCCCGGAGGAAGTAATGGCGGAAATCAAGCGGCGCCGGTCGGATGTGCAACAGCACATCGAACCACAAAAGGCCTTCGCGGACATCGTCATCCATTACATGCCCGACACCGATACCCCTCCCAGCGAGGATTATCCGGAACCGGTGCGGGTGCGCTTCGCCGAACTGCTAAAGGGCTCCAAACGGCGTCTGGTAAAATGGCTGGCGCTAGCCGGACAACTAGGTCTGGTAACGGCCGATCACTTTCACGATCAGATCACCGGCGAGGAGATGGAGATTGCCTCCTTGTTTGGCGTGACCAACCGGGCGGCGCTCCATTCGCTGATTGAAATGGTGTCGGACCGCCATCTGTTGAGTGAACATGTTGCCAAGCACCTGAACCAGATCCACTATGATCCTGTCAGTGTCTCCCGTATTCTGGTGTCGGCCATGATTTCCCAACTGCACCTAACCAGCGTGCGTGATGAGATGATTTTCGAAGGGGTTTGATTTAGATTTGACCAAGAACACGGTGTGGGTCCCCTTCAGGGTAGCTGGTCCGTGACTGGCGGGAACGGGACCCAAGAGAGCGACGACTGGGCAAAGGAGGCATCGCCATGGGTCAGCGACAGGCGATTATTGCACCATCGATCTTGTCAGCCGATTTTTCCCGGCTGCGGGACGAGGTGGTAGACGTGGTGGAGGGCGGCGCCGATTGGATCCATGTGGATGTCATGGACGGTCGATTTGTGCCCAATATCACGATGGGTCCCAATGCGGTGCGGGCGCTACGGCCGCATACGACCGTGCCGATTGACGTGCACCTGATGATTGTGGAGCCGGAGCGGTATTTAGGCGATTTTATCGAGGCAGGCGCCGACCGGATTAGCCTTCACGCGGAGGCAACGCCCCATGTGCATCGCGCGCTGCAAGTGATTCGGCAAGGGAATTGCCTGGCCGGATTGGCGTTGAACCCGTCCACACCGCTGGGGGTCATCGAGCAGGTCATCGAGGATGTGGATCTCGTGTTAGTGATGACGGTCAATCCGGGATTCGGCGGGCAGGTTTTCATCCCCGCCATGCTCAGCAAAGTGCGAAAGCTTCGCCACCTGCTGGACGAGGCAGGGGCCAGTCAGGTTCCGATCGAGGTGGATGGGGGCATTGGGGTCGCAACCAGCCGCGCGGTGTTTGAGGCGGGCGCCGAGGTGCTGGTGGCAGGAACCGCCGTGTTTGGAGCCAAGGACCGGCGGGGGGCGATAACCGATATCCGGCGAAGCGCCGAAGGGCGGCCGGTGGCCGCGGGCGAGGCGCGAAGGTTGTAGGGTAACGAGAGAGCCGGCAGAGATGGCAGGGACCAACAAGCCCGACAAAAACCGATGGGCGGCCGGGGTGACCCCGTACAAAGAGATCTAATCTTTACCCATAGGGAGGAATATCCTGCCAGAGTGGGGCGAACGGCGACGGCGCATAGGAACCTGTCATGCGGGTTAATTATAGGGGAGCGCGTTCTCGGAATCGTCACAACTTGGGGCACCCGTGTTTCGGGGCATCCCCAAGCCCCGTCGCGGCACGCGACGGGTGAGGCCCGAGACAGCACCTTACGACGGGTTCCGGGACACCGCGTCCCACCAACAGCGCCACGGCAATTGGCGATATCCCCGCCAGCAGGTTTTCACCCCGGGCTCGCCGTCGCGGTTCCGGCCCAGAAACCCGCCGAGTTTGGCCCTGGCCCGGACCGCATCGGGGAGCGTCAAGGGTGGCCCGGCCGCCCGGATCGGCCTTGGGGTGGTGGCGAGCCGTTCCCCGACGGCGATTTCGGCGGGCGAGACGGCCCCCGTCGGCGCCGGATCGGGATCGATCCGCGCCGGGTA